>CAVXIE010000005.1:0-25707 GCA_963761865.1 Candidatus Staskawiczbacteria bacterium | reverse complement strand
ACCATTTATATTTTATACAAAAAAACTGCCCGTTGCAAATCTGTGACGAAATGCAAAGGGCAAAAGTCCAAAGGACAAGAGCAAAAACTCAAGTTCCAAGGACTATTTTGATACTTGCTGGGCGACCGCGGCGAAATCGCGAACACCCCAGTCACCGCCGAGCCAGCCGCAGCCCCAGCCCCACGAACCATCACCAGAGCGATAAAGATACAGCACGCAGCGACCGCCGCCCGGACCGCGAAGGATATCACCGAAGAAATCGATATAGGTAATGCCCTTCTGCTGGCACAGTCTCTCAAGCACGCTCGCAGCCTTGTTCTTCTGGTAATCCTCCCAGAGACCAAGGAACTGATTGGCTCCGTAGAGCGGACGACTCAGCTTCTTGAGGCGAATGAGTTTCTCCTCGCCGGTGATAGAGCTTTCGCCCTTCTCCAGACAAGTGAGAAAATCCGTCTTCTCGAAGTCCACTTCCGTAAGGGACAAAGACACTCTGTCGCGTTCTTCCTCGCCATTCAGGCCATTGCCGTCTTTCGGACCCTTCCAAAAGGTCCAGTTTTCGTTGTCGAAGAACTTGACGAGGTCGAACTTGGCGCAGGCAATCTTGAGTCCGCCAAAGACGAACCTCGCGCCGGCTTTCAAAAACGCAGTGAACCTGCGACCGAATTCTTCCGGCGACAGATTGATCACTTCGTCCTGAAGCTTCTGACCGTCGAGTTGATCCCAGTCAATTTGCGCCGCAAACCGGCTGGAAACCTCAAGAGCCTGACCGCGCGATACGACCTTACTCATAGGACACCAAACCTTTCTGTTTTGCCGACTTTTATCTTTTCCGCACCGTGCGAAAAGACTACATCAGCGTTTTTGTGACTTTTTTTGCCACACTAGAAAATTATTTTTTTGTTAAATCCCTTTCCAGTGTGGCAAAAAGCAAGTATTTTTAAATGTAAATGTGCTATCTTTACTACGGTTTGATTGTATCATTATAATGATTATCTGTCAATACCTTTAATGAAAAATAAAACTTAAACTTTTTCTAAGGTACGGCGCTAACCTCACGAAAATATAAATGGTAAATACGATAGCCGTTATAAAAAAGCTCACCGGATATGGCAGATAGAAAGAAACAAATAACCCGACCCATGTCGCCAATACCGCAACAGTAACAGAAATAATTATTCCTTGCACCGGTTTTGACGCCAACCGCTCCGCGATAGCGGCCGGTGTCACCATGAGTGAGAAAATTAAAAGTACTCCGACTACTTGTACGGCAACTGAAGTTGCAATTGCTACAAGAATCATAAATACCATGCCCAGCCAAAAAATTGGCACCCCTTTGGCTTCAGCACAATCTTCATCCAATGAAGAAAAAAGCAGTGGCCGGTAAATAATTGCCATGACAATAAAAAGTATGATTCCGGTTATATAGGTTGTAATGACCGCTCCCTGGCTAATGCCTAAAATCTCACCAAACAAAAGTGAATACACGGCCGTTGCGTAGCCTTTATAAAACGTCAAAAATAAGAGTCCAAGGCCAAGCATAAAAGCCAGCACCGTACCAATTTGAACATCGCGGCTGGCGGCCCTTTTCCCAAGCAACGCCATAAATACTGCGCCGCCGCTGGTAAATGTCATCAATCCTATCAAAGGGTTAATCCCTATAAGCACTGCTCCAGCCGCCCCGGTAAACCCCGCATGAGAAAGGGCATGCGCCGCAAATGACGAGCGCCGCAGTACTACAAAGTAGCCGATCATACCCGCTACAATGGCAACCATGGTGCCGGCCTCAAATGCATGCAACATAAAATCATATTGCAGCATTGCTTGCAGATCACTGATAATATTAACGCTGAATGTAAGACTATTCATGATGATGATCTTCTTCAGTGCCTACGATGGCGACCCTACCATAAGAATCGCGCAATACTTCAATGGGGGCATCGTAAAGATTACTTAACGTTTTTGAATTTAATACGTCCTCAGAATTACCAATGGTAACTTTGTTATTGGCAATATAAATAACTTTATCCAATACCGATAAAAGAGGATTAATATTGTGGGCAATAAGAAGAACCGTAATGTTGCGAGATACTACAATATGTTTAATGAGTTTTACAAATTCACCTTCACGGCGGATATCAAGATTAGCAAGCGGTTCATCGAGCAAAAGCAAATCAGGGTTGCCAATCAGCGCCTGCGCTAAAAAAACACGCTGCAACTCTCCGCCGGATAACACGCCAAGTGGGCGGTACGCTAACTCCTCACCTCCTACTAACTTAAGTGCCTCATAAGCTGCAATGGCGCTTTCTTTAGAAAAACTTATTCCCCAGCGGTCTCCATCCAATCCGAGTCGCACAAATTCAACGGTGGCAATGTTAGTCTCACTATCAATGGGATGACGCTGGGGTACATATCCGATTTTTCTATTACCTTTTTTAGGGGAAGCACCAAGGAGTTGTATTTTGCCGCTGATTGGTTTTACTAATCCAAGAAGTAGGCGGAATAATGTGGTTTTCCCCGCTCCGTTAGGGCCAAGGACGGCAACAAACTCACCTCTCTTAATTGAAAAGTTTGCATCTTGCCATACCATACGAGAACCATATCCTGCGGCAAGATTGTTAACATTAATAACAATATTATTTTCCATAATTATTACTGAGGATAGTGCAGCTCATGAAAGCGTCATAGTACTTTCATGGGCAAACGACGCAAATAATACAGATTTTTATTCTCTATTTTCCAAGTGCACCGGTGTTTAATGCATTTTCAATACCAATCAATTCTGCATTCATCCAATCTTGGAAAGAGGTGTCAGGCGGTTGAATGGTTTCGGTAATTCCAACTACCGGTATTCCCTCGTCGCCGGCTAATTTCTTTATGCTTTCGGTGACCGGTGTGACTGTCTGTTCATTGTACACTAACATCTTTGGCTCTTTGTTTTTTAACTGGTTTTGGAATTCCACAATACTTTGCGTTGGCGGGTCATTGGCTTCTCCGACTGCTTGAATAAAGGCTGGCGGAGAAACAAGATCAAGTCCGGTTGAATCTCCAAGATAAACAAAAATGTCTTCGGTGCATGCCACTTTAGTGCCGCCGAACTGTTTTTTAATTGAGGCAATTCTGTTTTGGTAAGGGGCGAGCGCAGCTTGGAGTGCAGTATATTGTGTTTTATAGTAAGACGCATTGCTTGGATCTATGACAATAAGATCAGTTTCCATTTTGGCGATAACCTGATTGACGTAATCGGGATTATACCAAAAATGCGGGTTATCTCCCTCTTTTTTTCCAAGCAAATTAGCCACTTTTAATACTTTTTGGTTTGGATTTGAGTTAGCGCTTAAAAGATTGTCAGCCCAGCTGTCATATCCTGCACCATTAAGAACAACATAATTAGCGGTAGCAAATAACCTGGCATCGTTGGTGTCGCTTTCATATTCGTGAGGATCAGCATTTGGATCAGAGACGATACTTGTCACATTTACACGGTTTCCGCCAAGTTGGGAGATTAAGCTCCCCCAAAAATTTTCAGCGGCAACTATTTGTATGGTATTGGTGCTAGATACATTATTACTCTTAATGGGATGATTTGAAACTATGAAGTAAATCCCCGCAACAACAATAAGTATGCCAACGATCGCAATAATAATATTTTTTTTATTCATTATGATGCGCAAGATTTGCAAACGCCAAAAAATTCAAAAGAATGATTTGTAATTTTTGCAAAATCTCCAGCTTGTTTTAATGCTTTATTTATTAAATTTTTATTTTCATTAACGATAAAGTCATTTGTCTTTTTGCATTTTACACAGATAACATGATGATGATGGCTTCTGGATGATAATTCATAGTATTTTTTATTATCTCCTAAATACACTTCCTGAATTACATTATTCATTTTCAAAAAATCCAGTTCACGGTACAACGTGACCTTGTTTGCAGATACCTTTTCTTTTTTAATCAATTCCTGCAAATCAGAAACCGCAAGAGGTTTGTCATTTCCCCCCATTACATCTAAAATGAAATTTCTGACAGCGCTGAATCGGTGTTTTTTGCTCTTTGATGTTGAACTATTAGTTTTTCTATTGCTCATATATCCATCTTAATGCAACTCAGTTGCATTGTCAATAGGAAACGAAATCAGGGCCGCTAAGCCCTGATGTCCGGTTAATGCAGATGGCTTGCATGCTCTAATTTTTCCTCCTCATCTTTTATCATTGCTCCATCTAAATTCTCTTCTCTCTTTTTGATTACGATATATATGGCAAGCACCGTGGTAATTGGAACTGCAAGAATTAACCCGATACTGGAAATAAGAATTCTGATAATTTCTGTGGCAAACAGTTCCTGATTTATGGTAACAAGTAATGATGCGCCGTTTTTTGAATACAGAAGAATCAGCGGTAATGCAACTCCGGCGTACGCAATTGCCAGTGTGCCGACCAATGCCCCGATGTGCTCTTTTCCAATTCTGATTGCCCGCTTATAAATAGTCCACCGGCTTAAATGGGGCGCAACTTCGTGCAATTCTTCAACTGATATCGCCTGACTTATTGCAACATCGTATAAAACTCCAAGCAACCCAATCATAATGCCGCCGAACAGTAAACCGATAAGATCAATATTTCCCTGGCTATTAATATTCAAATACATCGCATTTTCGTCTGATCCCGTAAGATATGTTGCATGGATCGCATAATACGTTAATCCGCCGGTGATAATGACCGTAATAATCATTCCCAGAACCGCCGCCGTAGTTGTTTTGTTAAATCCATGGGTGATATAAGAACCGAAAATAATAATCAGTGACGCAATCGCCAGACTTGCGATAATCGGAGAAAATCCATTCAAAATACTTGGAATAAGAACAAATATAATTAACACAAAACTGCCGCCCAGACTTATTAAACCTCGCATTCCTTGCATACCGCCAAATAGAAACACAAGAATTAAAAATATAAACAGAAATATCAATAATGAATTTATTCTGTAGGGAGCGCTGACACTATATTGAACCGCACCATCTGATTGAGGCGTTTCACTTAAATAAAAATCATCACCAGCTTTTAACATAACGTAGTCATTGGTTAGTTCCACTGTTTTGCCAGCATCCTTGCCCTCCAGTATTATGACCTTAATATCTTGGGTTGGCGTATTCCCAACCGCTTGACCTGAACTACTAAAGGGATTTTCGTTTTCCATTCCCGTGTTTACTATTTCTGTGACCCTTGCCTTCACTATGGTTGGATTTTGCTGAGGTACATCTTGAGCTTTAATCTGCAATGGAAGGGCAGCAGCGGTTAGAATTAAAAACAATAACAAATTAAATCTTTTCATATTTTTATAATACTTTGAATTACGAAATGACTCTTTGAAAGTGAAAAGTTTCGTCTCTTTGCGACTAATTTTCCCGCTGGCTGTGTAAAAATATTAAAACGTAAGCGAAGCTACGTTTTAATATTTTTCCTTCGTCATCGGAAAAATTACCTCGCAAATATATCGAAATCATTTCGTAATTCAAAGTATACTAAAAAATTGTCCAAAAAGCGACTGTCTGAAAAAAAATAAGCGTATCAAATGGTGAGAATGATACGCTTTTTGGTTTAACGAGCAGGCCCGTCAATTTGCGGAAGATTCTTCGGTATCAACACCGCAGTCAACGCCGTCAATAATCTCACTAATTCCCAAGTTGATACGCCTGGCGATGAATTCAATTGCCGACTTTGTGACAAGACCAGTCGCAACATGAAACGGCCAAAAACTTCTTCTGACAAATTCTTGACACAAACTGTTGGACATTTTCATAATGTCCCCATTAAGGCCAAATCTTTTGCCTTCTTTTTTCCATCGCTTTAACCACCTGACGGCAAGACAGTACAAATCTTTTTTTGACGGCAATCTGTTGCCCCAGTTTTTAATTCTGTCTTCTTCCGCCCGATAGGCTTGCAAGACAATCACTCCAATTTCGCCATACTTCTTTTCAATGCGTTTCTTCCCCCAAGGTTTCATCGTCCGCCTCCCTGTAAAAGAACTGGAAAAAATAAAACACAAAACAGCTACAATTTATTTTGCACCTTTTCACTTGTCAGCTCTCTAATCGCATCGCCGGCTATCCATCTGGCCGATTTTGATTCAATCTTTTGAATTTCTTTTGCAAGTTTTATCGCTTTTGCGTTGAGATTTTTATTCCGCTTACCGATTTGTCTCAATGCCCAGTTTACCGCTTTTTTAACAAAATTTCTTTCATCGGTTGAGGCTTTTTTTATAATAGGAAAAAATTTTATGAATTCTTTATCTGGCATTTTTTTGTCGTGAACAGTCAGGCAGCAAATCAAAGTAAATGCGGTTCTTTTTTCAAATTCTTTTTTCCTTTTGGCAAGTTCAAAAATAATTTTGGGAACAAATTTTGTTTTATCCAGCGCCGCGCTGCAAACCTGATCAACAACATCCCAAGAATCAAACCCCTTCACCCATGTTTTAAATTGCGTTAAAGTAATTTTTTCCGGTTCAGCAATAAAGCCCGCCAAAATTCTGGCTTCGTGAATGTTTGAATTCCAAAGTTTTTGCGCTAATTCGTTATTTTTTCCAATTGATTTTGCCAGCTTTCTTAGCTCGGGAATTGGTATGCCTAAAACTTTCGTTCTGGGCTTTATTCCAAACCTCGCCATCCCGACAATGTTTTTCGGATTTTCCAGCGATTTTAATTTTGCAACAATTTCTTCGTACGCCATATTAACCAAAAGTAAAAGTAAACGCCTCAAAACCCGGCTGGCTGATATTTATTTGCACTAAATGATCTGAATAATCTTGTGAATTAAATATTGTGTATAATTTTGATGCCTGGACAGTCACATCCGGCTGCTGTTTGCCATCAACGGTTACATGTAACGTTGCGGGACTTTGACTCGCGGCAACCATATATAATTTACCGGAATGAAATTTTAGATTAATCTGTCCTCTATTGCCCACCAACTGAACACTTTTCCCTGAAAATTGCCAACTGCCGCCGAGACTGAAATTATTGAGCGACGGATTTTGGTTGACAGTATAATTTTTTGGCGTAAACGAGAAAGACTGGTTTGAATCCAGATTTTGCAGCCGATCAGTGCCAAAATACATTTCAGAAGAACCGATTTGATTTAAATTATCAGGATTAATCTTAACATCAGCCGCGCTCATTCCAAGCAAATATCGTATGTCATTTTCAGTTTTATCATAATTACCTTCTCCAAAATGCTCTTCAACAATTTCGCCTTTCTGATTTATCAGATATTCTGCCGGCCAGTATTCGTTTCCATAAGAAGTCCAGATAGCATAATCATTATCCTGCACCACAGGATAATGAATATTAAACTGTGAAATTGCATTCTGTACATTATTGGCATCGTGCTCAAAAGCAAACTCAGGAGTATGAACTCCAACAACAACTAATCCGTCGTTTTTATAGGTATCATACCATTTTGTCACATACGGCAACGTGCGTATGCAATTAATGCAAGAAAATGTCCAAAAATCTATCAATACAACTTTTCCTTTTAAATCAGCAATCGTAAGCGGCTGGCTATTTAGCCAATTATCTCCTTTTTTAAAATCCGGGGCTTGACCGTAATCTCCCAAACTTGTAACAGCATCGTTTGTCGGCGTATTTGAATTTTTATTTTGTAATTGGGAGATTTGTCCAAGGTTAATTTTAGTGCTGTTATCAACATAAATCCCGGCCGAAACTATCAAAATCGCTGCAATGAAAATATAAATATAAATTTTTTTCATAATTATGAGCGAGGGATAAATGAAAACAAATTTTCATTTATCCCGAGCGATTAATTATATAAATTGCTTTCGCAATTTCTATAATTGTGGATTCAGTATTGGAAAATACTGAAATATTAATGAATAAAATTTTGTATCATAATTAAAATACATCGCGATAGCCAACAAAAGTATCAACACTCCGAAGATTTGCTGCAGTAAAACAGAATACTTAGAGATAATAGAAACCTTCTCACTTATGTATTGTCCGCCATACGCAATGATGAACATCGGGACTCCAACGCCTAAAGAGTAGAATAAAAGTAAAATAGCAGCCGCCAGTAAATCTTTTTGTAGAGCAATCAAGGTTAAAATAGATGCCAGCACCGGACCAGCGCACGGAGTCCAAACCAAACCTAATGTCATGCCAAGTAAAAGCGCACTGAAGTTTCCCTTATCCCCCACGCCGACTTTGACACTTACTTTAGATATTAACGGAGTTAGCTTAACCGCCAAAAGTTCAAACGGTTTTGACCAAATCAAGAGCAGCCCAAAAATTGCCAAAATAAAAATCCCGATATTTCTGACTACATCAGCATCGAGTCCGGCGTATTTCGCAAGAAGCGACAACACAACGGCGGCAATGGTAAAAACAATGACAAATCCTAACACGATAAACACCGGACGCAATTTATTTGTCTTGCCAAAAGAAGTTCCCAGTAATACCGGCAAAAGCGGCAGCGTGCACGGCGCCGCTATCGTTAATAACCCGGCTAAAAATGCAAAAATAATTTGTACCATATGTTACCTTGAATCTATATTTTAGTTATGACATTTAATTATACAACTTTCTAAACAGATTACAAAATAATACCGCCACGAAAAAGGCGGTTAAAAACACAAAAATCCGCAAGGCAAATCTCCATCCAGATACCATTTATTTTGGAACTTAACAATTTTAATAATTTTATCTGAAGACAATTTGCAAAATCCGTAACTGTCCGTTTTGTTTAACAGTTGAACGCATCCCCTAAAAGAATAATAATTCTCAAAAGTGCTATGAGCTTTATTTAAAATAAAAAACTGGTTTATAAAAATGATAAACGTCGCCAGTATCAAAATCAAAACCGTAATAATTATTTTATTTAATTTCATATTTTTAAATTGACCATTACTCATAACGCAGAGCTTCAATCGGATCCAGTTTTGCTGCGGATCTTGCCGGTAAAACTCCGAACGTGATTCCTATTACGGCGGAAACTCCGACTGCGATAACAATTGACGATAATGGAACGGTAAACACCCAGGTTAATCCGGCATAGTCGGCAATTAGGGAAACCAACCAGCTTAACAAAGTTCCCATTAAAATTCCTATGATCCCGCCCAAAACCGTAACCAAAATTGATTCTATTAAAAATTCTTTTAAGATGTCCGAAGATTTTGCCCCCAGCGCTTTTTTTAATCCGATTTCAGCGGTTCTTTCAGTAACCACAACGTACATAATATTCATGATTCCAACTCCGCCAACAACCAAAGAAATTGATGCAATGCAAATCAGCAAAATAGTTATTCCGTTAAAAATAGTATTATAAATATCCAAAACCTGCGCTTGGGTAACAACGGTAAAATCATCTTTGGCGGGGTCTGTTATACTGTGATTATGCATTAAAGTCGTGCTGATTTGCGCCGCAGTAGCATCTGCCAGGTTGGTGTTTTGCAATTGCACAACTCCAACAGTGATATAATTTATTCCCAGCATTTTATATTGAGCAGTTTTTAATGGCATATAAAGACCGTCGTCGGGTCCGGTATCTCCCCCGCCCTGAGATTTATAAACTCCAATAACCAAAAAATTTAAATTTCCGACGCGCACTAATTTTCCTAACGCATCGTCCTGCACGAATAAATCTGTTGCCAGCTTGCTTCCTAAAATTACAACCTGAGAAGCGCCGGCGTCTTCGGCTTGAGTATAAAATCTCCCTTCCGAAAGTTGGTGTTGATCAATTAAAAACCGTTCGTACGAAGAACCGTAATAAATTGCACTCTTATTATTGTTTCTATAACTTGTGACCGCCATTCCCGTAACCATTCCGTAATCATTAACCACATTGTTTAACTTTTTAATATCATCCAAATCTCTTTGGTCAAATGTAGTAATTCCAACCGCAATTCCGGGAGTTAGGGCATTTGTAGCCGCGCGATTTTTTGTGGTAGGCGGAATCCTGGTTTTAATAAACAAAGTGTTATTGCCCAAAGACGCAACCTCGTTGCTTATCAAACTTTTAAATCCCGCTCCGGCTGACAGCACAGTAATCACGGTTGCAATTCCGATCATAATTCCCAGAGTCGTCAAAACCGTCCTGACAGGATTTGCGGTTAGCGCCTTTATAGATTGTGATAATGCTTTGCTGTTCATGATATTAAATTCAAAATGCAAAAGTCAAAAATCAAAATTACAAGTCAAAATTAAAAATTATATTCCCAGTATGATTGCCATTTGAACGGCACGCCTAAACATTGTTCGAGCGTTTTTCCGGTTAACGTATCTAAACCATATTGCGTTGCGCGATGACCGACAACTAAAATGATTTTATCGGGATACTTATTTTTTAATTCATGATAAAAATTCATGCAATCTGACCATTGCTTGCTCGTAGCTCTCGCCGCTGGGAAAAGGCTTTTTTATCGCCTCATATTTCATTGAGCTTACAATTTTACTGGATTTTGCGGTAAAATCGCCGTAATTTAACTCTCGCAATCTTTTATCAATAATAATTGGAAGTTTATCGCCAAAGGCTATCTTTGCGGTATCAACTGCCCGCTTTAAATCGGAATAGCATATTAAATCTATTTTTATGTCCTTAAACCTATCTCCTAACTCCTTTGATTGTTTAATACCTAACTCGGAAAGCTCAACGTTATTCCAGCCAGATGCTAATTCCGCCTCATTATCCTTACTTGTCGAGTGAGCTACGAAATATATTTTCATATTTTTAAACTTTTAAATTTAGAATTTGTTTTGGATTTTGGATTTCGTGCTTTGGATTTTGCTACTCATACCTCAACGCTTCTATCGGATTTAATTTTGATGCTTTAAGCGCCGGGTATAAGCCAAAAATTACGCCGGTTAAAATGGAAACTCCGACTGCGGATAAAACAGAAACCAATGAAACCACAAACGCCCAATCATATCCTAAATGATTCATAACCAAAGAAATTAAAAATGAAATTACAGTTCCGATAATAATTCCGATAACTCCGCCCAAGAAAGTTAAAGTGCCCGCTTCCAGTAAAAACTGACGCATTATTGCCATATTGGTTGCGCCAACTGCTTTTCTCAAACCAATTTCTCTGGTTCGTTCGGCAACCGTCGCCAACATAATATTTAAAATTCCGATACCGCCAACCACTAAGGCAATTGCCGCCATGGCGGTTAAAAATAATCGCAAAGCATTTGTTATGGTACTTAAAATAGAAATTGCATCGGCGGTGCTATAAACAGTAAAATCAATATCTTTATCAGCTAGCACATGGTGATTTTGTTTTAAAATTCTTGTGATATCAGCAGTTGTTTGCGAAAGATTATCCGCCGAATCAACTTTTATGTTTATAGCCTGTAAATAATGTATACCAAGAATTTGCTCTTGGCCGATTGCCAGCGGCAAAAAAATTTGATCGTCATTATCTTGAAAAAATGAACTGCCGCGCGAAGCTATAACTCCTATAACCCGCAAAGGAATTCCGCCGGCTTTTGTTTGCGAAGAGCTCCTAACTTTTATCACCTGTCCAACCGGATCAACTCCAGTTCTGACCAAATAACTCGGTTGCAACCGTAGAACCCAACACCACAACACTGACACTCCCCTGATCTTGCTGCTGACTAAAAAACTGCCCTTCTTGCATTGTAAAATCAACCACATTCGGATAATTACTGTCGGTACCCATAAAATTTGTATCAACTTCTTTATTTTGCCATGTGACTGAAGCCGATCCTCTGACTATTGCATTAACCGCAACCGCATGCGGCACCTGGGAAGAATTTCTTAAAGAAGCGGTGTCTGAATTTACCAAAGTTGTAACTGTAATTCCAAAAACGGTAGACGGCGGACCGTTACTGCTGCTTTTTCCGGGCTGAACCGACAAAAGATTTGAACCCAATTTTGTAACTTGTCCCAAAATTAAACTTTGAGCCCCGGCTCCTAATGCAATGATTATAATCACACCGGCAACTCCAATTACAATTCCCAAAATAGTTAAAAACGACCTGCCCTTCCTGGCAAGTAAAGTTCTAAAAACTAATTTGATGGTGCCGATCAAATCCATCGTTTGAAACTATGAAGTTTTGATTAATAGTAATTTGACAAATTTATTTCAAGTATGCTATGATGAAACCAGAAAGGAGGAGAAAATGGTTGCAGAACTCGTGGTTGTGATAATCCTTCTGATAGCAACATTTACATTATCATTAGCTATCACAATTCTCGCTTGGCGTACAGGCATCTATTCGCACAAATCTTTGCGATGGTATTTAAAGCACATCGTGGGAGGCTGCGAAGGAGATGGCCCAGATTGCGATTAACAAACTTTCTCGGGGCATCCTTATTTTTTAGGGATGCCATTTTTATTTCACCAAATCTTTATCGGTTGACGCAATTGTCCTTTGCATAACCTTTTCATCCGAAATAATGTTTCCGTCTTTAATCCTGATGATTCTTTTGGCGTGATTTGCGGTGTCGGTTTCGTGAGTAACTAAAATAATAGTGTGCCCGTCATTATTTAGTTTTTGCAAAATATGCATCACCGTGTTACCCGATTTTGAATCCAAGTTTCCTGTCGGCTCATCGGCAAAAATAACCGCAGGATTATTTACCAAAGCCCTGGCAATTGCCACACGCTGTTTTTCTCCACCGGAGATTTGATTGGTAAAATAATTTAACCTATGCGACATTCCTACCGATTCCAAAGCTTTTTCCGCCAACGCATCAAAATCTTTTTTGGCGCTATAAACTAAAGGCAATTTCACATTGTCTAAAACTGTTGTCCGCGCCAACAAATTAAAAGACTGGAAAACAAAACCAACCCTTTCATTTCTTAACTTTGCCAAATAATCATCATCAAAACCTTTCGTGTCCTTATCTTCAAATTTATATGAACCTTCGGTTGGCCGGTCCAAGAAACTTAAAATATGCATTAAAGTTGATTTCCCAGAACCGGACGGCCCCATAATTGCCACGAATTCGCCTTCGTTTATTTTAAAACTTACATCATGCAAAACACGCGTAATAACCTGATCGTTGACATAATCTTTCTTTAAATTTTCTATTTCAATTAGACTCATTTTAAATTTGGAATTTACGGTTTTACGTAAGTTACAATTTCCTGACCATCATTTAGACCTGAAGTGATTTCAACCAATCCTCCATCGGCCTCTAAGCCGGTCTGCACTTGAACTTCGTGATAAGTTAATTTTTTAGCATCATCAATAACCCTTACATATTGTTTGATGTTTTTATTTATCACCGCCGTAGATGGAACCGCCAAAGCATCATTCTTTTGAGCGACCATAATAGTCATATTAGCCGTCATTCCGGGCTTAATACCGGGAATATTGTCTAAAGTTCCTTTTACCAAATAGTCTACGACGCCCGAGATTACAGTTGAGGCAGGATTTATGGTCAAAACCTTCCCCACAAAATGCTGATCCGGACCCAACGCATCAAAAGTATAATCAATCGGCTGTCCAACTTGCAAACTTGCGATATTCGCTTCACTTACATCGGCTTCGGCATGCAAGTCTCCAATATTTTGCAAAATCATAACCTCTTGAGATGGAGCAGCCTGTTCGCCAACTTTAACATCAACCTGAGTAATTGTGCCTGAAACCGGAGCTATTATAACAGAATTGCTTAAAACCGCCTTAGCCGAATCAACCTGACCCTGAGCCGAAGTAATTTGCGCTTTCGCTAAATCTATATCTGCCTGAGTTGGCGGAGCAGTTGTTAAGCTCAGCTGATCCTCGGCTTTTTGCTGAGCCAATTTTAATGAAGCAATATTCTGCTGCAAAGCCGTAACGCTTGTCAACGCATTATTAATATATGTTTTTTGCGAGTCTAAAGAAGCTTTATCTGCGACGGTAACTTTATAATAATAAATTCCTGAATCACATTGCGCCCTTACATTATTTACATCGCTATAAACATTATTTAGACCTTTCAACATCAGCAAAACAGATTCATCAATATCGGCAGGAGCCATACTATTTCCGGCTGAAGTCAGAAAACCCTGATTACCCTGTAATATGTCACTTATATCGTTCTTACTGTTTTGAACTTGTATTCCCTGAGGATCCTGAGAAACAAAATAACTGTTCTGAATTGAGAGAGTGACGTTATAAGCATTATAAATAGCAGTATCGGCGCTATTTAAAATATTCATTGAACCGCTGTAAGCATTAGCCAGATCTTGTTTAGAGGAATCTATGGAATCTTGAACTGATTGGATACTTTGCGGATTTGCGCCGGCTAAGAGTTTTTCGTAATTCGCCTGAGCCTGAGCCAAAGACCCCTGAGCCGAGGTTAAACTTGCGAGAGCCGAGGATTGATTAAGAGAAGCTAATAATTGGCCCTGTTCCACGACATCTCCTTCTTTCACTGAAATGCTCCGCACAACTCCACTCCCTTGGAAACTTAAATTAAGGTCAGTTCCGCTGACAACCTGGCCCGTTGATAAAACAGTCTCCTGTAAGTTTTGTTTGGTCGCAAAACCGGTCTGGATAGAGCCTGTATTACTTTTATTAAAAAAGATAAAGTATCCGGCGACAATGATTATAATTAAAATTATCACAATCCAGATAGTACTTTTTCTTTTCAAAAATTTAGGAATGGTCATATTTATTTTTTAGTTATATTTTTATAATTTACACTATTCATTATATCATAAATTTAACATTAACTTTCCCTCTTGCCATGCAATAACATATCTACCGCATGCTGCATAGAACCGGCCAAGACAATCTCTCCACCGTTTACAAAGAATATTTCATCGGCATTTTCAATTGTGTTTAATCTATGAGCAATGATAACCTTCGTTGTTTTTGCCGGCAGTTGGTTAATTATTTCACCGAGCAATTGTTCGGTGACCGTATCAATGTTTGCTGTTGCTTCGTCCAGAATTAAAATATCAGGATTTCTTAAGGTTGCCCGAATAAATGCAATTAATTGTTTCTGCCCCAAACTTATCGCGTCCCCGCTTGAAATAATTTTTGTATCCAGGCCTTCGGGAAACTTATCAAGCAGTTTTGTTAAATTTGCATTCTCCAGCATTTTTATCAATTCATCATTTGTATAATGGTCATAATCTCCATTCCCATATAAAACATTTTCGCGAACAGTGCCGTTAAACAAAAATGGCTCTTGAAGTATAAAACCGATCTTTTTCGCGCGCTCATCCGGTTCATAAGAACGAATATCTTTACCTTCTAAATAGACCACACCCTTAGTAGCATCATATAGACGCGCCATTAAAGACGCTGTGGTTGTTTTTCCGCCGCCGGTTGGCCCGACAAGCGCATATGTTTTTCCTTTTTCAAGAGTAAAATTGATATTTTTTAATACATCTTTGCCTTCCGCATAGCTAAACGACACATTATTGAATTCAACGATGGCAGACGGCACAGATAGCGCTTTCGCGTTCTCTTCCCCACCCATCACTTTCATATTGGATTCCAGTCCCAAAATTTCATAGATACGGTCTAATCCCGCAAGCGCAAGCTGAAGCGACGGCCACACAGAAGCAAGCTGCCTCAATGGAGTATAAAAATTGTTCACATACAATAAAAACCCAACCAGCAAACCGACGGTAAAATGTCCTTGAGAGATCAAATAAATTCCGTAGGCCAGCACCAAAAGCTGGGCAAACGATGACGCCAGCACATAAATAGGATTAAATACGTTGCTTGCCACACCGGCCGAAACAGATGCTGAATAATTTTCCTGGTTAGACTCTTTAAACCGGTTTTTAAAATAATCCAAACGGTTAAAAGCGACAATCACTTTAAAATTGTTAATGCTTTCCTGTATTTCCGCGCTCATATTTCCTAAAGTTCGGAGGGATTTCAAACTGGTTCTTTTTACCCACGGATTAAGCAGTTGAGTGGCAATCAGCGCAATAATTGCCGGCACCAGGGCAACAATCCCCAATTTAACGTTGATAAACAAAATAAAAATGCCGGTTCCTATAATTAAAATAATGTTGCTGAAAAATTGCATCAGCGCCTGTGAGAAAAATTGGTTGAGTTTATCGGTATCATTGTTGATACGCGAAATAATATCGCCGGCTTTATTTTGATTAAAAAAAGCAACCGGAAGTTCCTGAAGCTTGCTGAATATTTTATTTCGCAAATTAAACAATAACCTTCTGCCGACGCCTCCCATATTTACTATCTGCAAATAGTTTGAAACAAGACCGATAATAAAGATAATTGCCAACAACCCGGAGTAAAGCAAAACCCCGTGAAAATCCTTCACTGAAATATAGGTATCAATAATATGAGCAATAATAATCGGCACTACCAGCGAAGCAATAGAAGTAATAAATATGGCAATAATCGCAATAATTACCGGACGTTTTTCTTCGGCCATTAAGGGCACCAGGCGCTTTGCGGCGGTACCAAGCACGCTTTTTTGTTTTTCTTTTTCTATATCAGTTTTACTTAAGGAGTAATTCATATAAATTATGCTTCGCTGTTTAATTCATATTGATTGGTAGACCTTTGTGATTGATAAATTTGATCATATTCAAGTGAAGACGCCAATAGCTCTTCGTGAGTTCCTTTAGCAAGCAGCTCCCCTTCCATCAGCAAAATAATCTGGTCATAATGTTCAATAGAATAAATTTTTTGGGTAACCGATATCAGCGTCAGCTCCGGATAATTTTCTGAAATATTTTCCAGAATCTTTTTTTCTGTTCTGGCATCAACCCGGGCAGTAAAATCATCCAACAACAACACTTTTGGATTTAAGGCCAAGGCACGAGCAAGCATAATTCGTTGCTTTTGTCCGCCTGAAAGACTGGTTCCCCGTTCTGAAACTATGGTATCAAGTCCTTGAGGCAACGCATCAATAAAATCTGAAAGCTCGGCTGTTTTTATCGCCTTTTCAATAGTTTCATCTCTGGCAATATTACTGAACGCAATGTTTTCCCGCAAACTCAAATTAAACATGACGCTGTCCTGAAAAACAAACCCAACCTGGCTATGCAAACTTTCTTTGTCGTATTCATTAATGTCCTTCCCGTCAAAAAGTATCTTGCCGGACGTCGGATCTAAAAGTCCGGTCAGCAGATATAATAGCTGGGTTTTGCCCGCCGCCGTCGGACCGATAATCGCCGTTTTACTGCCAGCTTTCACAAAAAACGAAATATCTTTCAGCGCTGATTTTTGCCCAAAATTAACCGTCACATTTTTTACTTCAATATCGCCCTTAATTTCTGCTTTCAATAACCCCAGTTTTTTTTCAACCGGCGCGCTTAATATTTGAAAAATACGATCATAAGAAGCCTGCGCCTGAGCAATAATATTACTCATAAAACCAAGAATAATAATAGGAAAAATAAGAATTGCCAGATAGGTGTTAAATGCCGTAAAATTTCCCAGTGACATTGAGCCTTGAATAACAAAATGTCCTCCCAGCAAAACTATGATAAGAGTTGCAACGTTGGTAAAAAAAGTAATAAAAGGAATAAGGCTTGAAAACATCGCCAATATTTCTAAACTGATTTTCTTTGCTTCTTTATTTGCAGCAAGAAATTTTTTGTCTTCGTGCTTTTGCGAATTAAGCAAACGGATTAACGCTGACCCCAAAATACTTTCGCTGATAACTTTATTCAACCAATCTATCGCCTCCTGCGATCTTATAAATAATTTTCGCACTTTTTTTAGAACAAAAAAGAAAATTAACCCGATGATTGGCATTACTAAAAGCACTGAAATTGCCAGCTTCCAGTCAATCATAATCAACAACACTGATACTCCGATAATTAAAAATATTGATGAAATAATAGCCGAAACGGCCGTTGATACAAATGTTTTTACCGCATCAACATCGGAAGTCAAATTCGTCAGCAGTTTAGCGGGAGTGGCTTTTTCTATGTACGCATACGGCTGCACCGATATTTTTGCCGTAATTTCGTTTCGTATATCCCTGGCCACCCTTTCGGACGCATATACCTGAACAATATTTTGCAAATAGGTAAAAACGAAAATAAAAAATGCAACAATGGCAAATTCTATGATTAAATTTGTGATGACAAAATTACCATTTGTATAGCTATCAATAGCGGTTGAAATTATTTTTGGAACCGAAATACTCAGCGCGCTGGCAATCACCGTAAGCGCCGTAAGCAAAATGATCATGCCTTTATATTTGGGGATTAAACTGAAAAGGCTTGGTGTTGATATATTTTCTCGTTGGATATTTTTTTTCTCCATATTACTTTTTTACCATTAAACTTTCTGCAACTTTGTTGCACAAGCCACAATAAGACTCAAATTCTTCATCGGTTAACACATTGAAAATATGTTCCATTTCTTCAATTCGCTTATTTCTGAGTTCTTCCATATGTTTTTTGCTTTTATCTGAAAGCATCAGCTTAAGTTCTCGTTTATCGTCAGTGCCGGTTTTTCTTATGATATATCCTTTCTGTACCAACGCTTCTATAAGTTGAGTTGCCGCACTTGATGTCATACTAAGAGATTGGGCTAATTCCTTAACAGTCGCTCCTTCGTTTTTATTAATATAATGAAGCACAAACCATTGCGAAGGAGTAATATTCCACCTTTCACGCTACAAGCCGCACCAAAAAATATCTTTCGTTTCAAAGACTGAATATTGCCCATTAATTCTTCAATTTGTTTTTTCCGCTGCATTGTATTCAATTCAATATTATATTAGTATCTTAACTAATTTTTCGATCTTTGTAAATAGTAGGAGAAAAGATAAAATAAAAAACCGCCAACAATGGGCGGTTTTTACCTTATAATTTAATGGGTTATTTCTGGATGTTTCTCTAAGTATTTATCTCTAATATAAACACCTAAAGTTGGTGCTGTATTTTCGAGGTTCCTAGCAGGCTTGTTATAAAAAAACACCTTCAAAAAGTCCATATAACTTTTTTCCGACAATACTGATATCGACTTTATAGCAGCAAGTTCAACGTCGTACTTAAGTCTTGGCTTCTGTTCATTTATAAAGTTAAAGAAATCATTACAATTATCTTTAAAAATATTGTCGAATCCCAATTCTTTAATTAGCTTTCCCCCTGATTCAGTTAAAGTAAGAGGGCTTAGACTTTCCAATTCTCTTGTATCAAACTTCAGTGGATGCTGCCTTACTAAAAAACTTCATATTCCCTTTAATTGGTTTAAATCCTTCGTCTATTGTGTCTCTAATTTCTCCCTTAAGCTTCCATACTATCCCCCCAAGAGCAACTAGCAGAGAACAAGTAGCTATAATAGCTGGCCATACTCCAATATTGATTATAATATTTGTTTCATCCATATTTTTTCAGTTTTATTTATTTTTATTATACTAAATTAGTCCCAATATCACCATCATAAGAAGTGTGGATAACTCTACTAAATAGGACGAAAAATTTCAATAAGTATTAGTCTATAGATAATTCTCTTTCATTGCCTCTGACTAGATATTATCCCCCGCTACAAAACCCGTGGTCCAGCAAAGCTGTAAACTGTAACCGCCGGAAGGGCGGTCGATGTTTAACATATCACCGATTAAATATAGATTTGGAATTAACCTGGATTGCATTGTTTTAAAATTCACTTCTTTTAAATCTACTCCTCCGGAAGAAACAATGGCTTTATCGGCTCCCAATAGATGCGACACATTAAGCGGAACTGCTTTCATTAACAACGACAATTTTTTTCTTGATTCAGAACTTACCATATTATTTTTTGTGTCGCCGTCAATATTGGCCATTTTCAAAAGCTCATCACAAAGCCCTGCGGGAATAATTCTACTTAAAACATTTTTAATTTTTTTATTATTCTCGCTTGCCAAAAGTTCCTGTAATTGCTTTCTGACCTCAGCGATATTTTTCTTTGGGAATAAATCCAACTCAATAGTAACTTTTCCATATTTTAATAACTCGCCAATTTCTTTGCTCATATTTAATACCGTTGGTCCGCTGATGCCAACATGAGTGAATAAAATTTTACCGATTTTACTTTCCTGCTTTTGACCGTTCTGAAATGTTGTAATTTTGATATTATCGATAACAACTCCGCTCATTTTTTTGGCCCAAACGTCACTTAACGCAACTGGAACAAGCGCAACATCATTTTTAATAATTGTATGTCCTAAATTTTTGAGCCATTTAAATCCTTCGCCGGTTGAACCGGTTTCAGGTCGCGACGTTCCGCCGGTGGCAAGAATACAAGCAGTAGCAATAAAGCCCCCACCGCTTTTGGTGGCAATCGTAATATTTTTCGTAATCGGATCAACCGAAAGTCCGATAACCTCAACATTTGTTTTTATCTCTACGCCGCCCTTTTTCATATAGTTTACCAAAACTTCAAACACAGATTCTGCTTTGTCTGAAACTGGAAAAACCCTGCCTTCATTTTCTTCTTTGGTTGCCATTCCCCTGGAATTAAAAAATTCAAGCGTTTCTTTTACTCCAAATTGCACAAATGCCGAAAATAAAAACTGGTCATTATTTTTATATTTTGAAACTATTTCCCTGACTTCTGTTTTATTATTTGTCAGGTTGCACCTTCCGCCACCGGTAATAAGCAATTTTTTGCCCAAACCTGCATTTTTTTCCAGCAACAAAACCGACTTGCCTTTTTCCGCCGCCCTTCCGGCCGCCATCATGCCCGCCGGTCCGCCGCCAATAACCACAAACTCATATATATTTTCCATAATTAAACTGTATCAAATAATTAATAAAAAGGAAAAGGGGCAGAATGCAAGCATCCGTGCCCCCTGTTTTTAAAGCGAAATCCAATCCGCTTTTAATCGCCAAGATAAATCTCGACGACTTCTTCGTCTGTAAACCTGTTCACAGATTTACAGCCGTTTCGACTGACCCATTCGCGGGCTTCGCTAATCAGCTCAGTACTGAGCCTGATTGAAAGAGAACGATTCTCTTTCAAGGCCCGCTGAGCTAACTCGCCAACCGCTTCCATGCATTCAAACATGATCTTCCTCCTTGAAAAAACTTCTTAAAGAGAAACGCTTCCCTTCTTTCAAATCACTAATACTATTCGTTAACAAATAGTGAAACTTGTCATTCTGAAAATCTACCATCAATATGATTTTACGTAGTCAGTGATTAAATTGCTTCGCTAATGATTTGAAAGAAGGGGGCAACCAGAAACTCAGTGATTTCCTATTGCCCTATTGTGCCGAACGCGCTACCAGTCATAATCGTTTTTGATGGCGGCTAGCCTAATATTAGAAGGGACTTTCTCCCACGGCAAGATACGTGTTATCAGGCTATTTTTCCATCGCCCAAAAGCCTAAATCCTGGCATCGTTTTCGCTTGTCGCCAAGACGATACCAGCAGGGAACGGAATCAAGACCTCCGTTCCGTTAATGACGACTCGAGCCGAGATACCTACAATGAATGGCTGTAGGTTTTCGGTAATTGGTATCAACGGGATCATTTGAAGACTCCTTCCAGTGTAAAATTTAGGTTCGTACTAATAATTGCTTATACCATACAAATACCAAGTATGTCAATAGTTTCACCATTTTTACCAAAAAGTCGTTTTATATACTTTTATCAATCAAGGCGTTCCAATCGCTTGAAAAACGCTCAATTCCCGCTTCGGTAAGTTCGTGGCTTATATTAAAATCTTGCCAACTTCGCTCTAAATTTAAATTTTGATAACTAATTTTTTTAAGATTACCTTTTTGGTAAACAAAACTACTATCCGGTAGCGACATTCCTGAGTCGTACCATTCTTTCAATATTTTAAATGGGCAAGTGATAATGTCTGACCCAAGCTTAATCGCATAAAGAAAATGATTTATATTCCTGACACTGGCGGTTAATACTTCCACATGACCATCACCTTTTTCATACATTTTGACAATATTTTCAATTAAATCCATTCCGTTTTCGCCTCTGTCGTCAAGCCTGCCGATAAATGGTGAAACAAAAATCTGCCCTTTTTTTGCTCCTTTTGTTGCGCTATATACTGCCGCCGCCTGTTCTTGAGAAAAACAAAGAGTCATATTGATTCTGAAATTTTCTTTTACCAGCTGCTCTGCAGCCATTAAACCTTCTTTTGTCACGGGCAACTTAATATGCGCATTTGGTATCCAAGAATATAGCTGTCTGGCTTTTGCGATCATTTGGTCGGCGGTGGTGTTACTATCACAGTAAACTTCAAGAGATATGGAACCATCAGAAATTATTTTTGAAATCTCACCGGCGGTTTGCCTATAAAAATCCCAAATCTCTTTTTCAGTGGATTTTTTACCAGAATCGATCAATTCTTTTGCTTTCGGATTTTTAGAGATTAAAGTTGGGTTAGTTGTTTGACCATCTAAAAACCCCAGCATTTCCAATGTTTCTTTTGTTTCCTTTGGATCTGCCCCATCCAAAAATATCTTAGTTTTTAAATTATTTGGTTTCAAATGGAACTTTATTTTCTTTTATAAGTTTTTTGATAAGTTCATAGGCTTCGTCGGCGTTATCTACCAAATAAAATATTTCTAAATCTTTTTTATCAATAGCATGATTTTTTTCAAAAAGACAATCCTGAATCCATTTTACCAAAGGACTCCAATAATTCTTATCTACCAAAATTATAGGAATTCTAGGAAGCTTTTCAGTTTGCACAAGCATTGTCATTTCAAAAAGTTCATCAAGCGTTCCGAATCCTCCCGGGAAAAAAATGTAAATTTTTGACGCAAACGAAAGCATCGTTTTTCTTATATAAAAATGCTGGAACTCTCTTGATTCAATTACATACTTATTAGCTTTTTGTTTATGTTTTAATTTTATGTTTATGCCAACCGATTTGCCTCCTGCTTCATAAGCGCCTTTATTAGCGGCTTCCATAATACCCGGGCCTCCGCCGGTGATTGTTGCGAATCCGTCTTTGGCAAGATAGCCGGACAAAAGACAGGCTTGTTTATAAATATCGCTGTCAAAACTAAGTTTGGCCGAACCATAGATGCTTACAGCTTTTTTGTAATGACTCAAAAATTCAAACCCCTTAACGAATTCTGCAACAATACTTGAGACCTCTTCAGGAGACACATTATGCTCCTTTGAATATTCCTTAAGCAAATCCCCGATTTGCGCCTTAGAAATGACTATTTCGCTTTTTTTCTTGTCTTTTTTACTGTTTTCCATAAATTTATTTTATTAATTCCTTCACTTTCTTAATAATAGCATCTGCAGAAATTTCTTCATAATCAAGTAATTCGGCCGGCTTACCGCTTTTTGGCATTTTTCTGACAGCCAAATGATATATTTTGTCAGTTTCATTTTTCAATGATCCAATCACCGCTTCTCCAATTCCGCCCTCAGCATAATGATCTTCAACCACAATAATATTTTTTGTTTCATGAACCGCTTTTTTTAATGTATCTACATCCAATGGTTTAATACTATACAAATCAATAATTCTTACAAAAATATTTTCTTTTGCCAGCTGTTCGTAAGCTTTAACGGCTTCATGAACCGTAATTCCCGCCGCAACAATTGTTGCCACATCTCTATCATTTGATTTAATAGTTTTACTGCCGCCGATTAAAAATTCTTCATTATTTGAATAAATAATTGGCGTATCTTGTCTTGTTGTTCTTATATAGACAATTCCATTATACTCTGCAGATTTTTCTACTAATTTTTCTGTCGAAATTGCGTCTGACGGATATAATACAACCCCATTTAATAAAGTTCTAAACATCGCGATATCTTCCAGTCCCATTTGCGAAACTCCGTCTTCTCCGATAGAAACACCGGCATGAGACCCGACAAATTTAATATTTGCGTTTGAATATTCTGCCATTCTTATTTGATCAAAAGCTCTGGTAAAAAATGCTGAAAAAGTTGAAACAAACGGAATTTTATTTCTTTTAGAAAATCCAACAGCAGTACCAACCATATTTTGTTCGGCAATATACATTTCAAAAAAATGATCAGGATAAACTTTTTTAAAAGTTTCAGCAAAAGTTGAATTGGAAACTTCTGCATCCAAAACTACCATATTATTAAATTTAGGAAAAATTCTGACCAAAGCATTACCGTAAGCCTTTCGAGTTGCGATTGGTTTATCCTTTGAATAATTTACCCGGTCAAATTGTCCAACTTTGTTGGACACCGCCGCGCTTTGCGCGGCGGATTTGACTGGATGAATCTCACCAATTAACGGTTTATCAACATTCCCTAATTCTTTTAATGCAACTTGCAATTCTTCTTTTGAAAGAACTTTGCC
The DNA here is from genome assembly GCA_963761865.1 of Candidatus Staskawiczbacteria bacterium. Taxonomy (GTDB): domain Bacteria; phylum Patescibacteriota; class Minisyncoccia; order Minisyncoccales; family Staskawiczbacteraceae; genus VGLO01. The sequence continues at coordinate 1,490 of CAVXIE010000005.1, read as the reverse complement.
GTGCCAACCTTCTTTATTTTCCATAATACTTACCCCTTTGCCTTTTATGGTTTTGGCAATAATCATAAATGGTTTCTTGGATTTGATTGCTTTTTTATAAGCTAAAATAATTTTTGGGATAGAATGTCCGTCAACAGTTATTGTCTCCCAACCAAAAGCTTCTATTCTTTTCTGATAATCTTCTACATTCCAACCATACATTGTTTCGCCACGCTGACCTAATCGATTAACGTCTAAAATTACGACAAGATTATTAAGTTTATAATGTGCTGCAACTTGCATGGCTTCAAAGCAAGAGCCTTCTGCCATTTCGCTGTCGCCCAAAAGCACATAGGTTTTATACGAAAGTTTATCAATATATTTCGCGTTCAGTGCCATTCCAACTCCGACCGATAAACCTTGTCCAAGCGATCCGGTTGCCACTTCGGTAAACGGAAACGCCATCGTCGGGTGACCTTCAAGCTTGCTGCCAAACTTTCTCAAAGTCATCAATTCTGCCTGGCTAACTTCCCGGCAGCAGCCCACAAAGAATAAAAAAGCGGCGAAGCGTGTCCTTTTGAAAATATCAACCGGTCATTGTTTTCAAACTTTGGATTATTTAAATCAAAACTAAAAATATCGTTGAAAAACAAAACCGTCATAAGTTCAACCGCCGAAAGCGACGAACTTGGATGCCCAGACCCAGCCTCTGTCGTTGAAGTCAAAATAAAATACCGAATTAATTTAGCTAAATCTTTTAATTTTTGAACTACTAATTTTTGATTTTCCATAATTTATCTAGCTTAATTTTTTAATTTATCTAAAGTTTTTTTAAAAAGTTTTTCTGCATCTACTACGCCCCTTTCAATATCCTTAACCGATGTAACCCTGCAAAGAATTTCTAATTGTTCAGTCACCTCTTTAGGCAAATCGCGTCCCACATGCTTAAAATGGTAATCTTTTTTCCGTGGAATATACTGTATACGCAAAAGCTCAGTAAGTGGTGCGATAATCCATTTATTGTAATACATCAAAGCCTCAAGAAAATCTCCTCTTTTAACTTTCGTCAGGACGCGAATTTTTTGAGCAAAAACTTGTTTTATATGGTCAATTCTTTCTTGAAGTTCTTTTTGAAATTGTTCCCGATCAAGATCTTTAAACTTAATTGATCCTTTATCGAAAATTATTTTAGGCTCATCATCTAATCCCCTCGTAAACTCAAAATTCCTGCCATGACTCTGGATGCACACATCAACCAATAATGATTCTGGCGTATTTTTAAGGTGAAAGACCTTCTGATGGATTTGGGGATTCGGGTGCTTCATAGAATAAGAAAAATTTAAATCTCCGAGACCTATCAATATCTCGTGAATCTTGTTAAAGACACTATCTTCTTCTCCATCTTTCACATCTACCCAAATATCGATATCCGAATATTGATCAACTGTACCATTGGCATCAGAACCCTCGAGCCATAATGCAAAAACAGAAGAATTATTTTCTAATTTATC
>CAVXIE010000004.1:0-15817 GCA_963761865.1 Candidatus Staskawiczbacteria bacterium | reverse complement strand
CACTTATCATTTTTATATTATCAGAATTAATCCCGCCATCAATTTCAATTTTTATATCCGGCGCCATTTTTTTTAATTCTTTTATTTTATCTAAAGTTCCCAAAATAAAGTCTTGTCCCTGAAATCCCGGATTAACCGACATTAATAAAATTAAATTAAATTTACTTAAATATGGCTTTATCTTTTCAATCGGGGTTTCCGGGTTTATCGCCAAGCCTTTCTCAAAATTAAAATTTTCAGCAATTTTTAGAATGTCTTCTATGTTATCAACTGCCTCAAAATGGAAAATGACTCTTTTGGCATCAACCTTTTGACATTGAGTAAAATACGATTCAGGTTTTAAAACCATCAAATGAACTTCTAAAGAAACTTTATCATTAATTCCTGCAATTAAAATGTCTTCCAAACCAATTGAAGTATTTTTCACAAATTTTCCGTCCATTATATCAACCTGAACCAAATCAGTTAATCCATTAATTTTCTCAATCTTATCTTTGAAATCTGCAATATCTTTCGTTAATATGGCAGGAATAATTTTATTGATCATATTTTTAAATTTTAACCTCCCATTCTTTGAAAAATTCTTTCAGATATTCTTCCATAAATTTGTGCCTTTTCTGAGCAATCTTTTTTGCGGTCTTGGTATTCAATCTGTCTTTTAAAAGTAATAATTTTTCGTAGAAATGGTTTATTGATGTTCCTTTGCTATTTTTATATTCTTCAAAGGAATTATGAACCATTGGCTCTATATCCGGATTATATATCTCTCTTTTAGCGCTACTGCCGTAGGCAAAAACTCTGGCAATTCCAATGGCACCGATAGCGTCTATTCTGTCAGCATCTTGTACGATCATACCCTCCTTAGTATTCATACTATTTTTAACTCCGGCTCCTTTAAAAGAAATATTATCGATAATATAGCAAACCTGATCGATTATTTTTTCATCAATGCTAAAACCTTTTAGTAAAACTTTCGCCTTCTCGATGCCCACCTCATTCGTACCACCGTTAAATTTCCAATCTGCTATATCGTGAAGAAGAGCGCCCAGCTCAACAATAAATATATCTCCACCCTCCTTTTGGGAAATATATTTTGCCAATTTCCAAACTCTTATGAAATGATAAAAATCATGACCGGTTGTTTCATTTTTAAAATTATCCTCTAAATATTTGATAACTTTGTTTATTATTTCTGTTTTATTCATCAGAGTTTATTATTGTAATTCTTTTTCGATTACGGCTATCTTGCCAACTCTGCGAACATGCCTTTCTTCTTCGCTGAATTTTGTTTCAAGCCAAAGCTTTACCATGTTCTTTACGGTTTCGTCATCCAAGAAAGACGCGCCTAAAGCCAAAACATTAGCGTCGTTATGCTGACGTGATAATTTTATAATATCTTCCGGTCCGCCATAATACAAAGCTGCTCTGATTCCTTTATATTTATTTGCTAATATTGCTTCGCCTTCGCCGGTGCCGCCCAAAATAATCCCTTTTGAGTTTTCCGGATCTTTTGAAACTGCTTGGGCGGCTTTGGAGATAAAATCAGGATAATCATCTTCTTGATTTAATTCAAAAGCGCCAAAATCCTCAACTTGATATTTCCAAACCAACAGCCACCGTTTAATTTTTTCTTTTAACAGATATCCCCGATGATCAGACGCAATAAAAATTTTCATATCTTAAACCGAAGTTTTTAATAATTAAATCGTTGGTATATTATATCAAACATCCTTCATTATTAGAAGGGTAATAAAAAAACCGCATAATGCGGAGTAAAATTTTATAATGCAAAAGGCCAAGTAAATGGCCTTTGACAACGCTTCCTAGAGGAAGCCTTATTTTGGGTTGGCGGGGTACCGAATCGTTCGGTCAATGAGCTGTGTAGACTCGCTATTTGAAAATCTGATTGATGTTCTAAAGCTTGTCTACACCTTCATCATATCAGAACAAGCAACGATGTCAACAGTTAGACTGTGGATAACTTTTATGGAGTAGCTCCTGTAAAAAAAGCGGGCGGAATCGATCTGCATGGGATCGATCCGCCCTTGAGGCAAGGCAGAAATTTCTCTCTGCTTTGCAGGATTAATAAACTACAAGATTGCAGCAAGTGTCGGCGTAAAACCCCACCGCGACATCTTGAGCTACTAATCCCTCAATCAAGATACTATCATACCTATAAAATATTATCAACACATAGTTAAAAACCACTTCCGTTTAGAAGTGGTTTGAAACAAAATAAAGTTACTTGCTCATTGAATCGTCGTATTTTCTCCACGACGTTGCAATATCAGGCTCAATTACATCAAGTTCAGAAAGAACCATTTTCTTTATATCTGCAGATGCAACTTCTTTTTTATCTCCAAGCGCCGTCACAACTAAATCTAAAACTTTCTTGGCAGTGATTAACGCATCTTCTTCGGGAATCCCCGCTTCAGATGCCGCCGCCGCGATTGCTGATTCAATTTTTTTGGAATCAAACGGAAATTTTGCTCCGTCTTTTTTTATTACAGAATCTACCATAATTTTTATTTTATAATATTTTATGTGTCTTACGACCTTTCTGTTTAATTATATACCATTACAATAATTTAAAATATAAACGGAATAAATGCTTTTGTTCTTTTTTTATAATCAGAATAAACTTGCGGAAATTTTTCTGCCATAATATTATCTTCAATTCCTGAGCTATAAACAAAATAAATTGCCAGCAATACAAAAAACAAAAGCCAAAATGAATCCCCTACTAACATTGAACCAAGCGCCGCAAAAAGCATCCCTGAATAAATTGGATGACGTACAAATTGGTACGGACCCGAAGTTATCAGTTCACTTTCTTTTTTTATTGTCATAGGCATCCCCCAGTTATTTCCCAAATGTTTTCTTGCCCAAACCGCAAACACAAGTCCCATCGCACAAAAAATAACTCCAAAGCTGTTGACCGTCGGATCAGAAAACATACGCCCATAATATGTTGAAAATGTTTGGAACGCCGGCAGTTCAAAAATGATGATGGCAATAATAACGAGGATAATTCTAAAAATAAATCCTTTCGGCTGAAAAATTTTACCCCCATGACCTTTTGTCCGTATCGCAGCTATAATCCAATAGATGCAGAAGATACACCAGAAAATAGCTATAAGTAAATTATGAATTATCATTTAAATTTTATAGAGGAATAACCTGGTCTTTTTGCACACAAACTTTGTGAACCGGCTGATTGTCAATTAACGGACCGGTTACCAAACACAAAGCTCCGTTTCGGCAATCAGAGTCCACACTACAACCAAAAGACTGAACCGGCTGACTAATAATCAGTTTCCCGTTTAACAATTTATATTGAATAGTTTTTTCAACTGTCGGCTGTTGCTGATAATGGGGCAGGGATTGCTCTGCCGGAGAAAGAATCAAAAGATTAACGGAAATAATACCATTATTTATGGAAAGTGATTTTATCTGTGTTTCATCGTTCCAATCAGAAGAATCAGGTAAGACGTAATCAACCTGGTTTAACATGGCGTTTTCGTTTAAAAACGCAAAAACGATTGGCGTGATTCTATTGGCGCCAAAACTTTGATATACGCCGACTACCCCATCCGGTATTCCGTCACCATTTAAATCTCCAACAGCAGTTGCACCAACATCATATGCTCGCGGCTTTATATTGCCGGCATCATAGAGCAAGGTGTGACCATTAACCAGGTTAACGGTATCGTTTTTAGATTCGTCATACGGATCAGGATACGAAAGTGTTGCATTTTTTAAAGAATCTATCGTTATGCTATTTGCCGCCACCGAGTTGTTTTGGTTTTGAACCTTAATTTGAATCTGCGGTTGGTTGCTGTGATTTACCAAAAAATAATTGCAAGCTAAAATCATACCCAAAGAAATGACCATTGCGACAACGGCGATTATAAACGCCAACAGAATATGACTTTTTTTATTTTGATTCATTAGCGTATTATACCACAAATCAAAAATATATAGACAAACATTTTTAAGATTTACCTCCTATTTTATATTTATGTTAGAATAAATCAATAAACAAGCTAATAAATGTTCGTCGCTCTCGTCGGCCACAAGGTATATTATATATCAGGCCAACATCGCGACGTGATTTATTCGCTTTACTCATAAATCAAATGAAAGTAACCTTTTTAGGAGCTGCGCAAAATGTTACCGGTTCAAAACACTTAATCCAAACAAACGGTTATAATCTGCTTTTAGACTGCGGCTTATATCAGGGCAGAAGAAAAGAATCAAACGAGCAAAACAAAAAATTTCCGTTTGATGTAAAAAAGATACATGCGGTAATTCTTTCACATGCGCATCTGGATCACTGTGGGACTTTGCCTATTTTAATTAAGAACGGCTACAAGGGTAGAATTTACTGCACCCAAGCTACCGCAGACATTGCAAAATATATACTGCTGGACTCCGCCGACATACAAAAAAACGATGCAAAGTATTTGAATAAGCATCTAAAAAACGGTGAAGAAAAAATTATCTCTATTTACACAAAAGCAGACGTTAAAAAAACTTTGAGTTATTTTCATCCGGTTGATTATTTCAGAATCAGCAAGGAATGGACTCAGCTTAACGAGAATATCAGGTTTAAACTTTACGACGCCGGCCATATTCTAGGTTCCGCTGTTATTTTACTGGAGATAAAAGAAAACAGAGGGACAAAAACTTTGGCATTCACCGGTGACCTTGGCAGAGATTCCGCTCCAATTTTACGATCCCCAGAAACCATCATAGAAAACACCGATACACTAATAACCGAATGCACCTATGGAGACAAATTGCATAGGCCGGTGTCCGTCGCTGCAAGAGATTTAGACGATATAATAGTGTCTGCAATTAAGAATAGAAGCAAAATTATTGTTCCGGCGTTTTCTTTGGGCAGAACACAGGAGATTATTTACATTTTGCATAAACTCTTTAACGAGAAACCGGAACTTTCTTTGCCGGTTTACATAGACAGTCCCCTGGCGGAAAATATTACCAAAATTTTTGCAAAGTACACGGAATATTTTGATGAAGATTTTTGGAAAGATTTTGGTAACCGAGGAGACTCTCCGTTTATTATAAAAAATTTAATAAATGTAAAAACCAGTAATGAATCAAAAAAACTAAACAACAAGGAAGGACCGTTTATGGTAATCTCTGCATCTGGCATGGCTGAAGGCGGAAGGATATTGCACCATTTAAAAAATAATATCGGTGACCCAAATAACGTTATTTTGATAACCGGTTATCAGGCGGAAAATACTTTAGGCAGAAAGCTTCAAGAAGGAATAAGCCCTGTAAGTATTTACGGTGAAAAATATGAAGTAAAGGCAAAAGTTGTAACTCTAAACGAATTCAGCGCCCATGCTGATCAGGGAGGACTGCTGGACTATATTAAAAGTATAAAACAGCTGAAAAGAATATTCTTAGTCCACACTGAAATGCCACAAGCGGAAGTTTTTAAAAAAGTACTGGAAGAAAATTTGCCGGCTATCCCCGTTGAAATTCCGTATATCAGCGAATCGGTAGAACTATAAGTTTCTTGAAAATTTTTCTAAAATAAAAAACCTTTACACTAAAGCAGGTAAAGGTTTTTTATTAGAATGAGAAAAAATCAGCTTCTATTATTACGCATATTATCAAAAGCCCAGGTGTATTCAATAATTAACACCGGTATCCACTCGGGATCTTTATGGGCAATAAACATAAAGATGCCGAAGATTACAGCTAACGTATTCACTATGAAGAAAATCACGTCAAATTGCTGTTCGTGACGGGATCTCTTTTCATTGTTAGTTATATAAAGCAACCAATCCCATAATTTCATAGTTTTAATAATTACAAATAAATATTACCAAAAAACTGTCCCATTTAAAAGCAAACTGAAAAATAATATGCCAGTTGGTTAAAATTTAAAGGCTTCGTTTGATATTATCTCCGGAAGCCTTGATTCTTATCGCCGCGTTCGTCGCCTCCTACGCCGACGATAATACCTTCTGCCGTACCAAAGGATTTTGGCTGGCAGGGGTTTGCAATTATCCCCCATCTCAAAGAGGGTCATTTCGCGCTAACGCAGCTCGGCCACTACATCATAACCGAGCTCCGCCTCTTCCGAAATAGATCGTCGGGATCCATATCAGAAAGAGGATATGCCGACAGATGGGGCGAAGTTATCCAAATCATATAACCTCCCAAATTGAGATTCAAATCAATTTCAGACCTACCTTAGTTTAACACGTTATATAGACAATTGTCAAGATAGGATGCAAACTTGACGAAAGACTGTTACCAATGAAATAGCCTGTTATTTACCTACTTTTGTTTGTGATGTATCATATAGAAAAGATATTTAACTTAAGCAAAATGATAAAATCTCATCATCATAGCCTTACTAAATTTTTTAACCTGGGCAGGAATATTGCAAAATCAGGACAAACAATCACTGAACCGAAAGAAGCGGACGAATTAAAATCTTCGGCATTGGCCAATCACGAGAGTCTTCTTGCGAAATTGGAAACAAAGGATTCAGGTCTATCTAATAAAGAAGCTTCTTCAAGATTATTAACCTATGGACTTAACGAAATCGCTGATCAAAAACAGATTGGATACTTTCATCGGTTTTTTCATTTGATTTTTGAACCGCTTAACCTTGTATTGATTCTTATTTCTGCTTTATCTTACTTAACCGGCGACATCAGAATCTTCAACCATTATACTAATAATGGTTGTTTTAAGCGTTGGCTTGCGATTTTTCCAAGAATCAAGAGCCCAGGTGGCCACCGAAAAACTGAAATCTTTAATACGTGTAAATGCCACTGTTCTCAGAGACGGCAAAGAGAAAGAAATATTGGTAAAATATCTTGTCCCCGGGGACATTGTAAAATTAAACGCCGGAGATATGATTCCCGCCGATCTTAGGATTTTAACATCCAAAGATTTGTTTATGAACCAGGCAACTCTGACCGGCGAAGCAATTCCAACCGAAAAACACGCATCCCCCGACACAGGTGAAAAAAGTTTACTTGATCGCCAAAACCTTTGCTTTCTTGGCACCAGCGTTGAAAGCGGAATTGCAACCGGACTGATTGTCTTGACTGGGACTCATACATATTTAGGTCACATGACCAAGATAATTTCCGGCCAACGACCACCGTCCAGTTTTGACATTGGGATAAAAAAATTCGCCAAACTGATGCTTTATTTTATGGCGATTATGGTGCCGTTGGTTTTTTTGCTGAACGGATTCTTCAAAGGTTCCTGGTTTGAAGCATTTTTGTTTGCCATCGCCGTTGCGGTTGGAATTGCACCGGAAATGCTACCGATGATTGTTACGGTGAATCTTTCAAAAGGAGCGCTAGTGATGTCTAAAAAGAAAGTCATCATAAAACATCTTGATGCTATCCAAAATATCGGTGCGATGGATGTTTTGTGTACAGATAAAACGGGTACGTTGACCGAAGGCAGAGTTGTTCTTGAACAATATTTGGATCCAGAAGGAAATAACAATGAGAAAGTTCTTGATATGGCTTATATCAACAGTTACCACCAAACCGGAATGCAAAACCTGCTTGATAAAGCGATCTTAAAACACGAAGATGTGCATAGACGGCTTGAAATTAAAAGCAGATTTAGAAAAATTGATGAGATACCATTTGATTTTGAACGGCGAATAATGTCGGTAATAGTTTCAGATGAAAACGACGGCCATATCTTAATCTGCAAGGGCGCAGTTGAGGAAATCACAAAAGCCTGTTCCAAATTTGAAATCAACGGCAAATCAAAAAGTATAACATTCCATAACAACAGAAAAACAAATATTGAAGCAACGCTTAATAATGACGGCCTAAGGGTACTGGCGCTGGCATATAAAAAAGTTGATAAAAACCAAACCGCATTTACAAAACAAGACGAAAAAGATTTAACCCTTCTTGGATTTTTGGCATTTTTAGATCCGGCGAAGGCCTCCGCGAAACTTGCTTTAAAAGAATTAGCTAACCTGGGAATACAAGTTAAAATTTTAACCGGCGATAATGAAATTGTCACCAGAAAAATTTGTTCTGATGTGGGGCTTGTCGCCGATAACATTTTGTTAGGCACTCAAATAGATCAAATGGATGAGACAACACTTAAAAAAGCAGTTGAAGAAGTTTCGTACTTTGCAAAATTATCGCCCGAGAATAAAGAAACAATCATAAAAGCAGTCAAAAGCAACGGTCATGTAGTCGGTTTTTTGGGCGACGGAATTAACGATTCGCCTTCTCTAGTAAGCGCCGACGTTGGCATTTCTGTTGATACAGCCGTTGATATCGCCAAAGAATCTTCAGACATTATTTTACTGGAAAAAAGTTTAACGGTTTTACAAGATGGGGTCTTGGAAGGCCGGAGAATTTTTGGAAACGTTGTTAAATATATTCAAATGGCCGCCAGCTCCAATTTTGGCAACATGCTTTCGGTGGTCGGCGGCAGTATTTTTTTAACGTTTCTGCCGATGCTGCCAATCCAAATTATCACCAACAATATTCTGTATGACTTGTCCCAAACAGCAATTCCAACAGATAAAATAGATCCTGAATATCTAAAAAAGCCCCGACAATGGGACATAAAAAATATACGGCGTTTTATTCTATTTCTGGGGCCGGTAAGTTCAATCTTTGATTATGCAACATGGTTTTTAATGATACTCGTTTTTGGTGTATGGACCGCAACAGCATTTAACCAATCATTATTTCACACCGCCTGGTTTGTTGAATCACTATTTAGCCGAGACGCTCATCATTCATATTATCCGAACTTCAAAAGTGCCTTTCATTCAAAGCCGGGCCAGTTGGCCTTTAACACTGACAACAAGCCTTGTTATCTTGTTTGGTTCATGGCTACCCTACTCACCGTTCGCAGCATCGTTCGGATTCACTCCCCTGCCACTGCTTTTTTGGGCATATCTTTTTATTTTTATGATTTTATATATCACCTTAACTCAAATAGTAAAAACCTGGTTCGCAAAAAAATATAACTGGACCTAACAGTTATAAATATAAAAGTGAAAATATTTCGGCTATTTTTTAATATTTCTTTTTAGCCATGTTACCGACAGGAACGTGGATGTCGGCATAGCAATAATCAGGCCGATGGTTCCGACAATCATTCTGATTATTTCGCTGGATATCGGTTCGTAGTTAAGTATAGAGGATACATAGTTTTCAGATCCGGAAAAAACGATCAGAGTCGGCAGCAAAACGCCGGCATATATAAGAAACAATGTGTTTATTATAGAACCAAGATGAATAGCTCCAACACTGTAGGATTGTTTGTAAATTTGTTTTTTACCAGCATTGGGATTGGCTTTGATAAATTCCATCACCGTGCCTACTTGTGTTACTACCATTTCAATAAGAGCTCCCAGCGTACCAATCATTATCGCCGCAATAAACAATTTGGGCAAATTAATTCCCAATTGACCACCCACCGTAACTGACATTTCTGAAATAAACCCTTTAAAATTTGAAAGTGATATAGAGACATAAATCAGTAAGCTGATGATAAAAAAATTTATCACCGTCAAAATAAATGACAAATGCGAAAGTGCATTAAAACCTTCTGTAAGATAAATAATCAAAAATGCTATCGGTATTGAAGCAATAAAAATCACCAGCACAGGATCATATCCGTTAACAATCAGCGGAACAACAACCGCAATCAAAATAGCAATCGTGATGCCCAATGACAATAGAGATCTAAACCCCTTCTTGCCGCAAACAGCAAAAAGCAGAACGATAAACAAAAATAGCAGTAAAAAAATAATAAGCTCCGTATTTAAAAACATATTCTCATAATACCAAAAAACGACCTCACCTGAAAGGCGATTCAAAATAAAAAGCCCCGGCCAGATGACAGGGACTTCTTGCGGAGGATGCTTGATTCAGAAGTTTTTACAATGATTCTCGCACCCATATTCACAGCAATGGCTATCCACGCTGCAATTAGGATCAAACGGATTATCATAGATTACTTTTACGCGATTGCAGAATTCGCATTTTTTCCTTTCGCTTCGCACTCGGAAGACAAGCTCCCAGATTACGAAAAAGAGAAACTCCCAAAGGTTGATTAAAAACTGCTTGAATCGCTTCACGGCAAACTCCTTTCAAAGAGCGACCAAAAAATTACCATCAAAACTGACCTAAATAAAGACTAGCACCAAAAGACCATAATTAAAAGGATACCCGTTTAATAGCTCAAAACAAGAATTAAAAAGCCGAGTGTATAATACCTCGGCTTTACGCAAGACAGAAATAGAGGATGTCTCCATCTCTTCAAGATATTAAAAGGGTTGACAGGAAACCGCCGTCCCCGATGCGGTTTTAGTTTTCTCTCACCCGATGAGAGAAGCGCCCCTCAAGCCTTTGGGTGATGAGCCCGTACTGAGGGCAAAGGTTAGGCTAACCTGACCAAACGCATTAAACTAAATTGGCCGGGAGAGTAACCAACCCCTGTCAACCAAAAAGAGCAGAAATAACTTTACATTCATATTTACATATAACAGTTAAAAAGTCAAGTAAAAACCGCCTCTATGAAAAGGCGGCTTTTTACAGGCTTAACTAATTTGGCTACATTGAATCAGGCAGTGCATCCCATTTTTCCATAAACTCATCATTCCATTTTTTATTGCTCTCCGGTGTTATGCTTTTCATTTGTTCAGCAATCTTCATGTGACCCTCATCCATAATTTTCATCACATGCTCTCCGCCCATTTTAATCATCTCTTCAGCACTATCGGCAGTCATTTTATAATCACAAGGACCACCCATCTGCCTACAAGTCATTGTTTTCATAGATATTTTTCTATTTTAATTTTATTAAACTGACCAACCTTTTTTCGTAATAATCAGCATGGATTAATATTACGATTTAAAATAGGAAAAGGTTTACATTTTTTAAAATAAAAAGCGTCAGCTCCACAAAAAGATCTGACGCATAAAATTTAACAGTCCGTCACAGATGTGCCGGACTAGGTTCCAATTGCCCAGCGGCTCTGCTCAACCCCGTTCTCGTCTTTGTTGACCATTTCTCCTCCCTCCAGGAACACGCGGTCGGCCTGACGGTTAAATACCGGCTGAGCTATTTCAAAGTCCTCATCAATCCAATGCAGTCGCCCGCAAGTTCTGCACGGAATTGCATTCCTGAAGGTTGTACAACTTGTACGCAGTGGCACCGGATGATTAGTATTAAGCTCGCCATTGCATTCAACCTCATTCAAGCACTTCATTGCAAACCCTCCCCAAAAAAGAAAGAACGGAAACTACATAACTTGTATATACACTCTTAGCTAACTTATGTCAATATTCAATAAATTCACCAGTTTCTAGAACTTCGGCGCATTGCAACTTTTTAAATCATCAAGAGTCAACGGCTTATTTGTTTTTGCTCTCTCATCCATAATCTCACATGGAAGAGTTAATAATGGAGGTCTTTTGCCAATTGCGAAATCTTCGGTACTTAGACCGTCTCTATATTCAAAATGAGGATCGTCAACTTGTTCAAGTCCACAGTATGCGCCAATTTTCTTAAGTTCTTTCCAATCAATATTGTAGCCCCTCCATTTATCAACAACATCAACAGCATAACCATAATTATGCAAGCTTCTGCCCGGCTCTGACCAAGTTACAATATGACCGTTTTCAGTTCTGCCTTGGTTGAATATCTGTTCCTGATATGATATAGAACGAAACCCCGAATTGATTCTTAGCGAATACCCATACACCGACGCTACCGGAATGAAACATTCATTTACCTGATTTATAAAATTTGGATTAATTCCGGTCGGCTCAGGAATAGATTCATCTACAACCGATTGTTCCAACGCCGCCGAATTTTTTGATAACAAGCCAGGATGTAAAACTAAAAATTCGCCGCTTATTATAGAGATAAGAATAGTCAAAATTAAGACATGCCACCAGCTAATTTCACCTTTTATCATAACTGGTTTGATTTTATCAAAAAACTTGTTCAATGTATACAAAAAAAATAGGTCCGACGATGTTTTACACATCGCCGGACCTTAGCAATTTGACGTAATCTGTTGAAAAATCCTAAATTCCGACGCTAAGTTCGTCTTTCATGACTCGCTTAACTTCGGCAACCGGATCCTCGGCCCCCAAAATTTGGCGACCCATTACCACGTGTGTGGCTCCCCAATCCTTGGCTTCTCTCGGTGTGGCGACGCGTATTTGGTCTCCGGCGTTTTGGCCCGGAGAACGAACAGCGGGCGTGACAAAGATCTTGCCCGGAAACTTAGATGATAACATTCCAACTTCTTCCGGAGAACAAACAAACCCGTTGACGCCGACGCGATTGGCGATTTCGGCCAACTTCATAACCTGCTCAGGAGGCAAACGAGTGTAAATCTCCTCACAGGTTTGGGGGCTGATAGATGTCAGAACAGTCACAGCCAGAACCAGTGTTCCGGTGCCTTTCAGTTCCGAAACAGCTGTCTTAATCATACCCTCGCCTCCTGAAGCATGGACCGTAATCGCCCACGGCGAGTATTTTTTCAGGCTTCTGCAGATGTTTTCAATCGTGTTTTTGATGTCGTGACCCTTAAGATCAGCCATCACCCGACCGTAAACCGAAAGATTCGGCAGTATCCATTCCATGCCACGAGCCAGCAGAAGGTCGTTAACCTTCAATATACAGCCCGAAGTGCGAAGCTGGTCAATCACCGGAAGAATATCTTCCCAATCTTTGCCATCCAAGGCAACGATAATAGGATTTTTTTCTTCCGCGACCTTGTCGCAACGTTGCATAAGGTCATTTCCAATCAGGTATTTGCGAACGTCGTGGAGTGTCATAGCCGGCCAAACCGGAACGTCTGCAAACCCAGCTTCAAACAGCTTTTTCTTCCAACCCTGTTGGCGGTCAACCAGAACCACCATAGCTGCAACATCAACTCCCGCCGAACGAAGCGCCGTCAGACCGGGAATTTTTGAAGCGCCGTCGGTGACAACATCATCAATAATAGCAGTGCGGTCGCCGCGAACAATGTCACCAATAAATACACCGCTGACGACTCGGCCGGCTTTGGCTTCTTCGCGTACTGTAACCATGGGAATGTCGGTGCAAACCGAGATAGCGCCCGCCAAAGGACTGACGGCTTCAGGAACTTCAACAAAACGATCTATGCACAGTCGGTGCAACGGATTTGCGAAAAGTTTCGCCAGGTAGCGGATTGACGACGGATTGCTTCGCATATTGCGAAGGTTGACGTAGATATCCGTATTCCCGCCGCTTTTCAAAGGCAAGTTGTGGCGATTGTCCCACTTGAGCAAATCCGCCGCAATCAGCTCGGCGATTGTCTCTTCCTGCTCGCCGGGTGTCAACCAATACGAACCGCCAACTCTGAACATAACTGTCTCCTAAATTCAGTTTTAAGAACTCCTGCCAGTGCGCCGAAACCGACGCTGAAAACTGGATTAGGATTAATCTACCAATAAAATAATCCTGCGTCAATATAAAACCACCCGGTTCAAAGGTGGTTAAAATTATGTTTAACTTAATACTATTTATGATTTACATTTGCCCACTCTTTAATTCTCTCGTAGCTCTCTTCGCCACAAATAAAATCTTCAGTGTCTGTGTTAAATAAAAACGGCACTCCATCGCATCTATTTTTGGCGTACTTAGCCATAAACTCGGCGTTTTTCTCGTTATGCCAGACTTCATACCTTTCAATTTTTACCCCCTTTTCCTCTTCTAGCTTTTCTAAAAATGGCCTGATAGCAAAACAATGAGGGCATTCTTTTCCGTAAAATTCTAATAACATATTATGAATTTATATTTTATTTAATTTTTATTTTGCAAATTTAATCGTAGAGAGAGCCTGAGATATTATATTTTGGTTTGAGCCTTCGTTATATTTACAACTTTGCACTGTTGCATCATCTGAATAACTGTTGCAGTTGACATATGAATATGAAACATCCAGACTGTAACAAACGCCGTTATTTATAGTTAAAAACAGATAATCATTATATAGCCTGCCCGCCGTTGGTTCTGCTCCGCTATAAATACAATATTTTACGCCGTTAATAGTTTGATTCGTATATGCAGATTCTATATTATTGACCACAACTTCTGTCGGACAAGAACTATCACAGGGCACTATTCTTGATATGGGAACGTTCATTATGCTTGCATCGGGAGAATATTGCATTTGAAAACCGTATTTATCTTTGAATGTATTCCACGATATATTTGCAGATATCGTAGTTTGTTTTGTTGACTGAACACCACTCACCTGTTGGGTTATTAATTGTTGTTGGTTTTTATTTTGCGGTGAATCTTGAATTTTCGTTTGGCTGTTTAATTTTTTTGCTAAAGATTGCTGATAGAACAAAAATCCGCCGGTAAAGATAAGTATTATCATAACAATGATTACGACAGCAATCAGAACTGAATTTATTTTTTTCATAGTTTTTTTGTTTATTTATTTTACTATAACAAAAAAATACCATGATTAAAAGACAACTGGAAAGTATTACAAAGTGTATTTCTAATTTAATCTCTCAATAAGTTACCGACCGTGGTTACAAAATAAAACCCCTCAATCTCTTGATTGAGGGGCGTTGTCCAAGAAGACAAGCCTTAATTCGTCAGCGTCGTATAATGACCGGCTTATCCGGCTGAATATGCGACCTTGGAAGGAGCAATTTGTAAGTGTTGGGACGAAGGCGTCCGGTACTGGAGTAAACCAGCCCCATCGGCACCGCCTTTGATCGAAGCGGCTCTAATACTTTTGCCCCGCCGAAATCACCATTGGTAGCTTTTTGGAGCTGTTCGCGCTCCTCGGGACTCAGCCGAGACAGAGCAAAAGACACTCCAGCAGTCTCGTTCTCCATCCCCATCAAAGTGCTTTCATGTGCCACAAAGAACCTCCTTAATTAAATGGAACATTCGTGACAGCAGAGATACGCTCATCTGCTCCAATAATAATATTATAACATATACGAAAAAATGTCAATCTAATTAACATCGCCTTTTTTAACTAAAAATGCCCGAATCAACCATCCAGCAAGATCCGGGGTAATAAGGCGGTTCAAAAAATCGCGAATAATAAATTAAAACACCTCAGAGGAGGTGTTTTAATTTCAGTCTAATGGCACTATACTATTTATTGTCTTCCGGCATTTTCTTTATCATTTCCTTCATTTTGCCGATAAATTCCAATTCAGCTTTTAATATAGCCTCTTTCTTTTCTAATTTAGCCAGCTTAACTTCTTTTGGTATGTGCATCCACATTCCCATTTTTACATCCATACAGCCGCACTTTCCGCCACATTGACCTTGGCATTTAGAACAATCTTTATTTTCTTCGTTATACATATATTTATTATATTTAGATTAATATTATCCAGTGACCTTTTCATATCTGGATACTATTAATACGCATTAAATAATAATAAAGGCGATAATTAAAACTCATCAGCTAAAAAATAAATCCTGCCCAAATGGACATATAAAAAATGGCTTTTTATTTGAATGCAAAGGCCATCAACACGATAGTTAAACCATTAAGAACCACCAATGCCAAAACCATTTGCCATTTTTCCGGAAGCGGGTTTATTAAAATATAAACTGTATAAATTATCGCAACAATCGCCGCACCAATAAAATTTCCTCTTACCATATTTTTGTATTTATTTAATTATTATATAAGTATGACACTTGCGAAAATTTTAATCAATTAAAACCACCTCATTAAGAGGTGGCTGAAAAAGATAATGAACCGTAGACTATTTTTTAACTGTTATAAGGTGTG
>CAVXIE010000003.1:0-283690 GCA_963761865.1 Candidatus Staskawiczbacteria bacterium | reverse complement strand
GCAAGGTACCCATTTCTTCGGACACTCGTTATACAGATAAGCTCGACCTTTCGTAATGCTTTTTCGCAAATTCCGCAGGCGGCATTTTAAGCGATGTCTGGATTCTGGTGTTGTTGTAATTGTGAATTGTTTTGTATATCGCCCACACTAATTCTCCTAAATGATTGAATCTGTTCGGGTCGCCCAAATCAACTTTGAATTGTGAGTAAAACGATTCCTGGTATCCGTTTTCCCACGGGCATCCTTTTTGGCTCATAGATGGATTGAATCCCGAGATTGTTTTCCAATGCCACGTAATCTTTTGAAGCGTATTCTGAACCTTGGTCTGAGTGGGCAATTTCGGGAGCCGGATGGTTGTTCACGGCAGACAACAAGGCATTCATTACGAGACTGCTAGAATGATTAAGCAAGACGGAAAATCCGACAATTTCTTTTGTGAATAAATCAAGCACGGTTGCAAGATACACGGTTCGCTTTTTGAATTGGATGTAGGTGAAGTCGGATGTCCAGATGTGATTCGGATAACTCGGGCAGTTTGTTAAAAGCAAATTTGGAAATTGCTCTGAATATTCTTTGTTTACTTTTTTCCATTTTTTCCCTCTGCGGCGATACGGCTTTATGCCGAATAATTTCATTACCCTCAGTATTCTTTTCTTGTTGATTTTCAAGTGCATCGCCAAACGTTTGTGTCCGTAGCTGGGAAATTCCCTGAGCGTAATTTCAATCTGCTGTTTTAATATCCAATCTTTGTCCGGCTGCTTGTGATGGTAGTACAGCATTGAACGGGACATTCTGCTGCTTTGCTGAATTGTGTTTTGTCCAACGAACAATCTTTGCTCAATCCTTTTTTTGGGCTTGGGACAGCTTTATGGTCAGCGACCCGACCAATTCCAGTAATCCTTTGTTTTCTTTCTTCACTCTGGCAAACTCGGCCCACGAAGGGTTTCCCGAAACCCCCTTGGTCAGCCACTTGTAAATCGTGGCTTCGGAAACTCCGTGGTCCTGGCTGGCTTGCGAAACGCTCACGCCTTCGTCTTTCACTCGTTTTAGTATTTGGTCTTTTACTTCCTTGGCTACGTGGTAGCCTTTTTTAGTTGTATTGTCATATTCATTACCCCTATTATACATTTACATTGTTAATATTCAAACCCGTAGAAAGGGTGTCTGAATTTTGGGGTACCTGCCAGTGGGAGCTGACCATGAAAGCGAAACTTGACCGGACCCTGCGGTGGCAGAAAGATTAGATATAGCTCCGGGCAATGATGTAACCTGTATTCCCCATTTTGCAGAAAGATATGCTTCAATGGAAGTTCTTTCGGTGGAAGATAAAGTTTTGTTGTAAACAATAATTTCTCCGATATCTCCATTCCACGAGCGGGTCATACTCCCGGCCAAAACGCCGATCGTGCTTGTGGAGTTAGTCAAAGTTGAAGGAGTTTCAAACGAATCAATCCAATATGTATTTAACGGAGAGAAATCACTGCTTACAGAAGTACCGTTTCTATACGTGCTGGAAAAACCGGCGCCGCCTGAGCCAAAATTTGTTGTTAACGGCAAACCGTTAAGTATATGACCGCCGCCCGGCGAAACTCCTGTCACGTCTCCAATAATTCCGTTATAATCGTTGAATGTCGTGGCGTTGAATTTACCGACGACAAATATTGTCCGATACGCTATTGAGCTGGATATTGTCAGATAATTACTTCCGTTAAATCTCATCAACGAATTACCATTTTGAACATTTGAGACTAATGTCGGAGAAAGACTTCCCGTTGCTGTGGCATTTTTGCTATTTCCACTTTTGTCATTTACCTGAGTAATCGCGCCCGATGTTGCCGAAATGGTGGAAAGATCGGAACCGTCAAGCCATAATGATAAACCAGAAATTGTCAGCGGAATTCCGGTAACCGGAATGACAGAATTTGACGGACTTGAAATGGCGCTTGTGCCGATTCCATTTGTTGCAGTTGCCGTGAAAGTGTATGAAACCCCATCGGTTAAACCGGTCACTGTTATAGGAAGCGTTGCGCCAGATGCAGAATGATTTCCCGGAGACGAAGTGACAGTATACGAAGTAATCGGAGATCTGTTGGCAGATGGTATTGTAAAAGAAATTGTTGCTTGCTGGTCGCCGGCTGATGCGAACAGCGATGTTGGAGTATCAGGAGCTGTTGCCGGCAACGGGGTTGCCGAAGGAAAATTTGAATCTAAAGCCGTGCCAACTGAGTTTATAGCCCGCACCCTGAAATCATACGACGTACTATTAGTTAAACTTGTAACTGTAACCGAATTTGTAGTAAATGCGTCATGGGTAAACGGCGTCCAGCTTGTATTACCTGTGACACGATAATCAACTGCATAATCCGTAATTGCCGAACCTCCGTTTGACGGGGCCGTCCAAGAAAGAGATGCACTACTGACACCCGCAGTGGCAGAAAGATCCGAAATTGCCGCCGGCACGGTGGCCGACGACGTACCTGTCACTAAAAAATTATTATAAACTCCTGAAGTTTGCGACTCAAGAAAGACAAACTTGTTGCTAAGCGAGGTATTTGTGGTAACGGAACAAAGTTTCTGGTTACCGCTTCCCGTATTTCCATAAACATCAAAGCCGGTAGAGGTAGGATCTATTGAATATGTTTCGTTTGCCGCGGCAGTTCCGCATCCAAAATTAGAATCCGGCATTGAGCCGTTAACCCAACTTAAAGCATATATAGATCCTCCCAAACCTGAGATATCAATTATATATGCACTTCCTAATTGAAAATTATAATCTCCATAACCTAAAAGCTGTGAAGTAGTTCCGCTCATCTGAGCAGAAACCACAAGATTTGTGCGAAGAAAAGTTTGCTTTGTTACTGCTGCTGTCGCTCCCCATACAGCGCCGGCATAGCTTCCATTAACTGTCAGTCCGTTATTTTGAGTAATATTTGTGCCGGCTGAATCAATAATAGTCCAGTTTGTTGAATTTATGGTTGTACCGCTAAAATTATCGGATAACAATGTTGTCGCATACGATGAAATTGGAAAAACGCATAACAAAACAACTGCGATTATCGGAAAAATAATTTTCTTAGACATTCTGTTTAACATTAGAGTATTTAAACACTATACAATATTATGTCATTATACCAAAAAAGGAATGCAATAGACAATACATA
Organism: Candidatus Staskawiczbacteria bacterium; assembly: GCA_963761865.1. Lineage (GTDB taxonomy): Bacteria > Patescibacteriota > Minisyncoccia > Minisyncoccales > Staskawiczbacteraceae > VGLO01. The sequence goes on along the minus strand of CAVXIE010000003.1, from coordinate 280,529 downwards.
GGACTGTGGAAAAATTTATATGCTCGTAATTCCATACATTCAGCAACGCATGAAATAGAGAACACCCTTCCGGTGGAACCGTGTCAGATTTAATTCCTTGCTTTTTTTATTTAAAGTATTAGTGTTAATTTGGGTAGAAAGAGGCGTGCTCTTTCACAAACAAAAGAAAGGAAAAGTGACCGATGCAAGGTGTAGAAAAAGCTCATCTTAACGCTGCCATGGCAGCAGCCCTAAAGGCTTATTACGACTTCAGACACTCAACCGTTGAAGATGCTCTCCGAAAAATTGCCGCCTATGGCAAAAAAGACACCCTTGGCATGGATGCCGGACCGGAAATTATTATCTGCGACGAACTCAGAAGGTACGATGCCGGAGCCGTGGTAATTACGGAAGAAATTGGCGCAGGAAACAGGCTGAGCGATACGTTCAGGCCAAACGACCCCCAAACATTTCGGACAGTTTTTGTCAGCGATCCGACAGATCGCTCCAACCAGCTCAAAGCTTTTCTGTTCTGAATTTCCCAAAGAAACGAAAATCGGCAACATCTTTGGGAACCCCGCCACTAAAGAAAAATGGGAAAAAGAATTTGAAGCTCCCGCGTCCATCACCGGCGCGACGTCAGCAATCAGCTGTATAAGACGAGGCATTCCGATCTTTGCAGTGATTGTAAACTACATCACACAAGAGCTGGCAATTTCATGCGCCGCAGGCAACAGAATCATCGCGCTACCCGATGAGCGTCCCGACATAGTTGATCTAAACTATGTGCTCGTAAACGGTAAACCGATTCTGTTTCCCAACATTGACGGGGAAATGAAAAATATGCAGCGGTTTGTCACGTTTCTCGGAGATGTCGGTAAGGTAGGATATCGGGAAAACTTTATCGACAGCGGTCTCATGAGCGAGAAAAAGATGGCCGAATTCCTGCACTACGGCAAACCCGGCGGGCCATCGCGGGCGCTTTACCTATCTTCATTGCAACCGCAGGAAAAACAGGTTGGGTTCATTCTCGCAAACGGGGAAAAAATCGGCGAGTGGATTCACTGGTTGTCATTCGTGCAGTTCGCACGCAGCCTTAGCGACGATAGCCAACCAGCCCTGATTCTTTACGAAGTTTTTCAGGACAGACCGTGGACAAAGGAGGGTGTTCTAATGTCCACTCCTCCCAACTACAGCATCTTTCGCGAATACGACGGAAAACTTTTCATCGACACCAGCTGGCTTTTGAGAATGCCTAATCCCAGTCAAGCTTCGTTCCACTCTCATCATTGCTCCATACGACAATCGTTGGGCAGTGAGAGCCAGCAGCCAATCTGGTTACCGTCAAATCAGATTCTAGCCATCAAAGGAAAGCAAAACAAATCCGGATTTCACTGAAATCCGGATATTTTTATACATCGATTTCAAACTTATTTTTAAGATAGTTTACGACTCGCAAGTCTTAGCGCCTCACACAAAATCAATAAAAACCTCGGCACCCTTCAAATCCCCCATCATGCATAAAATAGAAAACACCCTTCCGGATGTCTTTTATCCTCTGCGCGCCCGATGGGATGCAATACGAACTTGGTTCTGGGAAAATTTCCCAGTGGAACAGGGGATGGATATTATTTTTTGTAGCCTCGCTCTAAATCATCTAACAAACAAGAAAAAGATTGCTTTGTGTCACCCTCCCACTGATTCCAAATAAATTGTGCGCCGAATGATTTGCCTAATATATTTAATATCTTTTGTGTTGTTAAAAACATTTTTTCTATTTCTTCTGTAAATATTTTTTCAGTTTTCGGATTCTTCGGTTCATGAGCGGCTACATTGTTGCGCAAGGTTTCAACCCGTTTAATTTCTTTTTCTATGGACTTAACTAAAGGCATCACTTCTTTTTTGTCCTGTTGAGATAGACTTTTTATTAAAGTTTCTAACTTAAGACTGGACTTGCTTTTATCAAACAGTTTGTGCAAGTCGGATATAAATGTATTCTCTAAAGCATACAAAATTCCAGTAAATGTGCCGTCATAACGATTCATAATACCAGCCCGCCTTTCCGCTTCCTGCTTGCCGATCTCCGGTATGGAAATAGAAATACGCATAAACTTCCATAATAGAAATGAACCGTAGGCGCAATTCATTCTATTTACCAATCTGTCGAAATACACTTTATTCATTTTCATCCTCGGCACCTTCTGTTTCAGAAACCTCATCCTCTAATTCAAAACCAATGACATGGGAAAGCCATTCTACAGAAGATTCACCCTGCTTTTTTATTACATTATTCATTGGCCTTATATGCATTAAAGAATTCCTATATTCCTTTAAATTCAAAAAATGCTTTTGTGTTTCGTTTTGAGAACCGAAGTCATTGCTAAAAACATTCCAGTTAGATAAAATTATTTGGTTGTAATCCATTACATCACAGAAATTAAACTTTTCGGAATTTTTAATTTCTTTGCCTTTTTCATAAGGATGTCTTTTATACAATTCAGAAATCTTTTCTTTTACCCTTTCCTGAATATCACCTGGCACTTTTTTCCAATAATCGTCGCCAAACGCCAAAGACATTTTCCCATCAAGATAGATTCGTATTTCTTTTTCAAGATTTTCCAAAAAATCCAGCGGAGTTGTTTTTATTTGGTTCTCCGTTTCTGAAATACCACCGGTTAAAACTTTAATTTTATCAAAAATCAACTCGCCCCTTTCTTTTATAAATTGGTCGTAATCGTTTTGCCATATTGCAGCATCTTTGTCAGATTTCATGAGATGGGATTCCATTGTTTCAGAAAATTTCTTGTTCATTCCTTTATATTCTGAAAAATAATCAGACGGACTCTTCTTTTTTATTTCCCTGTTCAGTTCTCCGGGAATAAAAGCAAAGTTTAACAACAGATGCCTTCTCCCAATATGATTTTTTGCCAAAAATGCCTTTGGAAAAATGTGATGCTTTTCATGATGATTAAATTCTGAACAAAGAGTGCGGTCTAAAATAATAACAGAGTTGTCTTTAAAATGCTTTGGAGATTCCATGGCCAATAAACAAAATACCGCATTCTTAACAGCAGAACGAGTGTAAATACGAATCTTTTTAACATCTTCTTCTGTTAAATTAACTGGAATATTTAGTTCTACGGAATCACCTCTTAAAACCTTATCAAAATACTCATGAATGTCGTTACCCATTACAGTTAGCGTTGATGCGCTGTAACGTTGGGAAAAAGCAGAACGCCAAAACCATTTTTTAACAAACTCCGATTGATCTGTTGATAATGACCTGTCGCCAATCTTAGCAAACATATAACCAACCATAGCAATCATTGATGGATATGGAATAAATTCATAAATCCTTACGCCAAAATTGCTTCTCAAATAATCAATCGCACTTTCTATCGCCTGTTCTGTTTTTAACCAATTTTCTTTTATTTCTTCATTGGTCATTTGAAACTGAAACGCCCTCGTTGCCTGCCCCTTTATTATGAGTGACAAAAGTTGAGCAACAACTTCTTCTGCAATTTTTCCAAAACCCTTGTCTTCTAATTTTTCATTTAACTCTTTAACCTTTTCTTTTAAATCAAAATCATTGCTCCAAGTGTTAGCAACAACCAAATCAAAAAGCCCCAATCTTTTTCCGCCCTGGTTGATTCTTTCAAAAATTCTGATGGCTTCCTCCAAATGGACATCCTTAACCTCGACAACCGACATTGGATAATTAGTCAATAATCTTTGACATTTTCTGAAAATTTTCTTTCTTTCTGGCGTTAAATTATCATAAACTTCTTCTTTATCGTCCGTATCAAAAAAACGCCAAACCGCCACTATACGTTCTTTGTCTTCGTTGCGTTTTACAACTAAAAATTCTTCCTTGTCTAAATCAAAACAAATTTTCTTATAATCTTTTGGCCTGCCATTATCAAAACTCAACTCAAGACCTTTGGAGGTTACATATAACGATGTTATTCGTTGCTGGCCATCAAGAATCATTTTTATCGGCTGATACTCATCTGCTTCTGGCAAGCCGAGATCCTTTACTTCCTTATATAACTTTCTGAATTCTTTTGGAGTAATCCACAGAAAAAAACTGCCAATCGGGAACTCTTTGTATATGCTGTCAAAAAGTTTAGCAACACGAGTGCGTTCCCAAACATAGTCACGTTGAAAACGAGGGATACGTAGAATCCCTTTGCTCATCTCGTAAATGATATCGTTTAAATTACTATGCTTAACTTCAATTTTTGACGCTTCAGCCATAAATTTAATTTTTACTTATTTTTTACTATACGCAAAAAGGCCCAAAAATTGGGCGGTGGGATATGAACCGAAAATAGTTGGGGAAGCGCCGAGAAGTTTCATGACTTCTGGTCGCACATGCGGTTATTTCAAAAACTTACGACTAAAAGTTCAAACATGTGCATCAGGCGCGCCAAATGGGACAAAGTACGAACTTGGTTCTGGGAGAACTTTCCGGTGGAGCCGGTTAAAATTTAAACAAAAAATAGTTCAATAGTTTCTTTAACTGTGCTAGCATCAAACGCCAAACCCAATCCTGCATAAGATGGCAATACTCCTTTGTCACTCTGAATGGGCGAGAATCTAGTTTGTGCAACAATTCCAAGTAAATACGGCCTAGACAAACCCATCATTATACTATTTCCAATTGTACGGCCTGGAATCGGTTTTAATACTACGGGACTGCCGCTTGACCCAGGTATGAATCCTCCGTCCACAAGAAATCCTCTATATTTTTTTTCAATAATTTTACCGGTTTCATCTTGTTCTTCTTCGATAAACTGCTGGCCGATCTGTGATGCTATCAAACCCTGACGAACAAGCGGAAAATTTGTTTTTCCTTGTTTTTTACCCAATGGGTAACCTATAACTAAAACTTCTTCCCCTATTGTTATTTCTTGTGAAGATAAAATTTCATCGGTAGCAAAATCAGCATACTCACACCACTTTTTTTCTATTTCCGGATATTGGATGATAAGATCGGTTATATTGAAAACAAGCACATCAACATTATCGTCCGGATGCTCTCTGTATCTTTTTCTGCCATCTGGGGCTATAAGTCCTAATATAAAATCCTTGCCAATAATATCGCCATTGTTTTTAACATTTAAGTAACAAATAATTTTTGAAGCGGCCTCCCTCAATTCCTTCTTTTTGTTTAGAACGTGTTTATTTGTACAAAGAAGCACCTGGCCGATACCTTTTTCCGTTTCCCTTCCAACTAAAAAACCTGTCCCTCGCTCGCCCCATTCATTTTCAATAAGAATAGTTGCATAAATCCAACTTTTTGCGATAGCCGATGCCATTTTTTATTTCTAAATTAATTTTTATTTCCTTTTTTACTGTTACAAGGCCGACATAATAATTCGGCGTTTGAAAGCTCCGTTCTTCCTCCTTTACTCCATGGGTCTTTGTGATCCATCGTTAATTCTTCCTTATAAAAATACTTTTTACAATCAAAACACTGATATTTATCTTCTTTATTTGGTTTTTGTTTTCTTAAAAATTCTTTCTTATCATCACTGGAAAACAAACGCTTTTCGTCAACGCTGATATTTTTTACAATTGCTTGAATAATATCCTCTATCTCTTTTGCCTTGTCTGTTAATTTAGCATCGTCACTCTTTAAATATCTTTTAACACGAGAATTAATTTCATCCTTATTTTGTTTCCAAATAACCGAGTCCTTATAATATTTTTTCGCCAAATTAAAATAAATATCCAATTGACTATATCCATCAAATATTTCACTTACAAATTTAATATATTTACCTATTTCTTTTTGATCATCGGCAAACGAATTTTTCTGATTTTTATCCACATATTCATTTATAGATTGTTGGTCTCTTGATATATTCTTCAACTCCATCAAAAGCTGTAAAATCTTGTATTGATTTTTACCACGGCTATTTGCGCCCAAAACTCTTAATGTGTCTCTATCCTGTCCAACATAAACAGTTAAACCTCTCAAATATTCGCCATGGAAAAGACCATTTAATACTTCGTAGGAAGAAAGCGGCACGCCTAAAGTATTAATCCTCCTGAATATTTCTCTTTTCAATTGGTCTTTCCCTTCACATACAATAATTGAAAGTTCGGTTTCGTTGATTATTTTTTGAATTTTTTTATCAGTTTGTTTCCATAATTTATCTTTATATTGAATATCATTTTCAATAAATTTTTTGATGGCTTCTATTCTTTGTTTGCCATCCAAAACTTCCAAGATGCCATCTTTATTTTTCCAAAAATAGAAAGCCGGCAACGGAATTCCGTTAATAATACTGTCTATAACCAATATCTGTTTTTCAGTATCATAAACAATCTCTCTTTGGAGGTCTATGTCGCTGATAATTTTCCCATCTCTAAGTTGTTCGTATAAATTTTTTATATCCATATAATTTTTTATTTTTAATAACCTTTTTATTTTTTATTAAAATCCGTTCAAAAGGAGCTTTAAAAGGTTTGCCGTCTTTTTCAATCCAAAGGGTGGCTTTGTCGCCCTTAAATCTTACAGTTTTCTCAACTTGAACGCCTTTGCCGATTATTTTAAATTGGTCTGGATTAAATTTTTGCAAAAAAGTAATCGGCACACCCATTACTCCAACGTAATCATGTGGAATTTGATTGGTTCTATCAACATCTATACCTTTATAATTATAATAGTTTGGATATTTTTCGGGATTATAATTTTCAGTTAAAATCATTTTGTCGTGTCTGTATATAACATCTAAGTTTGTGTACCATTTACAAGCTCTTGGAACTGAGCCCTCGGGATTTTTTGAAAGTAGTTCGGTTCCGTCAGCTAATTTAAAACCAGATAATTGTTTGGCATAACCAAGCCACATTTCATTGTCTTTTATATGATTGAAAATGTCTCTATAAGTTATTGCCGTAAGTGGTCCTATAACTAAAAACTTCATTTTATTTTTAAACATTGCATCTATAAATTCTCTAAACTGGCTAAATGGTGGGTTTGTAATAACCAAATCAAATTTTGAATAATCAACATCTTGAAATTTTACTCCCTTGCCGGTAGTAGGATTATATCCACTAACTGAGATAGATTTAATTTTGTAATCCTCCGCGTGCGCAACTAAAAATTTTACAAAATTACAATTAATCAAAGCCAACGGTTTTTCAATTTTTTTCTTGGAGGCCTTTATATCTATTTTTTTAATTGTGCCGCCCTTATCCAATAAATTAGCCGATGCGACAAAACCTTCTTCTTTGTAAACAATTTCTTCACTATAACTTTCATCCCAATCGCAGGGACATATAATTCTTTGCCCTTTCAGTTGCTCTTTATAACGAGGAACTTCGTTGGCAACATCTTCATAAAGAGTGAAAAATTCATCAACTTTGTTCTTATTTGCTTTGTATAATGACTTTTTTGTTCCCATGTTGTTTATGTTTATTCAACCGCAAACTATTTAAAAACTGGCTATAACGCAAAAACGCCCAAAAATTGGGCGATGGGATATGAACCGAAAATAGTCGGGAAAGCGCCGAGAAGCTTCATAACTTCTGGTCGCACATGCGGTTATTTCAACAACTTACGACTAAAAGTTCTAACATGTGCATCAGGCGCGGGCGATGGGATGCAGTACGAACTTGGTTTTGGGAGAACTTCCCAGTGGAACCAGTGGTAATTTAAGGGAGATTGGAGGGGTCAGGCTCTTTATGGTCCAAGACGACTTCAATCATATCTAGCCATTTTTGGTCATATTCTTTAAATAAATTGGCCTCTTCTTCAGGGGTTTGGGGTGTATAGTACTCGTGGCTATATTTGCCCTTATACTTACCTTTCCCTGATTTTTCTAAACTAATTGTCACGGACGTAACCCATCGAGACTTTGGCTTCCAGGTTGTATTAGTGACCAGTTCCCTTTCCATAAATTATTTATGACGCCACCAAATTTGAATCTTGGTGACAATAAGCCAGATAATTCCTCCAAAAAGCATAAGCCAACCAAGACCCGAGAGCTTGGTAAAAATAAATATGAATCCTAAAAAGGCTACCAATAACGAAAGAAGGATATTCCGCTTAAGTGATTTGCTGGTAAGCTCAATAGTTTGCACCGGCGGAGTGCCTATTTCTTTTTTACAGTGTTTGCAAATCACTGCTTCATCTTGAACTTCTTCGGCGCAATAGGGACATTTTTTCATAAGTTTTATTTTTAAAATTATCAGTTACTTTATAAATTTGCGATACATTACGGAGAAGCTATGGTCCATGGAAGCTTATTGCTCAACTTAGAATACGACTGATCGACGCTTACCAATTCAGGATTCGCAGTAAATACACTATTAGATGAAGGGGTTATCGTAAAACCTCCTCCATTCAAACTGCTTGGATACAGAGTGAATGATAATGTGGAAGAATTGATATAGGTCGTGGGCACGAGAATATTTGCTGCGGAAATTCCGATCATGGCGTCACTCCTAAAATTTGATCCAGTGACGGTAAGTGTATGCTGTGATCCGTCAACCGTGATGCTCTGTGGACTGATAGCAGTTACCTGAGGTTGGGGGTAATAAGAAACGAGGCATAATGGTTGAGTTGATGTGGATTGCCCCGACGAATCAGTAACTGTGATGGTAAAAGATACTGAAGGTGGCGGCCCACTCTCATTTAATGCTTTCCATGCATATGGGGCATTCCAAACTCCATTTTGGCAATCGTTGGGATTGGCAGGGGTTCCGCTCAGAATTCCATCAGATGAAAGTTGTAGTCCTGAATCAGGACTATTGCCTGAAAATGACCATTTATATCCCCCACTTCCTCCGGTAGCGTTAAAGGTATAGTTATAGGGTTGACCAACCGTTGCCTGGGTTAGATATGGAGACGTAATCTGTGGCGGAGTGGAGCTGTTAACAATAATCGTAATGCTTTTCTGAGCAGTTGCTCCTGTCGAATCGGTGGCAATTAACTGGAAGGTATAGGTTCCCGCTTGAGTTGGGGTGCCAGAAATTTGTAAATAAGTACAGGTGCCTCCTCCGCAAAATGGAGTTCCGGCTGTAACTCCCGGTGGTAGTGTTCCTTGGGTAGTCCAGGTATATCCGTTTTGAGTTTGGGCTCCGCCATAAGCGTCAAGCTGATAACTGTAAGCACTGCCAAATACGGCGCTTGGCAAAGTTTCACTTGAAGTAGTATTAGCATTGGAATCTTCGATGGTAAGCGGAGTAGTATTGGCACCGACGGTAAATGTATATGATTGAACAACTGGTAAACCGAAGGTGTTTGTTGCGGTCACGGTCGTTGTATAACTTCCAGCGGTGGTTGGCGTGCCAGTTAAATATCCATTATTACTGCCCAGAGAAAGACCTGGCGGCAAACCAGTCGCAGTCCAAGTATAGGTTGAAGCACCTCCAGGAGCTGAGAAGTAAACATTAGAAAGCATTGTCCCCACAGATAACTGTTCATTCGTATTATTAATCGTAATGTATAAAGGAACTGCATTATATGGTGTTTCCGCTATCGCCTGACTTGCCACTTGAACCCAGTTATTTTTTTGGAGTTGATAATATTGAGTCACGCCATAAGAATCCGTAATGTAACCCCAAGCATATCCCTTGGCAGTCCAAATTGGGATATTCTGATTAAGCAATGTGGTCCAATTGGTAGGCATTTGTACTGGAGTTTGAGTTGTTGGATTTGGTATAACTGTCACCGTAACACTTTTTGATATAGTGCCTCCTGGGCTTAAGCAAGTTAATGTATAGATTGTGGTTACTTGAGGTGTTTGTAAATAACCGCCACTGCTAGTACCACTCCAATTCGTTGGGCTTACAGTGCATGTGGAAGTATTGGTTGATGTCCAAGAAATAATAGTTCCGCTACCAGGATAAATATTATTGTTATTTGACATAATGCTGGCTGTGGGTGTAGTGGTATTGGTTGTCGTTGGAGTTGAAGGAGAAGCAATTGTAGGTGTAGTATTTTGTGGAGGTGTTTGAGTATTTGTAGTAAATGTTGAAGAGAAAAGAGAATTATATTTTACCTCTGAAACGGAGCCAAAGTATCCTGAAGCAGGAGAAATTCCATTAGCGGTTTGCCATTTTATTATTGCATTCGCTGTAGCATTTCCAAAATAATTTGTTTCGTGGCCAGGAGAACCTGAACCACTTAAAGTAATAATAAACCCACTAGCATTGAGATATTGTTGCAAACAAAGAACATCATAACCTATACTGCCTACGGAAAGAGCTCTTGTAAAATTACACATACCCGTTACCTTTGTAACAGGTGTTGTCGTTTGAGTAGAAGAAGGCGGGAGAGTCGTGGTTGGAGAAGTAGTAAATGTTTGGTTTGGGGACGAAGAAACTTGTGGCGATGTCGGTGTGGACGTTGGATTTGACGTGTTATTATTTAAAGAATTTAACATGTTTCCAACAAAATTATCTATGGCGACCGACTCTACCTGATCATTTATAATATTCGTTCCAGCCGCTATGCTACTCATTATATTCGCTTTTAACACCTGATTATTAGTGAACGTTAAATGTTGATATATACCGGATTGCCCCACCTGTTGATTAATGAAATCCTCTGGCTTAAGAGTTTGACTAATATACTGACCTATGCCTGCTGATACCTCATCCTTGACTACGTCTACCACATCAGAACTTAGCTGGTTCTGGATTCGCATCATATGTTGTTATTCCATTTATTACGGGTGTGACAAACGGCAACACACTAGAAGATACCACCGATACTGGTAGCGTCATTGATTTATAGATAAACAATGTAACCGCCGCTTTTACAATTTCAGGAGAAAAAGACAGTCCTAAGTTTATCTGGTCGCCCATTAAGGAAATCTGCCCCTGGGCTGACTCATACATAGCTTTGGCTGAAACGTAGTCGCTACTATTGCAGGCTTGGACAGAAATATTTAGATAATTCACTGCATTATCATACGCCAATCCGGCATTGCCGTAGCTAGTTGCAAGTTGTCTGCTGGATATAGTGTTGGCACTGAGATATAACGCACGCATCTGATCCAAAAATGCCTGCCAGCCCGTATCGCCAGGCTGTACGCCTTGTGTTATGGGATCGACTGGGCGGCCTTTGGCAACTAAATTGCTAAGTGCGGAATTAATATTTTTTGATAAATCTATGTTTGCAATCGGACCGGTGGTAGGAACACTGCAAAGAAGTAGGGGCGAGTTTACTAATAATGGTTGTGTATTAGAAATACCGATAACTGGAGTTGAAATTGAAGTTTGCGACTGGCTTTGATTTAAGACAGACTGGTTGAGCAAGATAAGTTCGCTATACTTTGCCTGAGAAGTTTTTCCGAAATATCCAGATGCCGGAGAAATCCCGTGGGCATTTTGCCATTTTATAACCGCAGATTTTGTGATTGCACCAAAATAACCCGTTGCAGTAATAGTAAATCCATTTGCATTAAGATATTGCTGTAAACACGAGACATCGGCACCGCTACTACCCAACGCAAGACTTCTGGTAAAACTGCAATTCGTGGTCGCAGCTTGAACGGAAGAATACGAAAATGGAATAAGAAAGGAGATTCCTAAAAAAATAGTGAAAAGGATGTAAAATAGCTTTTTCATAATTTTTAGACTTTTTTAAAAAAGTTAAAATTGGAATACGCTTTTATTATAGATCTTTGTCCCAAGAGTGTAAAACAACACTGCCGTGTGTGGAGTTCTCATAAGTTTATTATTTTAATAATTTCAGTATGTTATCACAACTGGTTAGTATATTGTAGCACTAAAAAATCGTGTCAACAATAAGTAATACGTATCAAGATTAAATAAAATTTTCATTAACTCCATGTCTTAATATTGCTATTTTCGGGAAACAAAAAATTTTGCGTCAAAGCAGATTATTTTTCCACTCAGCTTCTAAAAACCTAACCACTTCATCGATGGCAGAATCTACGATGTTCACACTATGTAAAAAGTCATTAATATTTTTTGAATGATAGCTTTTACCAATCTCTCTCCAATCCAAGTAATGATTTATCGTATCTGTTTTTGGAAGAATTAGAAGATTCGCGGCAGGAGTAATAAGGGAGCCAAAAGTCTGACCGTGTAACATTAAATTCCGATAATTTCTTATATCATTTATTTTCTTTGGATATGCATGGCTTCTTTGCCAACTCCTTCTTATTGAAAGTGAGTTTATAACAGAGGAAGCACTATCAAAAGCAGAAGTTGATATCGGCAAATTATTTTTAATCCTTTCATATCTGCCAAAAAGTTCTGCTGAAATATCTAGGGCACTATACATATGTGAAAAACAGCCCTCCACCGCATCAATATCCTTCCCCGCTAATCTACTTTTCTCATATACCTTCAAAAGCATACGAAAAACCGAGTAATGAAGCTGTAGAACTACGACTCTTTCATGAATTTTTTCAAGATTTTCTCCTGGAAATTGTATCTGCAAATCTACATCTGATTTAGTATAGATATTATCGGGTCTGTTTGTTAAGGGAATAATAAATTTTTGCCAAAAGGCTTCATAAGACGGGAACTTATTTTTGATAAAAAGCGGATATGCTTTTTGCTCAAATACATCGCCATCGTTTTGTAAATTATACATATTTATAGAACATATTCTCTATTTAATTTCAGATTAGCTTTTATTTCATAAAAATTCAACAAAAAATTCCCGATGTGGGAATTCTTTGTGGGGGTAGCAAGCTACTTGAAGGAAAACAAAATTTCGTCGTTTGCTTCACTCTTCGTTCGCTTTTCAGCCCTCATATTTGCTCCAATGATGCTCGGCTGAACTCTTGGTGTGTCCGTGAACCAATATTGCTTTTAACCGCACCCTTCGCCGTTGCACCGGACGAATCCACCGCACGAAGGCGGATGGCGGACTTATTGCACAACACTGTTTTCAATCCGGAGACTGAAAAACGCCAACTCTCACTACCTCAAATAAATCATAGCAAATCTTTTTGGCGAAATCCAGCTTCGGTTGATTTTGCTGGGTTTTAGCGTTAAGATTAAATCACAATTTAATAATGAGCCTAACCCCTATGTATCCATAGGGCATGGCAAACACGATAAAATTAATCCCATCCCTGATATTGAGCTCCTCGCTCAGCGAACTCAGGGATGGGTCTCCGAAAGGATGGCAACCGCAAGGTTGCGTAGCTGGTGGGGAGCTCTGTGTTTCCACTGGCATAGCATAGGTCAAACCCATCCCTACTATGCAAACAGATAAAATAAAAAACCTCGTTAAAAAATACGAGGATGTTAAGAACTCGGGGAAATTGAAATCCTACACCGAGGAAGAAGTAAAAAAAGGTTTTATTGAGCCGCTTTTTGAAGCGTTGGGTTGGGATATTAGCAATAAAAAAGAAGTGTCAGCTGAAGAGAGCATTGCTTCGGCCGGAAGGGTGGACTATGGGTTCTATCTTAATGATAGGGCAAAATTTTATTTGGAAGCTAAAAGTTTTAACGCAGAAATTCACGATGAGAAATTTGCCAATCAGGCAATAAAATATTCCTTTAACAAAGGGGCTGTTTGGGCAAACCCAGGCATAGGGTTTCTGAAATCGCTTAAGGTTGCAGATCCGTCATTAAATAATGATATAGAGGCAATTCAACTTGGATTAAGCGGGGTAACAGGGAGAACAGGAGAAAGGAGGGGGAATGGCCTAAAGACTATCCAGCGATGGACAATAGACAAATTTGATGGTATAGTTAAAATCCATTCGGGTAGCGGACTGGTTGTGGTCAGCAAGGAAGGGCAAGAGACCGAAACGGTTTTTCCGATACTGGGGACATTAGCTTCCTTTGTGGTAAAGTATAAATAATGGTAAAATATAATTGTAATATATTTTTATGATAGTTCAGATGTTAAAATTTAATACGGTTCTTAATGGAAGGCCTTCTGCGAAAGAAGTTGTTTTACGTATACAACAAATTATAAACGGTTCTGCTGAAAAAGAGGACGTAGTAATTGATTTTAACGGAGTCGAAATTTTGACTCCATCTTTTGCAGATGAATTATTACACGGATTGAGAGAAAAATATGGTCAAGAAAAAGTTAAAATTATAAACACATCTCCGGCCGTTTCAGAAACAATTAAGATTATAGATAACCCATAAAAATACCGATTGAATTCGGTATTTTTTGTACAGTATGTTTTAGAGATAAATAATCGAGCATATGAAGGATAAAATATCCCAGGACAAAATAATAAAAGCAACTGATTTTCAGAGCTATCTGGCAAAGCAATTAAGAAATCCAGAGTTTAAGAATCATTATGATAAATACGGCAAGCAGTTGGAAGCTACTTATGCGCAACCGAAATTGGGAAAAATAAATATTTCAGACCCAACCAAACCCGATTAAAAGTTGGGTTTTTGGTTTGTAGGAAGTTTGACTTATTTGTTGGGTAGTTGTATAATCCAATTAATATGTTGGGAGTGTTTCCCAGCTGACCGCCCTTTGAAAAGTGAATCTACCAAAAGAAAGGAGAGGTTATGGCTACTATTCTGCTAACCGGCGTAACCGGTGCGGTGGGATCGTGCTTGGCGCCTCTCCTGAAAGAGAGAGGGCACAAGCTGATCTGTCTAGTCCGAGGCAACAATCCTGTTGCCCGGCTTCAAAAAGCTCTGGGAAATGCTGATAACATTACCGTTTTTAACGGCGATGTTACTCTGCCAAATCTCGGAGTTTGCGGCTGCGAAATACAACAGTGGCGTGGCAAAATTGACCAAGTTTTCCATTGCGCTTCGTCGATTAAGTTTGACGAGGCACTTGCAAGGGAAATTACCTGTGTCAACGTTTGCGGAACGCAAAACGTGTTGGATTTTGCAAGGAATATGGAAATTCCCGAAGTTCACTACGTTAGCACTGCTTACGTGGCCGGCGACGCTGAAACTTTCAGTGAATCCGACACAGACATCGGACAGAAATGTCGCAATGTCTATGAACGGACGAAGCTGGAAGCTGAAAAGTTGGTGAAAAACTGGAGGCACGGAAAGTACTCCATTTACCGGCTTAGCATTGTAGTTGGCGACACTGTTACTGGCTCCACGCCGTTCTTTAACGGGTATTACGGTTTTCTGGGAAGCGTTTGGCATTTGAGGCAGAGTTTTGTTTCTATGTCAGAGCACCGAGCGGGAGAATATGCGAGCAACGGAGTTGCGTTTTCCGCGAACGGAATGCTTAGGCTTCCGATTTACGGAAAATTTTCTCCCACATCTACTCTCAATATTATACCAGGCGACTGGGTTGCGAGAGTGTTGACCGAACTCGTTGAAGTTCCGGCAAATGGGCAGGTGTTTCATGTGGTGCATCCAAGACCTCCGAAGATTCGTTGGTTGAACGATGTATCATTGAAATGCTTGGGCATAGCCGAGTTCCGCTACGGAGATTCTTCTGATTGTGATCCGAAATCATTACTCGGAAGATTTCAGAGAATCTTTGACCGAAGCACCGCGCAGTATCTTCCCTATATCACTCGTGAATCGAGGTTTGAAGTATCGAACCTGCCGAGTGTACTGGGAGGAAGCTATGTGCCACCACTGGACGTGGACGAAATGTTCGTCGCCAAGCTGATGGACTACGCAAAGTCCGTTAATTTTGGCAAAGACTGACAACCCAAGCGGTGGAACGGAATCCCGTTCCACCGCTATTTCTTTGAAAGGAGAGTAAGATATGAAAGCATACGCGATAAGAATCGATAAACCGATTAAGCCCTTTAACGAACCTGCCCGGGATTGCTTGGTTCTGAACCAAACAATTGCCGATGTGCAGGCAGAAATTTTTGGAAAAGCGGGAATGGAGATAGTCTCTGTTTCTGATGCTTCAAAAATTTCTGATACCAACGAATACCTCGTGCTCGGAGACAATCTTTTCTTCACGCCGGAATTGCTAAACGAATTCGTTGAGCGGTCTCGGCAGGGAAGGGACGCTACTGTTTGTGCGCTGAAACATGGAATTACTACGCTCCGGACAGCGATTAATGTGCAGGACGTGAAGAACTGTCAGGGCTACACGGAATATAACCTGCGTTATTTTCCGGAAGCCAAACACAGGAAAGACGTTCGCGCCTTGGTAATCGAGCCCGATGAGCTTTCGGCCTCTTTCGCAGTTCCGTTTCATATGTGCGGATCGAAGGAGTACGCAATCCCGATGACTGAAAGGTTTATCGTTCAGATCGACCACTGGGTCAACCTCTGGGTTACGAGCATTGTCGCTATTATGGCTGGCGGAGCGAGATTGCAGAAAAGCCCGAAAGCAAAACTGCTTCTGCTTGCCATGAAAGCGCGATCTTTCAATAAGTGGAAAATTCTGCGTCAGCTCAATAAAATCGGCAGGAACTGCGATATTCATCCAACCGCCTACATCGAAGGCAGTGTGATCGGAGATAATGTCACGGTCAGTGCCGGAGCAGTGGTGAGAGAGTCGGTTGTAGGCGATAATGCCTTAATCGGCAACGGCGTCGTTGTTGAAGAATCGGTGATCGGTGAAAACAGCACGATTCTAAACGGGCACATCCTGTATTCAGTTCTTTACCCCGGATGTTTTTCTGTGGCGGAAATGGTTTCTGCCAGTCTCGCGGGTAGAGATACGTTTATGGGGCTGAATTCAACGCTAACCGACTTCCGCCTCGACGGAAAAAACGTTACCGTTCTCAAGGACGGAGTCGCAGTCGACAGCGGTAATGTTTTTCTCGGCTCTTGCCTTGGGCATGGAGTATATCTGGGCTCCGGATGCATTGTGGCTCCGGGGAGAATGGTTCCTTGTGGCTTACATCTTGCTTCGTGCAAGGAAGGAGCCGTTTGGAGCAGTTTTGACGGCCCGATTCCTAATGGTTTCAGGCTTGTCAAAAAGTGAACACCGCCGTTTCAGAATTCGTTCTGAGACGGCTTTTTTATTAGCATTTTTTATTTTATAAATTAGTAGTATAATAATTATAATGAATATTTTTTCTATCGCAGGATTATTATTTGTTGCAATCCCGTCAGTTATTGTGGGTCCTTTTATGTTGTTAAAGGGGAGAAAAAAAGTTCACTTTCTTTGGGCTGCTTTTTTGTCGGCAGTTGCATTGTGGGGTTTCGGAATGTTAAAAATTGGTACATCCGCAAATCCCGTTGATTCACTTTTTTGGTGGCGAATAGCAGAAATAGGAGTTATTTTTATTCCTGTATTTTTAGTTCATTTCGTAATAAGCTTTTTAGACCTAAAAAGAAAATTATTTTTAGCGTTGTTTTATATTGCCACAGCCCTATTCCTATATTTTAATATATTCACCAATTATTTTATAAAAGATTTATATTTTGCTTTCAATCAATTTTATTACATATTGGCGACGCCTCTTTATAGTACTTTTATCTGCGTGTTCGTTGCATCAGTCGTTTATGTACTGTTTGAATTAATCAGGGCATACAAAAAAACTACTGGCGTAATAAGGTATCAAATTAAATATTTAATTTGGGCTTTTTTGATCGGCTTTAGCGGGGGCGTGACCTCTTATCCTCCCGTGTATAGAATAAATGTATATCCTGCATGGAACGCAACAATATTTATTTCGGTACTGATGGTAGCATATGCTATTTTGCGTTATCGTTTTATGGACATCCGAATAGTTGTTAGAAAAACAGTCATCTATTTTATTTCTGCTGGATTTGTCTACGGAATGTTTTATCTGATAATCTGGTTTTACAACAGAATTTTTGGAGGTGTTTACAGCAACGAAGCTTATTTGCTCGGATTGATTATTGCGCCGTTATTTGTGGTACTTTTTGTTTGGTTAAATAATAAAACAAAGGTTATTGCCAATAAATATTTATTTTTTAGTTTATACAGCAATCAGGAAACAATTGCTAAATTAACGGATGAGCTTACTAACTCGATTGATTTAAACAAAATAGTCGATTCTATCGTAAACAGTATAAAGCAGGCGATGCAATTAGATAGGGCGGGAGTTTTGTTAATTGACCAAAATGAAGGAACAATAAAATACAAAATAGCAAAAGTTATAGGTTTTAATGAAAATAACGGAATAAGCTTGGTGCAGGATAACTTTTTAACACGCCATCTTGAGAAAACACAAAAACCATTGGTCAGGGATGAAATGCAAATGATTGCAAAAGATTCAAACGACGCAGAAGAAAGACAAAATTTTGACCAGTTGTCAGAAAATATGAAGCATATTGAAGCTTCATTATGCTTGCCAATGATAATCTCAAATAAACTAATTGGAATAATTGTTTTGGGGAGTAAAATTTCAAACGATGCGTACACAAAAGAAGATTTAGAACTTTTGGCTACTCTTTCAAAACAAGCCGCAATTGCTATTGATAACGCCCGTCTTTACAATGAAGTTCAAAATTTCAACAAAACCCTTCAGCAGAAGGTTGATGAACAGAACAAGGGATATAAAAGAACAAAAGGATAAAGTTGAAAAGGCTCTCGCGGTTGAAAAGCAGGCACACGAACTTGAAAAACACGCTAATGAGGAGTTGAAACATTTGGATGAAAATAAAACAGACTTTATGCTGATAACCCAGCATCATTTACGAACGCCGCTGTCTGTAAATAATGGGTTTCTTGATTTGATGCTAGGCGGCACATTTGGTAAGATACCGCCAAAAATAAAAGATGTAATCTTAAGGTTGAGTGAGTCCACCCAAAAAGAGATTGATGTTGTAAACGAGTTATTAGACGTTTCCAGTTATCAGATAGGTAAGGATATGATACACTTAGATCACCCCATCGATTTTGAGGCATTGATGAATGAAACCCTGAAAGATTTAACTGCTGAAGCGGAATCCCATAATATTTATTTAAAATATGAAAAACAAGGAGATATTCCGAAAATCCCTGCTGACCGAATGAAATTAAAATTGGTTCTTACTAATGTAATAGATAATTGCATCAAGTATACGGCCAAAGGAGGCGTTACTGTAAACATGGAAGTAAAAAACGATAAACTTTTAATCAGTGTTACAGATACTGGTATCGGATTGTCTGACGAAGTAATTCAAAACCTTTTCAAACAAAGTTTCCACAGAGGCGAACAAGCTAAAAAACTTTTTGCCGTTGGCAAAGGTTTAGGACTTTATTTATCTGGTAAAATCATTGAAGGTCATCATGGCAGGATCTGGGCAGAATCCCGGGGCGACGGAAAGGGAAGCGCGTTTTACATAGAGCTTCCCGTAAAGCAGGAAATAAGCCAAACAACAAAAGTCGAAAATAATGTTAGTGCAAATAATAAATAACAAACATGCCAAAAACAAAAACAAAAGAGAAAGCAGAAGTTAAGTCCTCAACTAAGAAAAAGCACATCCTCTGGATTGAAGATGACTTTGGATTAGTGGCTTTGTATAAAACTATGATCGGCACGATGCCCGGCATTGAGCTTGAAGTTATAACATTGGGCACCATTGCCCTACAAAGAATAAAAGAAATTGAAGCCGGTATAGCAGAAAAACCGGATTTAGTCATGCTCGACCTACTTCTTCCAGACGGGATAAACGGAGACAAAATACTTGAGGTAATGCGCCAGAACGCCTTCAACAAAAGATATCCCAGTATATATTCTCACCAACTATGGCGGAGAGGAAATGGAAAGCGAATTGACTCAAAACCTGAATGCCGAAAAGTATATGATTAAAACTGATTGGACTCCGAGCAAGCTGATGCCGTTTCTTAGGGAGAAGCTGGGATTGAAATAACAAAAAAAGAGCTGAGATAATCAGCTCTTTTAAATTGTATTGATTACGGAACCAATCTTTTAACGTCACGAGGGAAGAGGATGGCTTCCTTAATGCTCTCCAGCCCCAATATCTTCTGTATTAGGCGTTCTGATCCCATACCCCAGCCACCATGCGGAGGCATAGCAAATTTAAAAGTATCTAAATAAAACTCCATTCCATCCGGTTTAATTTTTTTCTTTTTTAAATTTTCCATCAATTGTTTGTAGGTGTGTATTCTTTGGCTACCGGTAACTATTTCTAACCCTTTAAAAATTAAATCAAAGCCATAAGTTTCTTCTGGATTTTCCTCGCTTGGCATTGTGTAGAATGGTTTATCCTTCCAGGGATAATGGGTGATGAAGATAAAGTCAGAGTTAAATTCCTCTTTGGCATATCTGCCCGCCAATCTTTCTCCCTCAGGATCAATATCGGTTTCTTGAGGGATTTCATGGTTATATTTTTCTTTTACGATTTTTCTGATTTCAGATAACTTAACTCGTGGGATTTGATCTGGCACTTCTGAAATTTTAATATTGTACATATCCAAATATGATTTTCCTTCTTCTCCTATCATCAAAAACATCTTCTTAAGAATTTTATTCAACATATCGGCTACATCATAAAAATCTTTAATAAATCCCATTTCAGCGTCCAAGCTGATATATTCGTTGACATGCCTTGTGGTAAAATGAGGCTCGGCTCTAAAGGTGGATCCTATCTCAAAAACTCTTTCAAAAACTCCCACCATAATCTGTTTGTAGAATTGTGGACTTTGAGCCAGGGTAGCCTCCTTGTCAAAATATTTTACTTTAAAGAAGTTTGCTCCGCCTTCTGTGGCAGCTCCCAATATTTTGGGAGTTTTTACCTCCGTAAATCCTTCTTCACGCATTACAATTTCATACCCTTTTAAAAGGATATCATAAAGCTTAAATATTGCTTGAACTTTTGGATG
Organism: Candidatus Staskawiczbacteria bacterium; assembly: GCA_963761865.1. Taxonomy (GTDB): domain Bacteria; phylum Patescibacteriota; class Minisyncoccia; order Minisyncoccales; family Staskawiczbacteraceae; genus VGLO01. The sequence continues at coordinate 259,888 of CAVXIE010000003.1, read as the reverse complement.
TCTTAAAGAAAGAGTTCTGTTGTCTAATAGGGTAGGCAGGTTTAAATTAAGGTCATTCTTTGCCAAATCAAAAGGTAAATCCTCTGTGATATTGGATATAACCTCTACTTTTTCTCCCGATATTTCAAAGCCATACTTTGACCTCGGTTCTTTTTTAGCCAATCCTTCGATAGCAACCGCATCGCCAATTTTTACTTCGTCAGCCTTTTCAAAAACGGTTTGAATCGTGCCAGTATAATCCTGGACTATCAAAAATACAACATTGCTGAGATTTCTCATATTTAAAACTCGGCCTTTTATCAAGACTTTTTTTCCGTCATTTTCTTTTATCTGATTGATTAATATTCTTTCCATATATTTTTTAATTAATAATATTAAAAAACGCCCTTGCGAAGTTACCAAAAATTGATAACCTTGCAAGGGCGGATTTCTCCACGGTGCCACCTCGCTTTTTACTTCATTAAGTTCTGTGACGGGAACTCCCCGGAGGATTCTACTTTCTCTTTTGAGATTTCTTTCCTCGGCTCAGCTGTGTCAACAGCATCATAGCCTTTCTAATTAAGATAATATCAAATTTAACAGTTTTATGCAAACATATACAAAATATTGCATTTTTGTCAAAAAAGGTGCAAAATAGATAATATAAAAATATCCTCAATATATTTTAAAAAAGAAGCTGAAAAATTAATATGCCTAAAAAAATTGTAATAAACGATCCAAATGAGGCGGTTTTAATAAAAGAACTTGATAAAAGAACCGATGTCAAGGCCGAGAGAATTAAGAGACTCTTAAAACTCCCAGATTTAACAAGGAAGGAAAATTCTCCGGTAAAGTTTTTATTCGACCAAATAATAAACTTACCTAGGTTTAAAGATTTTGATATGGTTGATATTCCCAGAATAGTTACGGTAGAGCAAGAGTTTGACCTGTTAAACGCACCAAAAGATCACCCAAGTAGGAAAGAAACTGACACTTATTACTTAGATGACATCCATATACTACGCACGCAAATGACTGTTTTTTGGTCATTCTATTTAAATAACCCAGAAATCTTAAAAAAATTAGATGAGAACGGCGAAATAATGGCATTGGCGAGGGGTATAGTTTACAGAAAAGATGAAATCGACAGGCATCATTTTCCGGCATTTCACCAAATTGACGGGATGTATATTTGCAAAAAATCAAAAAAAATTATAACTCAAAAAGATCTAGAGGAGGTTCAGGTGGATTTAGCAAAAAGCATTTTTGGGAGTGATATAGAATACAAATTCCTAGTTGATACTTTTCCATTCACAGATCCGTCAGTAGAGATGGATGTGATGTTTAACGGTGAGTGGCTTGAAGTAAATGGGGCTGGTCTAGTTCATCCGCAGGTGCTAAAGAATTTCGGCTTAGATCCTGAGATTTATAATGGCTGGGCTTTCGGGTTCGGAGATAGGTTGGCAATGGTAAAAATGGGAATTCCCGATATCAGGATTTTATGGTCGGACGACCCAAGAATTACGGGACAATTTAAGGACATAAATTCGAAATACAAAGAAGTCAGCAGGTACCCAGAAACATCAAGAGATATCTCATTTATTATAGATAAATCTATAAATTTGAATAACTATTACGAGATTGTCAGAGATTACGCCGAAAATTTAATTGAGGAAGTTAAGCTCGTTGACGAATATGAGGATGAGGAAAAATTTGGAAAAGATAAAAAGTCTTATACGTTCAGAATTACATATTGCTCTCCAGAAAGAACCCTAACCAACGAAGAGGTCAACAAGATTCAAGAAGAGATTAGAAGCAAGACTGTACAAAATTTAAACGCAGCCCTGCGATAAAAACATGAAACAAAAAGAACTTATATTTTATTTAGAAAATAAGGAATTTAAGCAGAGTGCGAATGGTTTTGTGCCATTTGACGAAAGCACGATGGACCGTGGCCGATCAATTTTCGACGCTATTGAATTATGCAATGGCGTTTTTATTTATATCGATGTGCAAGGTACCCATTTCTTCGGACACCGATTATACAGATAAGCTCGACCTTTCGTAGTGCTTTTTCGCAAATTCCGCTGGCGGCATTTTAAGCGATGTCTGGATTCTGGTGTTGTTGTAATTGTGAATTGTTTTGTATATCGCCCATACAAGTTCTCCTAAATGATTGAATCTGTTCGGGTCTCCTAAATCAACTTTGAATTGTGAATAAAACGATTCCTGATATCCATTTTCCCACGGGCATCCTTTCTGGCTCATAGACGGCTGAATCCCGAGATTGTTTTCTAATGCCACGTAATCTTTTGAAGCGTATTCTGAACCTTGGTCTGAGTGGGTAATCTCGGGAGCCGGATGGTTATTCACGGCAGATAACAGGGCATTCATTACGAGACTGGAAGAATGATTCAACAAGACGGAAAATCCGACAATTTCTTTTGTGAATAAATCCAGTACGGTTGCGAGATACACAGTTCGTTTTTTGAATTGGATGTAGGTAAAGTCGGAAGTCCAGATGTGATTCGGATAGCTCGGGCAGTTTGTTAAAAGCAGATTTGGAAATTGCTCTGAATATTCTTTGTTTACTTTTTTCCATTTTTTACCTCTGCGGCGATACGGCTTGATGCCGAATATTTTCATTACCCTCAGTATTCTTTTTCTGTTGATTTTCAAGTGCATCGCCAAACGTTTGTGTCCGTAACTGGGAAATTCTCTGAGCGTAATTTCTATCTGCTGTTTTAATATCCAATCTTTATCCGGCTGTTTGTGATGATAATACAGCATTGAACGGGACATTTGCGTTGCTTTGCTGAATTGCGTTTTGTCCAACGAACAATCCTTGCTCAATCCTTTTTTTGGGCTTGGGACAGTTTTATGGTCAGCGATCCGACTAATTCCAGTAATCCTTTGTTTTCTTTCTTGACTCTGGCAAACTCGGCCCACGATGGATTGCCCGAAACCCCCTTGGTCAGCCACTTGTAAATTGTGGCTTCGGAAACTCCGTGGTCCTGGCTGGCTTGCGAGACGCTCACGCCTTCGTCTTTTACTCGTTTTAGTATTTGGTCTTTTACTTCCTTGGCTACATGGTAGCCTTTTTTAGTTGTTGTCATATTCATTACCCCTATTATACATTTACATTTTTAATATTCAAACCCGTAGAAAGGGTGTCTGAATTTTGGGGTACCTGCCAATTTGAGTAATCTCTTTACTGTGCAGAGGTTTTTTCGCTTCGCGCAGTATTTCGAACGCAAGATCTTTGAAAGAGTTCATAATTTTAATAGATTAATTTAGATGGGAAACAAAAAGCCAGCTTTTTATGCCGGCGGAAAATCTATGTAGACATAGAGCTCCAGCCCAGCACCTGCCAGTTTCCCGACAAGACCCATCAAAGAGTACGCTGAGCGTGGAGCTCAATACCTTTGATGGGAATTTTATGCCATGCCCATGCATCTACATAGGTTTAGGCGTCATTATTAAATTAATTTATCATATAACGAATTTTTCGAAATGAACACCCCAGAGCTTGAAAAATGGCCGAAAAAGTAGCAGGATAAAGTAGAAAACGTAAGCAGGCATAAATAAGTTTAAGTTAAGTAAAAAAATAATTAACACAAAATTTGAAACAAAATGGATGCTGAAGATTTTATTATAGAGTGTAAAAAGAGCCCCATATTTAAGAAAAAAAATATCGATATTAAAGCAGAATATTTGGCGGGATATGAATTTGTAAAAGAATCTTATCAGCTGGGAGATATGAGTATTTTTTATGGGATAATTAATAGTCCCACAATACATCCCATAGAGTTGCCCGAACTCAAAGAATTTCATAAAAATAGTCTTAGGCACCAAGAAATAATTAAACATCCAAAAAAACAAAAAGATATTGTTGAGGGGAGAAAAATAATAGGGATGCCCAACTTATTATCCGGATTCAAAATAGACAAAGAAATAGATATATCAATTATAAATGGGGTAAAAGAAGGAACTGACCCCAAAAAATATGAATTATGTTCGACCGAATTGTTTGCGAGAAGTTCTGAATTCAATAAATGGATTGGCTTTATGCACGATGAAAAACACGACTATAAAATACAAGAAAAAATTAAAAAGGTGGTTTACGAAATATTAGTAAAATTTGGACTATCAGAATCATATTACTCTGCCATGGAAGAACTTTTACTTTTTAACCGGATAATCCCTGCCGACCCCGGACTGTATACTATCTACAGAGCGCACCCTTTTATAGCTGGTAAATACGAAAAATTTATGAGACTGGATGGGGATACGGCTCCAACAAAAATTGCTGAAATGGCCAAAAGAGATAAAAAAGAATATGGGTCTTTGGACAAAAAAGTTCTGATAGGTAGACCGAGAAGAGACGAAAGAAGCAAGATTAGAAAAACAGTCTTGGAATTATACGCTCAATACGAAAAGAGGGTTGGCGCAAACCATATTGTCGATAAAATTAAGCAAGATATGCGGCAAGAAAAAATTAAAATTACTACGTCCGCAATACAAAAAATAATAGATCGGAGTTAAAATTTAAGTCGGCGCAATTAAGTATATTTAAGACACTAATTTATGCAAATTAGTGTCTTTTTTGGTGTTTATAATGAGCTTGTATTATGAAACAAGCTTTTGAAATAAAAATTATACCATCTAACACCCCCTCCGGTGAAGCACTAAAATCCTTTAAGCGTGCAGAGAAAACATCAACCAGAAAAATATTGGAAAATTTTGGATATAATCTTTCTGATGAAGAAATATTTTGCATAGGCAGAAACATAAGACAGTTAGCAGACGTAATTGTAAATTTTGAAAATAAAAAAATTATTAAAAACAAAAAATTATGCAAACAGCAAACTTTCCAATAGCCGAATTCAAAGAAACAAAAAGATTAAATCCTTTTTGGTCTGATTATGTTTGTTTTTTTGAAACAATAAAAAAGAGGAAGAACTTAAGTTGCCGAACTATTAAAAAATATTTTGACATTTGCGTTGATAGGGGCGATTACGCCAGGTCTGAAAAACGCGCCGTTTTGCAGTATCTAATAAGTTCTGAGTCGGGACATTGTAAAATAGGCCTTGGCTACGTATAAATTTTTTGTAATTAGTTGATTATTAGAGGGAAAGAATAAAAAGGTGATGAATTGTGTGTCTTAACAGATTTTATGAGTAAATTTATGGAAACACAAAATTTGAAAATAAGTGAAATTCAAGTGATACCGGTTAAACCTAAGGACGGGCTGATTGGCTTCGTTTCTTTTATTTTAGAAGAAAAATATTATGTTGGTTCGGTTGCGATCTATACAAAACTGGATGGTTCGGGATACAGGCTGGTTTATCCCAGTAAAAAAGTTGGAGAAAAAAATATAAACACATTCCACCCAATAAACCAAGAAATTGGCGGGATAATTGAAACAGAAGTTATTAAAAAAATTAATAAAATATTTGATGAAAAATGAATATAAAGAAAAAATAAAAAAATTTGCGTTAGAGTATATCAAAAAAGGGATCATTATTTTACCTATTTTTCATATAGATACATATTTGGATGCAAAGGGAGAAGAAAAGAAAAAACCTTTTTTACCGTCATGGGGTGAGATTATTGAAAATCCGAAAAACGATTTTGAACTGGAAAGAAGTTTTAGTTTTGCTGAAGGCATAGCTATAAAAACAGGAAAGATAAGCGACAAAACAGTTATAGATATAGACTGCAAAAACTTCCCAGAATTAAATAAACTTCCACCAACTTTTACGACTGCAACTCGGAAGGGAATACATAAGTGGTATAGATACACAGACAAGGTTAAACAAAACCAGAATCAAGCGAAAAACGTTGATATTCGTTCAGACGGAGGACTAATATTCGCCCCACCAACAAAATATCAATTATTAGACGGGACTTGGGCTGGCTATGAAATTATTGAGGATTTGCCATTCGCAGAATTTCCCGTTGATTGGTATTTGGATTATTTAAAAAGGTGTCCTTTTCAAAAAGTGGAAGGAAAGAATCAGTTAGAACAACCTCAAGAAGCTTTTGATTATTCTTCGGCTATATACGGAGTAGAAGACGGCGGCAGAAACAACTTATCAGTTAGAGTGATTGGACACTATTTAGCTGGAGCAAAAACTGAAGAAGATTTTAAGGTTGCATGGGAAGCTACAAAAATGTGGAACACGCAAAACAAACCACCAATTGAAGAAGCGGAATTAAAGGATAAGTTTAATTTCTACAAGAAAAAGGAAGAAGCTAAAAATACAGGTGATGTTTTTACAAGAATAGGACAAGCAAAGATATTTATAGAAAAACAACCAATTTACTTTTCTCCCGAAGGATTATTATGGTTCTGGAATTTTGATAGATGCTGTTACGAACCAAAGGATGAAACTGATTTGCTAAACGGAATTCGCAAAGAGATGAATATTGATACGGTTGGTAGCGGAAACCGAACGCAAATATTAAATGCTTTAAAACAAGTGGGGCGCGAACAGGCGCCTCAGTTAAAGCCGAAGGGGTGGATACAATTTAAAGATGTTTTAATAAATCCAAAAACATTGGAGCAAACAAAAGCAGATCATAAATACTTTTTAACCAACCCGATCCCACATAAACTCGGCGAATCGGAGGAAACGCCGGAGATAGATAGGCTTTTACGAGAGTGGGCCGTTAAAGAAGGCGTTCAGGATGAGAGTTATATAAAAAGTTTATACGAATATATATCGTATGCCTTAACAGATGATTTGTTTATGCAAAGGATAATTGCCCTGACTGGCGGAGGAAGCAACGGAAAAGGAACTTTTTTGAAAGTTGTAGAACAGTTGGTTGGTCGCAATAATTGTATTTCCATAGATATAAAAAAATTATCAATAAATAATTTTGCCATGAGTTCTATTTACAAAAAACTCGTGGCGTTTGCCGGAGAAGTTGGATATAACGACCTGTCCAGTACAAATGTTTTAAAAAAAATAACAGGAGAGGATTTAATAGAATACGAGTTCAAGGGCAAAACTTCTTTTACCGATGATTGCATTACTACTTTCTTCATTGCAACCAATAGTTTGCCAACTACCCCGGATAAATCACTTGGATTTTATAGGAGGTGGGTTATCACTGATTTTCCAAACATTTTTAACATTAAGTTAGATGTTCTTTCTGGAATTTCGGAACAAGAATACGAGAAACTTTGTTTTAAGTGTGTGAATATACTTAAGGGATTATACGAAACTCATAAATTCACAAATGAAGGTAGCTACGAAGAAAGGGGGCAAAAATATGAAGAGAGATCAAATCCCCTACCAACTTTTATTGAAGAAAATTGTGAAGAAGTGGCAGGAGAAAATGTAAAACTCCAAGAATTCGGGAATAGATTTAATCTTTGGTTAAAATCCAAAAGGTTAAGAATTATAAATATACGACAGGCCGGTAAACAATTGCGGGATCTTGGATATGAAATTGGAAAAAGGAAGCAAAACGAGGATTCGTTTTCAGCCGTTCTAAATATTAAATTTAAGACAAAAACTACCGAAACTACCGAAACTACCGAGGTTTGAGTTGGGTCTGTATATGTAGCCCTTACTTTATATCTTGGTAGTTCTGGTAGTTCTGGTAGTAAAAGAACAAGGCATCGGTCACTTGTACCCAAATTACAAAATCACTGCAAATCTTGCAGTAAAGGGAATAGATTGGGAAGAAGCATTCCTAATCTTACCCAAAGGAAAGAACATTAATTATTTCCACAGGGTGGAAACAACTCTACAATAAAATTTAATAAAAATAAGCTTAAAAATTTTATGGAAAATGGGTGCTCAAAAAATGAAAACATAAAGCAATTAGATGAAACCAATAAAGCCGTCATCGAAAAGATGAGCATTAAGGAATTAAGGGACTTCATAATTAAATCGTTTACATTCTTTGACGACCCTCGTTTGTCGGTAGGAAAATTGAATGAAAGATTGGACACAAAAGAAAAAATTAAAAAGGCCGTAGATGAGGGAGTGGATGGCTTAAATCTTGGGGTGATAGAAGAAGTTTTAATTGCGAACGGATTAGATAACCATTATCCCCTTTATTATGTTACCGGACGGTCTTATAAGGGGCTCGCAATAGAGTTTGCAAGTAAGCTTTGCGAGGATTTTGATTGTAAATCGGCAGGTGAAAAAGCATTGGCCCAGGCTGTGGCTAACGCCTATATAAGAATTATGGAGCTTTCAGCACAGATGCATAGATGCATATCCTTTGCCGGCGCTGAAATAGCAACAAAACAGACAAATGATTACTACTCAATGATCGGCAAAGAGATTGATCGTGCCTATCGACATTTTATAGCCACCATTACAACGCTGAAACAATTTAAGACGCCGGCGATCGAAATAAACCTAAAAAGTAAAAACACCTTTCTTGCGCAGAACCAACAGCTAAATATTAATCCAAAAGAAAAAAATGAAAACATTGAACCCAAATGATTTAGGAAAAATAATTTTGGTGGATGAGTGCCAATCTTTGCGTATAAATAATTTTTTGAAAAAAAGCAGGATGTTATTAAAAGAATCGCTTTTAACTTCAGAGTTAGAGGCCTTGGGCCTTAAAATCGAACTGGCTACTTCCAAAACCTGCTTCAACGGTGTACGGATATGGTTTGTGTGTCCCCTATGCAATAAGCGAGCCGGGGTGCTGTTTTACCACCCGATAAACCAGCAAATTGGCTGCCGGCTCTGTTTGGGGCTTGAATATAGGAAACAAAGATATAAGGGCATGATTGAGGGAAAAAACTTGACTTAACTTTTAATGGGAGTATCTTGTTGACTTGATGAGTTGAGAAATAAATAATTATTAAAATATAAAATTATGCAACTAACACACAACGAAAATTTAGACGATATTCAAGAAGCAATAAGCTGGCTAGCTTACTGCAGAAAAAGCTCTGATGAAGGATCCGAAAAGCAGATGCTCAGCATCGGCGCGCAGACGCAAGAAATAAAAAATATGATTGCCAGGGATAAATTGAGTTGTATTAATTTACAAAAACCATACTGCGAAGAAAAGTCCGCATTCTCCCCGGGCCGTCCCCTATTTTCAGAACTATTGGATAGGGTTGAAACCGGCGAAGCTAATGGTATCTTATGCTGGGAAATTTCGCGCTTGAGCCGAAATCCTTTGGATTCCGGACGTTTGCGATATTTAATGGAACAGGGAAAGCTGAAGGAGATCAGAACCAGAAATAAACTCTATACAGATTTGGATAGCTTTTTAATGGACATTGAATTGGCAACAAGCAATAAAGAAAGCAAAGACACGAGTCAGCGCGTTCGCCGAAACATGATGTATAAAGCAAGGGAGAAAAAGGAATTCCCTTGCTGCGCACCACTTGGATATTTGAACATGTCAAAAATGGGTGTAATCGCCGGCAGATCTTACGACAAACAAAAACAAAGACTAATTGAAGAAAGGGCCGAGAATGAAAAACGCCCAATAACAAGAATAGAGATTGATCCGATTACGGGGCCGTTGGTAAAGAAAGTATTTGAAAATTTTTCAACCGGGCTCTACTCGTTTGACACCATGCTCGAACTTATAGACCAATGGGGGCTACTCAATCGGTATAAAAAGAAGATTGCGAGAACTAGCATTTCAAGGATCTTAATCAATCCGTTTTTCTACGGTTGCTTCAAGTTTCGTAAGGAAGTTTTTGAGGGAAGTCATCAACCCCTCATTTCAAAGTCACTTTTCGATAAAACACAGGAGGCCCTACATGAACGAACTAAACCGTTAGCCCGGCAGCACAGAAAACTTACCTACGCGGGAGTGATAAAATGCGGAGAATGCGGGTGCTTTATTTGCGGAGGATTGTTTAAGAAAGCCCGCTATGAACTTTACCGCTGCTCTTTAAGAAAAAGACACATTAAGTGCAGCCAACATAAATACATCAGCAAAAAAGAAATTGATCGGCAGCTTGGTGAGCGGATGAAAAAACTCACTATTAATAAGGTCGTATACGAACTTTTAATGCAGGATGTTCGTTCCCGTAACGAGGAGGAGAGCAAAATACATATTACCGGCATTGACCATTGGCAAAGAATAGAAAAGCATGCAGAGGAAAGAATTTCCAGATTATTGGATGCTCTTTCAGAAGGCATGATAAACAAGGAGGAATTTTTGGAAAAGAAAAATGAGATTACCAACCAAAAATATGAGGCAAGGGAAAAAATAAAACACCACAAGAGCTCTGTGGGCTCATGGCAGAAGTATGCTGAAGATTTGATTATCAAATCTTCCCATATTTATGAGGTATTTAGTGAGGGAGACGAAATAGACAAAAAATCCCTCCTACTTGCGGTGGGAGAGAATTTTGTCCTGAAAGATGGAATCGTGACTTTTGACTTGAAATCGCCTTACAACTTCATAGAGGCTGTAAATGCGAGTTCAGACTTGTGCATTAGGCGCGGGCGAGGGGATTTGAACCCCTGATCTCCTCCGTGACAGGGAGGCGTCTTAAACCAGGCTGGACTACGCCCGCAAAATTACATTTTATTCAGTTGTGTGTCGAGGGTGGGAGTCGAACCCACGACCTCAGCGTTATGAATGCTACGCTCTTACCAACTGAGCTACCCCGACTCAATCTTTCGTTTCAAATTTGTTGCGCCTCCCCGAATTGCACGGGGGCCTGCAGCTTATGAGACTGCCGAGGTACTACTCCTCCAAGGCGCGATACATACATAACTTTTACCATAAAAAAACAATAAAAGCAAATATTTAAAGCGCGCCGGTTTGCGACGCGCCCAATTTTAATTTCCTTAATTTTGGATTTTGAGATTTGAATTTTGAATTTACGCCAAGTACATTTCCTGATTATACCCGCCAATTCCGACAAATTCCGCCTCGCCCCTTATAATCTTTTCAAAGGGCTTACAGGCAAAACATCCGCCGGCTCCGCGCAAACATTCAAATGTTCCTGCCTCTTTTGCTTTTTTGATCTTTTTAGCAATGGTAAGAACTTTTACATAAGAACTTTCGGCATCGGGCAGTTTAACCGGCTTTGGATTATCATCTCTTTCCAGGTACCAATATGCAGCGCCCGAAACTTTCCGTTTTTGCAACGCATTAAGCAGTAACACATAAATTGGCAGTTGCAGAGAATCCGGATTCTCCTCGTTTTTACCTGTCTTAAAATCAATCAAACGCAAAGAATCATCACCCGGAACGTATTCAAGCCAATCAATTTTGCCATTTAAAATAATATTATCGGCCTCAGATAAATAAAAATTAGGCGGCATATCATTTTTGTGCTTTGGCAGTTTAACAGTTAAGTTGGTTAACGGTCCAGGATTATGCTGCACTCTTAACACCATTTGCCGCGCTCGCTCTTTTGCATCCGCTTCTTCAGCGGGATTTTTAAAACCGCCTATCTTTCCTGAAACCTTTGCCCAATTTTCTTCAAAGGCAGATTCTAAATTGTTGATAATATCTTTTCGCTCTTCAACTTTATAGTTTGCCAAATTTTCCAGAGTTTCATGGACCGCAATTCCCAGCGACAAATACTGATTCACAATATTTATCTTTCTGTTTTGAGGAGTCCGGTAAATGTTGTGCAAAAAATAGGCACGGGGACATTTTAAAAAATCTCCGATAGAAGAATGCGAAACCCATAGCGCCTCGTATTTGTTTTGAATGGCTTCAGGCATAGTCTTATATTAACCGCTTAAATAATTTATGCAAACATCAGCTCAAATTTAAGTTGCCATTATTTGTTTTGATTTGCATAATTTTCAATCCTGCGACTGATTTTAAGATAATGCCCGAAGAGTCCAGTCCGACCATTTTAGTATTTTTACCATCATAGACCGCCAGGATATTATAGTTCTTGGATTTTACATATTGCGAAAGTATAATCAGATTTTTGTTTTTATCCAGAAGCCACGAATACACCATACCATTTTTGCTAATATCAGCCGAGACCCCGTTATATTTAATTGATAAAATTTCCGCCGTCATAATAATTTTTCTGTTTTTGTTTTTTAAATCTATTTCTGTTGTATTGCCTGCCTGATCGGTAATAATGATGATATTGTCTTTGTCGGAAACTGAAATATTTGCAGCACTTGAAATATTATCTGTGCCTGAAAATTTTAAATCCGTGATTGTTGGATCAAATGCGATAATGGCTTCGGGCGCCGTTTTATCTATTGTAAAATTTACAGTTTTTTCCGACTCTTTATTGCCGGCATTATCAATAGCAAAAAACGTGATAGCATGATTGCCTTCTGCTGAAACAGTTACCACGGCTGAATTCCCTTGACCGTTTTTGTAACCGGAATTGTCCAAATTATATGCGACAGATAAAACTCCTGAAGTTTGGTTTTCTGAACCGGGGATAATCGGGTCGCTGGAATTTATGCTAAATTTAACATCGCTACGATAAAAACCAGGCTGACCGGCGGTTCCCGAAACAATTACAGAAGAAACAGGCGCTAAAGAATCATCAAATTGTTCAGCAGCCACAACCGCCGACGGCAAAATAGTAACCGGCGCACTGCCGGAGTTTGTCTTGACGCTTAAAGTGTCTTGACCAGCCGGCGAACTACCAAGATTAATATTACCGGTTAAATTTGGAGTGACGGGAAGATTACTGAAAACTTCAGCGTTATCCGGCTGACTGTTGGCTATATTTTGGCTTTTTATGGTGAAAGTTCCGGTGCCGGTGCCTTGAATTGCTATTGAATATGTTTGACTGTCATCAGTCGGCAAAAACAAAAATTTATGGTCGCCCATTATTTCAAAATCGGCGCCGGGAATTTGATTAGCAACGCTACCATCGGCGGCATTTCCAAGCGTATTTCCATTTTGGTCAGTTACAAAAATATTAACCGGACTAAATATTGAGATTGCTTTGCCGTTTAAATTGCATCTGCCAATATCTTGCGTGATGAATTTACTGTTAACTCCCAAACTGCTGCCGGAAATCAAATTGACAATTTCCTGGCGACTGCCGTCTTGGCTTAACATCGTGCTATGACTTGCCGTTAACAAATAAAACTTTTTTGCCGAGTCAACCGGCAGATTAGTTGCGCTTTCCAGCGGGACCGTATTATCGCCCGGAACAAATTTTGGCGTTTTGTAATCGGTCAGATTTTGCCCCAAAATGTTAATACTTCGGTCTTCAATAATTTTTCCGACGGTTGCCGCTTTACAGCCGTCGATACTGTACAAATCAATGCCGGCGGTTCGCAAATCAAAGTTATCAAAATCTTTGGTGTGCAGATTTTCGGCATTGGTTAATGCTTGTGAATTTAACGAATGATCATTGGTTAGAAATGAGCCGAAATCCTGGTAGTCCAAATCTTTTTCCGTATACGCGTTAAAATCTCCCACCTGACCTTCGTTGATGACTTTCACAAAACTTCCCGCATTGTCGTAATATTGCTGACTTGGGGCAAGATCATAAATTGCCGGCATATTTGCGGCGAGCTTTTTCATTTCATCCTGCGAGAGCCACGGAATTCCGGCGTTATCACCTTGGAGCAGCGCGTTTATCGCTTTTGGAGCTCCGGTATTTGGCACGCCCACAAACACCGCCTTGCCGATATGGTGACTTGTCGGATGATCTGCAACATATTTTTTTACAATCAGTCCGCCTTGACTGTGAGCAACAACATCAACGGCGTCGGCTCCTGTTTGTGTTAAAATCTGCTGAATTTTTTGGCCAAGCAAATCAGAGTTTGTTGTGCCGTCCGCGTACTTGCCGCTGGCCCCATATCTCCAATCATATGGAAAGGTAAATAGCGTTTGATTTTCTATGTAGCCTTGGTTTTTGAATTCGGTAATGAGGCCGTCGGTGTAGTCAAAATCAATTAATCCAAGAGCAGTGTCTAATTTTTTAATAACATCGGGAGCAGAAACATTTGAATCACTAGAAGAAAGATTCTTATTCAATGCCAGTAAGTCCATAAAACTGTCCGCTGGATCAGCGAACATCCTGTTTAAATCAGCCCATAATAATGTATTTCCATCTTTCAGTTCCGTTCCAAGCAATCCTGGCACAATTAAAACAGGATTTTTCATCGAAACCGGTGCCGTATAGGGCAATTCGGCATCACCAAAACTAAAACTATTAGTTTTGCTTAACATATAATTACTATTATTTACCACCCAAAAAATTCCGCCGAAAATTGTGTTCATCTGCCCGCCCGGATTCACATACCCTGCAACATCGGAATATAGCAATCCATCGTTGTTGTTTGCTATATATGCATTATTATTTCTGTTAATTAATATTTTTGGATGAGATATGCAAATTCTTCCCGTAGAAGTTAATTCATTGCAGGTAGTAGTAAAATTCATGAATGCCCAATTACTTCCGAAATCACCATCGGTATTATAAAAACCCTCTCCTCCATTACTTGAAAATTGACTACCATTTAGTTCAATTCCGCCAGAACAATTAAAGCCAGGAGTCGCGCATCCATTATAATCTTGTTGCCATTTAAAAGTTATCCTGCCGTCATTATCGGCATAGTAATTTAAAATTCTAACTAACGTTGGATTATTTGAAGCATATGAAATCAAAGGGAATCCTAGAAATCCATATATTGAAGCTATGCAAAATATTAAAAAATAGGTACTAACTTTGTTTTTCATAAGAAGTTAATTTGATTTATTGAATAAGATAAAAATAGGCTTAATAATAGAATTAATAAAACAACTACTAAGAATATGTTAGATATATATTTTAGAAAAATTATATTCTTTAAATTGCTCTTATTAAACAAGTAAGTAATTCCTGAAATACCAATAATTTCTATTACAATTATCAAGAAAGCTAGATTCGGTTTATCATTGAAAAGCTGCGTATCTTTATATATGGGTAGAAGAGAGATTTTGAATATCTTAAGTAGATCTCCCCATAGTATTTCCGGCACGGTGAACATTGCTCCGAAGATACATAGCCAAATTTTTTGTGTTTTTGACAACATCTTTTTTTTCAAAAATAATACTCCGATATACCAATAATATTGGCATATCGGAGTATTATAGATGAGATTAATTTAAATTAATTATTTAATAATAACATCCGATTAAAAAATTTAAAAATATCAATTCTGTGGAAAACTTTTTTAAATAATCAAAAAAGCGTATCAAATCTACCATTTAATACACTTTCTATCCAATTGTTATCGTATTTTTTAATTAATCTTTTTACTCAGGAACGGGCAAGCCCAATTTTTGTAACGGTAGATACTTAAAATAATACTGGCACCCCACAGAAATTATATAATCAAGAACATCTTTGTATTTTGGATTACGGAACCAATCACTTAAGATATAAATGTACTCAACTTCGATATTCAATGGAGCCATTAGTTTCGCATATTGTTTTCTTTTGAAATCGCAAGTTTGCAATTTTTCGTCGACAAACCCTTCAACTTTTTGAAATTTAACTTCAATAATAAAAAGCGTGTTATTTATTACTACATAAATAGCATCATCGGGTAGAAGTTTTTTCGATAAAATTCTTGTATAATCTACGCCCTTAGTTTCAAGGAATTTGTACAAACTATTTTTCTTGAAACTTTTAGCAACCTCCTTATCTTCGTAATAAATAATATTACTTATCACTTTATAACCTTTTTTTGATTTGAGAAGATTTAAAATATCTGTTTTCTTTTCGAAGTTAAGACCAGTTATTGTATTACCCCCTCCAACACCACCTGTTTTCATGATTTTTTATTTTAATTTAATATTATTAGTTTGTTTTTAATTATATTATTACTAAAATTTCTTTATCGTCTATTCCAAAATTATAACCTAAAAGAATCTTTTGATCTTTATTTAATAAAGTGGTATCTAATAAAATTTTTTCTTTTTTAAATGTTTTTTCTATTATTTTGCCTCCACATTCTTTTATATATCTAAGAGCAATATTCTTATCATATGACCAGCTTTGTACCCCTATGTAGTTTTCTTTATTATATTTGTGTACGCCTCTGTAAAGTTTCACCTTGCCTTCTTTTTTAAACTTTTGCAAAAAAGCAACTATCTTTTTACCGGGAAAATTTATAGGGGTTTCAAAAGCCGACTGATGAAAATATTTATCAGCCCAATTCGAAACATAAACCGGAATTTTATTAGTTTTGCTGTGCATTTATTTCTTTGAACCTTTTTATTGATAAGTCTAAATATTTTTTTTCGTTATCAATGCCAACAAATTTCCTTCTGTTTGCCAAAGAAGCTAAGCCTGTAGTTGAACTTCCGGTAAATGGATCTAAAATAATATCTCCTTCGTTTGTGCTCGCTAATACTATTCTTTCTAATAAATTAAAGGGTTTTTGAGTTGGATGTTTGCCAAATTTTTTTTCCCATGTCTGTGGAGCATTTATAGACCAAACCGACATCATCTGCTTGTTTGGTTTTTTTAAAATATCTTCCGGCCAATTACCGTCACGCATTAGGTCGTAATTAAAGGTATGTTTTGCTCTTGGATCTTTTATGGCCCAAATTAATGTTTCATGGCCTGCGGTAAAATATCTGCAACTTAAATTTGGTGGCGGATTTGGCTTGCGCCATGCTATATCGTTTAAAATTTTGTAACCTGCGACCCTTAAAGCGAATCCGCAAGAATAAATAGAATGATAGGTTCCACTAATCCAAATTGTTCCGCTTGGCTTTAAAACTCTTTTGCATTCCTTTATCCAATTTAAATGAAATTCATAATCTTTTTTAAATCCATTACTTACATCCCAGTCGCCTTTATTAACACTAACTTGCTTACCGGCATGCACTGAAAAACCCCCATTTGATAGATAGTATGGCGGATCGGCAAAAATCATATCGATAGAGTTTTCCGGTAATTCTTTGAGTAAATCTAAACTATCTCCATTATAAAGGACAAAATTATCCTGGCTGAAATATGGCTTTCTTTTTATATTTGAAAGTATTTTTGATTCCATCTTTATATCAGTTTACTCTCTATTTGCAATTTTCTCAATATTGCGTTTTGGGCGTGGCTCAAATGGTGAAAATGAGCCACAAGAGAAAAGCGGGTCAAATCTTCCATTTGAGCCACTTTCATAAGCTTCCCAGCTTCAGAGAAAAGGAAGTTTATTAAGATCGCTTCAGTCGTGACCTCGCAATGACGAATTCAGAAATTCAAAACGTTCCTTACTTTGTATTTACCGTCACGCTGTCTGTCGCTGTTCCGCCGGAATTTGTGCAGGTTATCGTGAATGTTTCAGTAGAAGCCGTCATTGTAACCGCATGCGTTCCGCTTGGATTTTGCGCCCCTGACCAATCGCCGGACGCCTGACAATAAGTTACGTTAGAAGAAGTCCAAGACAAATTAACCGAGCTTCCGACGGTAACTGCAATCGGTCCATCAGAATTATTTGCTTTTATATTTGCAGTCGGCGGCATTGCGCAAGATTGCGATAATGCAGGCTCCCCAACCAAAGATCCGCATCCGTTATAATCTGTGCAGGTTTGAGTTTGCTTGCTGCCCGAACACATTGTCCAGCCAGAACATTGCCAGCTTGGAACACAATTTCCGTTAACTTTGTAGAAAAGATTAACCACAACATCATCGCTTACCTGTGAAGCGTTTGTAGTTGAAAGACAGGTAACTTTAAAAGTATCTGAAACTTTGCTGTTAACATTTGCCGCCCCGGAAATATTTCCCGTTAAATTTACCGATTGGCTCCCGGAAGTTGGCACATACCCCGAAAATATCGTAGGGTTCATAGAATCAGACGCCACGCAAGAAGAAACATTTGTCCCATTCCAATTTAAATTTACATTTTCAGATAAAGTAAACCCGGAGTTATTGACAGTTGCCCCGCCCCCCAAAGCCAGAAAAATATTTACCGGACCGTTATTGCCGTTAACATTTATATCAACACTTGCGGGAGTTACACATGCCTGAACTGAAGATGGCATACTTGTCGGCGTCCAGCAATTTTTGGAATCAGTAACCGTTCTTGTCTGCTGGTTATTTACACAAGCACCCCAAGAACCGATCTGCCAACTTGGCGTACAAGATTGCACCGCCGTCGGATTTGTCGGACATCCGTAAAGCTGGTTTAACCTGGCTCTGGTTTCGACACCTACATATCCTGTTTGCGGATTGATTCCGTATTTTGACTGAAATTGCATAACAGCTTGAGATGTTCCGTATGAATAAACGTTATAATAATCAGGGCTGTAAGAAATTCCCAGCCTTTGAAAAACCTGATGCAATTCATCTACATCGTTTTGGTTTAAACTGCCATATCCGATGTCATTATTAAAATTGTAACACCAAACTCCGCCCTGAGTTTGAGTTCCCTGTTGCTGGGCAACCAGCATTTGCTGGATTTCTTGGGTTAACACCGCAATTTCCTGCTGAATTTGGGCAATCAACGCCAATCGCTGGGCATCAGTTAAAGTCTGCGCTGATACAAAACCGGCCGAGCCTAAAACCATAACTGATAAAACCGCAATCAAAATTTTGTTTTTCATATGATTTTATATAGGATAACTTATTAATTTATTGCTTAATTATACAACAGTTTAGAAAAGTAGAGAATAGTGAAAATAAAAAAGCGCCCTATCTCAGTAGACGGGCGCCTTGTGCCGATTGTTTTATTTCCATGCTACGCATCAACATACCGTAGTTGCGGACGTTCTTCGTTGTCGAGCTTGATAGCAAGCGCCAGAATCATAAGAGCATTTCGCACCCTTGGACTCATTCCTCCTCCAAAGGAATTGCGAAACCGTAATGCTCCGCCATGATGATTACGTTGCGTATCAAGCCACGCATCACCGTCTTCAGAAAAACTGACGCCAATACTTCCTTCATAGGTTCCGTCGTGGTCATCGTGAATTCTTTCATACAACTCCAGAATATCCAAATCTCGAATCCAGAAATGATTTTCAAGAACCCGACGAGCATCCTTAACTAACCGCTCCTGATTTACTTCTCGCGCCATAGTTTAATCTCCTTAAGAGATGAACTTTTTAACCAAATCAAAGTACACTACTTATATACTACACAAAGTTTTTAAATTATCAAACAAAAAACGAGATTTACCTCGTTTTTTGTAACCCACAGTTCTTACGACCTGAATATTTCTAAAAATGTTTTTGATGGAATGTTAACACTCCCTTTATCTTTCATCAATTTTTTTCCTTTCTTCTGTTTTTCAAGCAGTTTTTTCTTTCTGGATTTATCTCCGCCATATAAGTATCCTGTAACGTCTTTTCGATGAGCCGAAATAGTTTCCCGGGCAATAATTTTGCCGCCGATGACCGCCTGAATGGCAACCGTAAACTGCTGCTGAGGCAATGCTTCTTTTAATTTTTCCGTCAATTTTTTGCCTTGCTCCTGGGAATCATCTTGGGCCACCACTCTGCTAAATGCCTCTTCGGCTTTTCCGGCAATCCAAATTTCCATTTTTACCAAATTTGCCGGCCGATACCCTAGCATTTTATAATTAAGAGAAGCATATCCCTGACTGGTGCTTTTTATTTTGTCATACAAATTAGCCACAATGGCGCGCAGCGGAGCTTCATAACTTATCACGGCGCGTTCTGAAGATAAATAGCTGGTTTCCAAATAATTCCCCCCCACATCTTTTAATGTGTCCATGAGTTTACCCAAATATGAACTTGGTGCAATAATTTCAAGCAACACCCAGGGTTCTTCCATCCTTTCTATGGCACTGGGATCCGGCCAGTCAGACGCTGAGTACACTACTTGCTCTTGCCCTTTTTTATTAAAAATTTTGTAAATAACTGACGGCGTTGAAATAACCAACCCTAAATTAAATTCCCGTTCCAGCCTTTCTGAAATAATTTCTACGTGCAATGTACCTAAAAAGCCACAGCGAAAACCTCGACCTAAAGCCTCCTTCATCTCCGGCTCATAAACCAAAGCCGGGTCTTGCAGTTTTAGCTTTCCAAGCGCCACTTTAAGCACATCAAACTGTTCAGGATCTTCCGGGTAAAAGCTGGCAAAAACCATAGGATTGGGTTCCGCATAACCGGCCAACGGTAATATTTTTGGAGCGCCAGCCACAACCGGAGCAAACTTTATAATCGTATCTCCCACACGCACTTTGCCCGGTTCTTTAATGCCTGTAGCAATATAACCAATTTCTCCGGTTAAAATTTCTTTTTGCGGACTGATAATCGGATTTAAATATCCAAGTTCTTTTATTTCCGCCTGAGTTTTTGTTGCCAATAATTCAATTTTTTCGTGGTCTTTGATGCTGCCGTCAATAACTCTTACAAGAGCTAACACTCCTTTAAAAGAATCATACGTTGAGTCAAAAATAAGGGCGCGAAATGGTTTTTGATCGGCTTGCGGATTTCGCGCTTCAGGGCTTGGGACTTTTTCAATAATTGCCTGTAATACGGCATCTACATTAATGCCTTGCTTTGCTGAAATTTTTATAACTTCTTCGGGCATAACACCTAATACGCTGGCTAATTCCTGACACGATTCATCAATACGCGCAGCGGGCATATCAATTTTGTTTATAACAGGAATAATCACCAAGTTTTGTTTTTTCGCCAGTTCAATATTTGCCAAAGTTTGCGCCTGAATTCCTTGCGTTGCGTCAACCAACAAAACCGCTCCTTCAACCGCGGCAAGCGAGCGCGAAACCTCATATGAAAAATCCACATGGCCCGGAGTATCAACTAAGTTTAAAATGTATGACTTGTCTTGATAATTATAGTTCATACGCACCGGTTTTAATTTGATAGTAATCCCCTTTTCTTTTTCCAATTCCATACTGTCCAAAAACTGCGCCGTGATTTTATTGGTGGCAATCGTTTTTGTCATATCCAAAAGCCGATCCGCCAAAGTGGACTTTCCGTGGTCAATATGGGCAATTATGCAAAAGTTTCTAATATGTTCTTGGTTCATTTTGGTTTACAGGTTCTTTTGAAAAAAGACTCTTTTATCATTAACAGCTCTTTTGATTTTAATAAGTAAGAAATTGCGATATAGCAAACAACCCCGACGACCGAAGATATGCAAAGCTGCAAAAATACTCCCAAAACTGTCTGCAATTCAACGATGCTGAATATTACCAAATATTGTCTTACAAATAAAGCCACCAAAGCCATCGCCGTGGAAGCCACTATTATTTTAAGCAAAGATATGGATATCGCTTTAATTTCAAAAATTCTGTACTTTCTATAAAGCAAAATCAAAAGTAAAGAAGACTCTATCAACGCAGTTAACGAAAAGGCAACAGCCAACCCAACCACCGCTATGCTCCCTAATCTTTGTAATTTCAATATATACTGAACGAAATTATTTACTGAAACAGAATGATTTAAAATAAATACAAACAGCAAACTGATTAGAATATTAAACACGACTGTGCCAAAAGAAATAACCGCGGGAATTTTGGTATTATGAAGTGCATAAAAAGTTTTGGATAAAATAAATATTAGACCTTGGGCATACAAGCTTACGGCAAAAATTCCAAGACAGGCGGCGGTTAACCTGGTATCTGTCCAGCCAAAATTTCCGGAACCGTAAATGAACCTGACAATCTGCGCCCTTAAAATAAATATCATAACACTGGTGGGAATTGTTAAAAAAAGTGTCTGTAAAAATGCGCCCGAAAACTTTTTTTCAAAATCTTTTTTACCATTTTCTGCTTCCTGCACATTTCCATCAGCGGAAATAGCTTTTGAATGCGCCAACGACATTGCCGGAAAAACCGCCGTAGAAATAGAAACCGCAACCGCATTAACTAAAAAAGAAGATAAATTATTAGCCAGGGTAAAAACTGCTATGGACCCGGCCGCCAGCGTAGATGCAATTGCCGTCACTACAATTGTATTAAATTGACCGGCGCCTAACCCCAAAGACCTTGGCACCATTAATTTCAGAGTTTTTATAACTCCCGGATTTTTAAAAGTGAAAATCTTTTTATAATTAAATCCTGAATGGAAAAATGCCGGCAGCTGAATCAGTAAATGCAATATTCCGCCCAGTATGACGCCAAAAGCCAGCCCGGGCAAACCGAATGCAGGTAGAAAAAATAAAATGCCTATGATAATTCCCAGATTGTAACAAATGGGAGCCAACGCAGTAACCAAAAACCTGTGAAAAACCTGCAAAATTCCGCTCACGATATTGCTCATTCCCAGAATAATCGGACTCAAAAACATTATACGCATCAGTAATATCGCGGAACTTTTTCTGGCGCCGGAAAACCCCGGAGCAATTATAGAAATCAACAAAGGAGCAAATATAATCATTATCACGCAAACAACAATCAGGCATAACAAAAATATATTTAAAAGGTTGGAAACATAACCCCACGCCTCATCTTTTGATTTGACATAGTAAGAACTGAATATCGGCACAATCGCCGCCGACACCGCCCCAAAAACCAAAATCAAAGCGATAAAATCAGGGACGGTAAAAGCAGTGTAATACAAATCCAGTTGTCCGACAGGCAATTTATTGGTCAATAAATGGTCCCGCAAAAAACCCAGCCCCGCAGAAACCAAATAAGACCCGGCTAAAATAAATGAAGCCCAGCTTATCGATTTTGTTTGAGTATTAAGTAATTTTTTAAACAATTTTGTTTTATTATTTTATTTCACGGATTATTCCCACCGGCGTTTGTTCGTCTGTCTGTCCTAAAGGATTGTCTTGGATTGCTCTTGCAACAAACTTTTTATTTACACCGGCGCTTACTCCTAAAATATTTACGCCAAAATCATTGGCATCAACTATGGCAACAGCAACCTTTAATTTATCAGATATTTTTCGGGCAACCTCGTTGGCATTTATCGGGCCTTTTGAAACATAAGTATTATATGGCGGAATTGCATAAGGCACAGCCCCATCAATTGACCTGGCGCCATCGCCGGCGACAATATAAAACCAACCTTTAAAGCCCAATAATTTGCCGATAACCCCCACAAATGCCGAAATTAAGATTCTCAAACCACCGACTTCTTCAATCGCCAATTGCATAGTTTCAGGCGAACCAAGCCCAACACCAATCGGAGTTTTTGTAACATAATGCGATAAAAATTTTGCCAACCGGCTGGCTTTAATCTCTTTTAAAGGATAAGATCTTCCCTGAGTGATAGACACAGACTTTTCGCTGACAAAAACAATATCTCCCGGTTGAAGATATTTTTTGGCATACTCTTCTACAATTGGAGTGATGTCCTTATCTTCCGGAGTAACCAGCTTTGTCTTCACCGGATATCTGGCGAATTTGTTCCCATCAACTTCTATTATTAAATTTTTCCCTTTATTTGGCTTCAAATCCATGAATCCATATTAGTATTTTTTAACTATTTTTACAAATTGCCACACATTGACATAAGTCTTTGAATCTAGTAATATAAAGATGGATTAGTAAGGTAAGTGGTTGCTCTTAACGCAAGTTAAGAGAGGAAAGTCCGAACTCCAACTCCCGAAAGGGGTTAAAATAATAGCGGCTAACAGCCGCCTATCGCAAGATACGAGGTGCGAACAGTGACGCCAAGACCGAAAGGTTAAGGTACCTGCAAAGGTAAGTTTTGCAGAAATGCAAAAATGAAACGGCTAAATCCTTATTGGGTGCAAGAACAAAGCAGAAATTTGGGTTACATCTCAAAAATCTGTTAAAAGTAGTTCGCAGGAGCTAGTCAGCAATGACTAGCCAAGATAGATAATCACACCGCTTCGGCGGAACAGAATTCGGCTTATCGCCTTGCTAATCCAACAAAAAACTCGATAACCATCGAGCTTTTTGTTTATACTTTATTAAAATAACGATATTGCTTCCATTTGAGCGTCCAGCGCCTCATTTACCAGTTTATCAGCTTCTTTGTTTTTTTCTCTGGGGATTGCCTTAAATTTTACTCCCATAAAATCAATCTTTAAATTCCAAATTTCAATAAAAAATTTCTGTATTTTTTCATTTTCTATTTTATAACGGCCGCTCATTTGGTTAACCAAAAGCTCCGAGTCAGACCGTATTTCAACTTCACTTACTTCCGCAATTTTTTTGCCGAATACGTTCTTAAATTTTTTTAAAGCAAAAATTACAGCGCGATATTCCGCATCATTATTAGTCAGATTATCGCCAAGATACTCGCCAAATTTATTTATTATCTCCTCTTTTTCATTGCAAAAAACAACTCCAATGGCCGCTTTGCCCGGGTTTCCTCTTGACCCGCCGTCCGTATAAATTATTATTTTTTTCATAATTCTATTTTTTAAAATATTTATTGAGACAATCTTGCAGTTTATCCAAATTTCTGTTTTCCACCCTAAACCCTGAAGCACATGCGTGTCCACCGTAAGTTATTAAAAATTCAGAACAAGTTTTCATCGCTTCAACCGAATCAGTGCCTTTAGGATTTCTGACCGAACCGCAAGATTCACTGTCGCCTTTCTTAAAAATAAAAGAAGGTTTCTCGTGCCTATTACAGGCGATGGAAGCTACAGCGCCCGCCAAGGTTAATTTCCATGCCGGATCTCCCTCAAAAATTATCGCCTCATCACCCTTTTGAGAAATTCTCCTTTCAACTTCTTCTGACGCTTCTTTTATTCTTTGCTGTTTATATTGAGTTTTAGAAAGCAAATCTTGCGCTATATTTTTGCATTTATTTAAAGATGAGTTCTTCAGCATCCCATAAGCTTCGTTTGAAAAATTAACGGATTCGGCGGCATTTAGCGCGGAAATCATTTTGTAATATCCGCCGGATAAAACCTCTCCTTCGCCCAAAATATCCAAAAATGCGCGTAGTGCGGGTCTGAACGTATTTTTTAAAAGCCTCAATCCTTCTTCAATAAATATTTTATTATCCTCAATTTGAGGCACCATATCTGCAATTGTCGCCAGCCCGGTTAATTCAAGAAAGCTGTTTCTCGTGCTTTCAGAAATATTTTCCCCCAGTATTTCTTCGCAAAGTTTAAACGTAATCCCCGCATTGCATAGACCCTTAAACGGATAGACATCGCCTTCCTGCAATGTATCAATAATAATTTTTGCAGGAGGTAGCTCATTTAATATTTTATGGTGGTCAACAATAATAACTTCAAATCCAAGGTCGTTTGCAATTTTAACTTCGCTCACATTGCCAATGCCCAAATCCAAAGTTATAAAAAGAGCCGGCGCTTTGTTTTTCAGCAATTCTAAAGCCTTAAGATTAATGCCATAACCATCATTCTCCCTGTCCGGAAATAAAGCCATGTCAACTCTCCCGCCCAAGTTATTGATCGTTTCTTCTAATAAAATTACAGAAGAGATTCCATCCATATCGGAATCCCCGTATAAAATTATTTTTTCATTATTCTTTACCGCCAACCGAATCCTCTCCGCCGCCTTCTCAATATTTTTTATTTTGACTTGTGACATTTATTTTTGCAAATTTATTAAAAGATTACTCCTTTTCCAATTAACAACTATACCATAAATTTCGAGACCGCTAAATTTATGGCATCGTGTCTAAATTAATTTTTATTTTGTTTATCCTTAATAATAAAGGGATTAAAATTAGTATCGCGATCATAATAATCCTCTTGTTCGATTCTTTTCAGGTTTTTGACAATCCAATAAGTTAAAGGAGTAAAGATAATTTCAACCAATACTTTAATAATCCATCCGCCCAACATTGCAGCTAAAATCAGGTTAACTGGAAGTATTCCATAGAATGCTAGCGGATAAAAGACTAATGTTTCTCCTCCTTCTGCAATAATAGTTGATCCAACTGTTCGTGTCCAAAGCCATTTACCTTCAGTTAGGATTTTCATTTTTGCCAAAGTATAATCGTTAAGAAAACTTCCGACAAAATATGTTATAAATCCAGCCAAAACTGTTCTTGGCACAGCTCCCAATACTCTAGCAAATGCTGCATAATCTCCTGGATTTGATCCTGTCGCCATAGGAATATACGCAACAATCGCATAGATTATTGCGGCTATCGCAGCACAAAGCATACCTTTCCAAATAACTTTTCTACCTTGTCCATATCCATATACTTCGGTAAAAATATCTCCAAGAATATAACTAAACGGCCAGTATAATACAACAACCGAAACAAAAAATGGGCCAATCTGAATTATTTTACTTGAAGTAATATTGGTTACAAGCAATATCGTAATAGCTATATTTGTTAATAACTCTAAGTATTTATATTGTTTCATAAATTTATTTTTACTTTTTAAAAACCTGAATGACTAAAATGGTGGAATTTAGCCGCTCGAGGCGGATCAAATGGTGAAATGAGCCGCGCTTTAACACAACTCACTCCATCGTATAAATTGCAAAGCTTTGCAATTTATACGATATTCAAAAATTTCATATTTCAGATGTCTCCAAAATTTCGAAGCTTCGAAATTTTGGAGACACTTGAAAATTGGGAATTGATAATTAAAAATTTATTAGAAATTAGGAACTAGAAATTAGAAATTATTCCAATGCTTTTAGCCCCGGCAGCTCTTCTCCACTCAAAAATTCTAGCATTGCTCCGCCGCCGGTCGATATATGGCTAAACTTATCGAGTATACTCTCTTTATCCAAAAATTCAATAGTCTCCCCACCTCCCACCACCGAGAAGGCTTTGCTTTTGATAATTGCTTTGGCAACTTCTAAAGTTCCTTTTTGGTATTTTTCGTCTTCAAATTTCCCAAAGGGGCCGTTCCAAAAAACAGTTTTAGCTGATAATATTTTTCCCTTGAAAATTTTTATTGTTTCTTTGTTTATATCCAACAAATCCATATCGCCTTCGGGAAATACAATTTTTTCAGGAAACTTAAATTTTATATTTTTATCATCTATTTCTTTTTTTATCAAACTGTTAACAATGACAAAATCCACTGTTTCTGAAATTTTTTCAATGAAAGCCACTTTTTGTTTCCGGTTTTGCTCCGCCGACAAGCGCCACAACCGGCCTTGCTGGATTTTTCAAAATTTTATTTAAATTTTCAACCTCTGTTTCCAACAACAATCCCGCATAATGAGGTAAATATTTTGGCACGCTAACCATCGACGCATAAGGCCTGTGACATTCGGCAAAAGCATCATTAACATAAATTTCCCCTAATTTTGAAATTTCTTTGGCAAACTCTTCACTGTTTTCTTCTTCCCCTTTGTGAAATCTTAAATTTTCAAGCAACAAGGCCTCTCCTGGCTTTAAGTTATTAACTTTACTTTCTGTTTCCACACCGATACAATCAGCAGTTTTTTTGACAGCAAAACGCAACAACTTTTCCAGCCTAATATTCACCTTATCCAATGCCAAAGTTTCAACAAATTTGCCTTCTGGTTTTCCAAGATGACTCATCAAAATAACCTTGGCATTATTTTCAATCAAATAGTTTATGGTCGGTAAAGATTTTCTGATTTTAAAATCATCCAAAATATTTCCTCCGTCGTCTAAAGGCACATTAAAATCGCATCTTACCAAGATGCGTTTATTTTGTACGTTAACTCCACTAATGCTTTTAATCATTATTTTATTAGAGATTAATTTTTTGTCCGGGATTTATGACTCCTTTTTTATGCTGATCATCTGTTCTATCATTTTTCTGAGCCGGAAGCAATTTTTCAGTACTGACCGGAGCTTCAAGCAATTTAATATCTTTGACGCCTTCGTCGGCTCCTTCTTTGTTATCTAAAATTTCCTCTCCAACTGACTCGCCTTCGTTTATTTCTTCGTTTGTCTGCGCGACTGCCTGATCATTGTCCGCAGTAAAATCGTTTGCAAGCGAGTCTTCTTTTTCTTTATTTTCCATAGATTTCTCCAACGCTTTCCTTAGCTCCGACAAATTGATTTCTTTTCTTTTCGGCAAAGAACCATCCTTATACGCGACCGGCTGTATTAAATTGTGATTTTCCTGACCCTGTTTTTGCCTGTCAGCTTTAAAAGAAACATTTTCTATCTTGATATTATCATTCGCCGGTAAGCTTGCCAGCGCGATAGGTTGAACCCCTTCAACTTTTTTACCGGCCGATTTCATCTTTTTCCTGCAAGACTTGCAGTAAACCGGCCTGCCCGGCTCAGGCTGGAACACAACCTTTGTATTTTTGCCGCAATTTGAACAAATAGCATCGTAAAGCACCTGAGAATTTTCCTGAGATCTTAAATCAGTCGCCGTAAAAGACCTTGCCGGACCCGCCTTTGGCATAACCGTTTTTTTGGAACCGCTTTTATCCCCGGCAGACGTTTCTGTTTTTTCTTCGTTTAATCCGGTCCATCGTGTAATTTTTTCTTCCACAATTTCCACTTTAACGCCATATTTTTCCCTTGATGCCTTGATAATTTTATCTCTGTTTGATTCTTCAAGCGGTGCGGGTGGCGGCAAGGTTTCACAAGAAAATGGATGCGAAGAAATTCCATCAATCATTAGCTTTAAATAAATATTATATTTTGCCAAGTTTACCAAGTTTTCAGCCGTAAATTCCGGCAAAAATTCTTTTTCCAAAAACTCGGCATCTTCTGCGCCTACTCTAAAAACAACCAAAGTCCCTACGTTTCCAAAAACCGCATCGCGCATTTTGGTTGAATTGTCAGTAGTCAATTGCCCGATATATTGATGCCCTAAAATTAATCTTAATCTATATTTTCTGGCTTCAGATAATATATTGGCAAAAGCTTCTGTGGCAAAATTTTGAAACTCATCCACATACATATAAAAATCTTTTCTTTCTGATTCTGGTATATCAACTCGGACATCGCCGACAATTGCAATTTAGTAATCAATAAAGCTCCCAAGCAACCTTGAATTGTCTTCTCCAATTCTTCCTTTTGACAAATCCATAATAAATATTTTTTGCTTATCCATTATCCTTCGCATATCAATGGTGGATTTTGTCTGTCCGATAATATTTCTTATCAATGCATTTGAAACAAACTGCCCGACTTTGTTTTGAATTGCCGCCGTTGCTTCAATTTCATAACGCTGAGTATATCTTGCATATTCTGTTACCCAAAAAGATTTGACTATCGGGTCCATAACTTTGTCAACCACTTTTGCGCTGATATTCTACGTCCGCCAGCATTCTGTTGATTCCCAATAGCGTTGAATCCGGATATTCCAATAAAGCCAAAATAACATTGCTTAAAATATATTCCATTCTGGCGGACCAAACATCCGGCCAAACTTTTTTAAAAACTCCCATCAATCCGCCCGCCACCAAATGCCTATATTTAAAATCAACTTTTTCCATTACATTAAAAGCAATCGGATAATCCAAATCAGCCGGATTAAAAAATATCACGTCATTGATTCTGTGAGAAGGAACGAAATCAAGAAGTTTTTCGGCTCCCTCGCCGTGCGGATCAACGTATGCAATTCCGCATCCGTTTTGAATATCCTGAATAGCCATATTTTCCATCAAGTTTGATTTTCCCATGCCGGTTTTTCCGATGACATAAAAATGCCTTCGGCGGTCATCCCGCTTTATACCGAATTTTTTCTTTTCATTTCTGAAAGATGTCAGTCCAAAAAAAGTTGTATCTTTATTACTATCTGCCATAATATTAGGTTTTAGCTTATAGGTTTTAGCTTATAGGTTTTAGCTTATAGGTGTTAGGTTATAGTCCGTTTGCTGTTATCTAAAACCTAAAAGCTAACATCTAAAAGCTGTGATTACTCAACTGGCAAATTTGGAGGAGGGGCTCCCTTCTTTGATTCAACCTGTGACATAGCTGAAGTTGACAGCCCTGTTATTCTGGTCGGGAAATGATAGATAGTTGCCAGTTCTTCCGCATTCAAAATGGCGACCTCTCTTCTCTTCTCAGGGAAAAGCGGCGGGAATCTTAGAATGTAATTCCTGAACATTCTTCTTGACCTGACGAAAGGAATCTGTTTCCTGAATACATAGTGAGTCTTTGGTCTTGTGACGGTGGAGAACCTCAAAAAATTTAAGTTTTGAGTTTGAAAATGTGCAAAATACGATCTTGTAAGAATCTTATTACTCGGCTTAAAGCTTTCTCTTCTGGCAACATAAACTCCTCTTATAGTTGTTCTGAATATCGGCTTTTTTGCTTTATTTTCAACTTCAGTTACAATCTCTTTTTCTCCGGGAGTAAGCAATAATTCGCTTCTTTCCTGGGTTTTTTCCGTTTTTGGCGGCGAAACAAAGTGCGGCACCTGTTTTTCATTATCCCAAACAGGACCGATAATAATTCTCGTTATCAATTCCAAAGTATCTCCCCAGAACGAACTTTTCTTTTTTTCCGGCCGCTTTATAAGTTTATTGACTATTTTTTCTCCTTTTGATTTAAGCTCTGCCGCATCCAAATCCGAAACAGCTATAACAAACTGAAGCCAAAACTGCTCTCCCGGTCCAAGTTTTGACATCAACTCCAGCAAAGAAGCAATTGAGTCAATCCTTTTTTCCTCAGCGGCAATTTTCTCGCCCTGCGGTTCAAAAAACTTTTCGTAAGTTTTAATAGGATAAGCAAAATCCTTTCCCAAAATAAAATCTTCGCCATACACATCCCAATCTTTGTTTGGAATATTTTGAGGAACGCTCTTAGTGTAGTCAGGAACTTCGTGAATTTCCAATTCAGGGTAATGACTGTAAAGAACCGTCTCCGCCGTGTGCCTATGCGCCGCCGAGACCCTGATATAATAGTGAATCTTGCCCTCAATGCTGGCTATTTCCCAGGACATCCACTCGGGAGCATCATCCAAACCTCCCTCGCACCAAATTTCTCTCCAATTGTTAGGAGAGCATAAAGGACCCCACATTACCGAGAACACGTCCTCCATGGCCTTTAATGGGGTTAAAATTACATTCGGCATAACAATTTCCAATACAGACCACTTCTTTTTGGCATAATTATAATCCCAATTAATCCACCATATATAAAGCACCCTAAGTTCTATTGAAAGAAATATGGGAGCAAAAAGCCACCACCAAGGCCGTAAAAATGGCAAAATCAGTATTATGGCCATCGCTAAAATCCACCAAAAAGATTCAATGACAATCTTTTCAATCGGCTCTGTCCAGAAAAAAAGTTTAGAAATTTGCGATGCCATAATTATTGACCGGTTAACTTTAATATATCGGGCAGAAACTGCAAGACAAGGGAAACTAATGAAACCACCAAAAAACCTATTATAAAAAAATCAAAAGTATAAAGAAGTGGCACAACCACGAAAGTGGTTTCTTTTTCATGCCAATAATAAACCAACGAAACAAAAACCACGTAATAAAGCGCAGTGGCAATGAATAAAATAATTGTTCCCAAAAAAAAGTAAGACATCGGCGTAAATTGATCTAATTATACTAATTATACTAATTAACCTAATTGACCTAATCAAATTCCAATGCCCAAGTCACAAAACGTTTTAAAAATTGATTAGAATAATTAGAGCAATTAGAATAATTAGGTTAATTCGTCATTTATTCTATAATTATACTTTAACGCAAATTTTTAATCAACAAACGTACGCGATTTATGATTTACGATTTAGGAATTAAGAATCTAGAAACGCACACAAACAAAAAAGCATTTTTAAAATGCTTACATGATTTAGCCCCAGTGAAATTGCTTCCACTGGGGCTTTGTTGATTAGTTGCAAGCCAAGCTCTACTTGCACCGAACGAGGACATACTGTCCCTCGCGAACGTAGCTGCCCCATTCGGGATCAGCGCCTCCGAGCGACCAGCGAGCAGGTTTGGCGCCCGTACCCTCCTCGAAAGCGACTAGCTCCACGTACTTGTCATTGCCCGACTTGCTCTTTTTATCCTGATAGTAGGAACGAGCGATCGTTCCGAGAGCATAGATCACGGGGTGGTTGCAGGGGATCGTCCTGAACATCGGCGCTTTCTTAAAGAAAGCCACGAGATCCCAAGCGTCCGCAAGCACGTATCCTTCAGACTCGAGTTTGGTAATCGCAGCACCGAAGTGAGCGTCGATGTTGAACATCGCGAGGCACAGCTTGACGCGCTTGGGCCCAGATCCCTCCGGGATTTCCAGCCAGGACTTAGGCGGCTCATGGTAGATCTCGAAATACTCGAGACCCGCACAAGTACGAGCGACGCTCTCGAAGTTTCCCTTGCGCTGAACGTCCACAATGTAGACTTGCTCGCTGACCGTGAACCCGGTATCCTCGCAGGGCAGTCGCACAGACCGACCTTCGATGATATACTGCAGTGACTGCAACACGCGTTGAGGATCGAGAGTTCCTTCCAGCACACGACGGTTTAGCTCCTGCTGTTTCCGAGCCAACTGACCAAGCAGATCGTCTGCGACAACATATTTTGTCGTCATTTGACAATCCTTTCTTTGAAAGAACCACCAGTTAACCTACTGGACAAGGTCATACCTTTGAAAAGGATGATGTTTATACATTATCATATAATATTATGTATGTCAATAGTTTCAACAAAAAAAGTCCGGCGGGATGCCGGACATTTTTCGCTGAAATTAATTATGCTGACTGAGCTTCTCTTATAAAGTATTTTCCGTCAGTCCCTTTGTTGAAATATTTTTTGTTGTTTAAGTTGATCAAAACGGTATTTTTTGCCACAAATCTTTGAGCCAAAACTTCTTTTACAATGTCGTCCTGATGGGCCGGCTGTTGCTTTTCTTTTAATACTTTAGTGATAATATCTTTGATTGTTCCGGGCACATATCCCCATTCGCTCAAAGCGTAAGTTCCTCTGCCAACCAAAACAAATCTGGCGTCTTTAATCAATTCATTGTGCACTGTCTGAGGATGAGCTTTTTTATCAGAATCATTCAATTCCAGCCCATCAATCAATTTGGTAAGTTGCGTAAAATGCAATGGTTTTTGATACTTTTTAAATACCAAAAATGCTTTATCTTTTACCCCTCTTGGATTTACTTCCGGCCAAGTTATCAATCCTACTTTTCCGTCTTTGTTTGCCTGTATTTTCTTTGAAATTTCAAGATACGATGATAATACTTCGTTATTTGCATTGTATTTTGAAGCAAAACTGGCAACCAATTCTTCTTTGGTTAAAAGCTGTTTTTTAGCATCAATATCTGACACCAACGAAACCAATGTTTCTTTCGCCTTTTTGCCGGATTCAGGAAGATTGGACCAGAAAGAATGATATTCTTTTTTGCCGCAAATCTTTGAGAATTTTTCATATCCTAAAGTAAGTAAAAACAAAACATAAGGCCTTTCTTTTTTGCCTCCCAAATCTGATAAAATGGTTTCCTCTTTTTTGAAACCTCCTCTTGCATTAAAATAAGCATCAAAATCACCGAAGATTTTATCAATGGTTTCTTTATGGTTTTTCTTTATATAGTTAAAACCAACCTCCTCTATCTGGCGGACTCGTTCCCTGGTAATACCCATGCTGTCTCCAATAGATTCAAGGGTTTCCGGTTCTCCGTTTTTTACTCCAAAACGTCTTTCAAAAATGTCTCTTGTTTTCGGGGAAAGACCTTTGGTTACTTTCTTATAGATTTGAGAATAAATCATATTATTTTAATGTTATTAATACAACTTACCATATATAGTTCCCAATGTCAATAGGTACTGCTTATTTAGCGACCGGCAGCCCTATTTTTGAGCGGCGACCTGACTGCACAGGCAGAAATATACTTTCCTTACCGCCGCGAAACCCCTTCACCAATTTTACTAATAACTTCTTGCTACCATTATGACAGCCGAAGGCGTTTCGCCCCACAAACTCCGCGTACCACCCAACTCTGCTGAAATTGGTGTGGGGTTACTTATTGCGCTTCCTCTCATCCCACTTCTCCCAACTTACAAGCAAGGGACTGGCAATAAAAATAGAAGAATAAGCTCCCGAAGTTATACCAATAATCAATGCTAATGCAAAATCATTTAAGGTTTCTCCGCCGAAAAAGAAAAGGAAATCATCACAATCAACACGGTAACAACAGTACTGATTGATCTTCCGAATGTTTGGTTCAAAGCTCCAGTTAACCGTTTCCTCAAACTTACCCGATTCCTCTTCTGCAAAATGTTTTCTCTGATTCTGTCAAAAATAACAATTGTATCGTGCACTGAAAAACCAAAAATTGTCAGCAATGCGGCAACAATAGGAATTGTAATTTCAACGCTATAATAATTTCCCAAAACAGAAAATACTCCAATCGGAATTAACACATCATGAAATAACGCAATTAAAGATGTAATTCCATATTTCCACGAAGCTAACCGGCCTGTGAAACTTTTCTGAAGGCAAAAGCAATATACAATGTAATTGCAAGCAACGCCAACGAAATTGCAATTTCTGTTTTATTTCTTAATTCTTGCCGATTGATGGACCGATATATTCAAAACTTTTTTCCTGTACCGAAGATAATGCGTTTAATCCTGTCAATATTTGCTGGTGAGTTGCTTCGTCAACTCCTTTAAATTGCAAAATACTCCATTATTTTCAGTTGGCTGAACTGTAATTTCTCCTAAATTAAAACTCTTGAAAGAGCTTTGGTAATCTGTTCATTGGTTGGCCGTTGATTGGTAAAACTAACTTCCATATGTGCTTCCGCCGGCAAATTCAATTCCAAATTTCAAGCCAAACAATATAAAGAAACAATCGTCAAAGATAATCAAATGTACCGGAAAATAATGTAATAAATTTTTGAATATTTTGTAAAATTGAAAAATCATAGATTTATAGAAGATCCATTTAATTTTTCGGCTCATTTGGTCCGACAAAAACCATAAGTAATATTCTTGTTATAAATATTGCAGAGAATAAGCTGACAATAATACCAATAGCTAATGTCAATGCAAATCCTTTAATAAATGAAGTGTGCCATAAAGAACAAAATTGCGCAGACAATCAATGAGTTTAAGTTGCTGTCTCGGATTGACGGCCAAGCTCTTTCGAATCCTTCTCAATTGCCACGCTCCAAACTTTTGCCCGATTTTATTTCCTCTTTCATTCTGGCAAAAATTAAAATATTCGCGTCAACCGCCATACCAATAGAAAAAATAAATCCTCCGATTCCTGCCAAAGTTAATGCTACCGGAATAAGTTTAAATATAGCGAAAGTTATCGCCACATAAACCATCAAAGCTATTGAAGCCAAAAGTCCCGGAAATCTGTAAAACACCATCATAAAAATCACCACTGCTAAAAGTCCGTAGATTCCCGCCCATAAAGATTTTTGCAAAGATACTGAGCCCAATGTCGGACCAACCGTTTCCTGTGATATCGGACTGCCAATTTTTACCGGCAAAGCTCCCGAATTTAATCTGGTTGAAATACTGTTTGCCGTTTGAGCCGACATATCACCTGTGATTACTGCTGTTCCGCCGGTTATTTTAGCCTGCACAATTGGGGCATATAAATCTTGGTTATCAATTTTGCCGTCGCCATTTGTATCAATAATAGAATAGCCGTCCAAGAAAATCGCCAACGGTTTTTTGATATTTCTTGCGGTAATATCTTCAAACAATTTCGCTCCGTCGCTGTTAAACTGAAGCTGAATTTGCGGTTTATACGTAGTCTGGTCAAATACAACTGTAGAACTTGTTAAATACTTTCCGGTTAAATCGGTTGGTTTATAGTAGGGATTCTCAAACGCCATGGTAAAATCTTTCACTTTTGTGATATCACCTTTCGCCTGCTGGACTGCCTGCACCTCTTTAATTTTATCTATAATTTGTTGAGTATCAGCAGCGTCTCTTTGTTCGTCAAATTCCAAATATGGAGTTTGACCAATCATACTGATAGCCTGGGCAACATCTTTTACGCCGGGCAATTCAACCGACAATCTGTCCTGTCCCTGAATTTCAACCACCGGTTCGGAAACTCCAAACAAGTTAATTCTTCTTTCTATCACATCTCTTAGCCCCTGCATCGCGCCGGATTTATCTGTAACTGTGCTTAAATCGGCCTGGTAGATCAAGTTGACTCCTCCCTGCAAATCCAGCCCAAGCACATATGGCCTTTCCCAAAAGTGAGGCAAATGCCAGGCAAATTTACCGTTTAAAAAATCAACCGACTTATTGAAATAATTCGGGTAGGCAAAATTTGCTGCAAAAAATGCTAAAATCACAATTCCGATAAATATCCAATACTTTTGTTTCATAGAAAATTAAAACTGATTGTTAAATACTAATATAATTCAATAAAAAACGCAAGACCCCGGGTGATGCGTCGGTAAAAGTTTATAACCAACCCAATCCTATAGTCTTTCCAAGATTTTAAGTTCTAATATATCAGTTTTTGTGTCGTAAATGGCGAATGTTGGCTTGTATGTTTGACCTGCCAGTTCTCCGGGATTTACCAGCCTGCATTTGCCGATGTTTTCTTCCCAGGGTTTATGGGTGTGACCGTAAAACACCAAATCGTATTTTTTTGATTCCGCCGCTTTTTTTGCAATATCCGGAAAATGAACAAAAAATATTTTCTTGCCGCCAAGTCCTATTGATTGATTATCGGGAATTTCATCTAGCTGATAATCGCCGTTTCCTTTGGCGAATTTTATCTCGCCATTAAAATTTTTAACAGCCTCATCAATGGTTTCCTGTTTACAAATATCTCCGCAATGTAAAATTAAGCTGATATTTTCCTTATTCAAAAAATCAATAGCTTTGTTAAAATTTTTCAGATTGTCGTGGGTATCGGATACAATCGCAAATTTCATATTTCTTCCAATTGATGTTCTATTATATTATTTTGAGCGCTCA
The DNA here is from genome assembly GCA_963761865.1 of Candidatus Staskawiczbacteria bacterium. Classification (GTDB taxonomy): domain Bacteria; phylum Patescibacteriota; class Minisyncoccia; order Minisyncoccales; family Staskawiczbacteraceae; genus VGLO01. The sequence goes on along the minus strand of CAVXIE010000003.1, from coordinate 223,296 downwards.
GCTTAAATTTACCTTTAAACTTTTTGTTTTCTAAAAATAACGGCAGCCAATATTTATCATCCGGCCACATTTTTTCAAACGGAATCTCATTCATATCAAACCACCGAGGTTTCATTTCTTCCGTTTCTTTGGGCTCACCGATGAATTCAGTCAGTTTAAAAATGTTCACTTCCCAAATTTCATCCAAATTATTTTCCCAGACAAAATTAATCAAACCCATTTTTTCCATTTCTCCGGATTCAATATCAGCTTCCTCAAAAAGTTCCCGTTTAGCCGCTTCTTCAACCGTTTCGCCTGGATTTAGCTTCCCGCCAAATCCGTTCCACTTGCCCATTCCAAATCCACGTTTTTTCATCCCAAGTAAAACTTGATTGTCTTTATGAATTATACAAAGTGTCAATATTTTTTTCATATTACGATTCGTCTAAAATTATTTTGTCTTTAAATTTTCCCCTCTCTTCTGCTTTTTTATCTTTCGCCTTTTTCAACTCTTCTTTATTTATATTTTTAAAATCTAAGATTGCATCTATCACTTCCAGCACATCTGCCATTTCTTCAATACTTTCGGCTTCTGAAAATTCTTTCACCTCTTCTACAAGTTTATCTTTTAGTTTTTCCCGATATTCTTTATCGTCAGCAATGTGAAAAATCGGCGTTCCGCCCTTACGCTTGATATACTCCGGAATTTTATCTCTGACTAATTTATTATATTTTGTCATATTATTTTACGTTTTCTCCGCCTTTTTTCCATTGAATTGATTTTAGCAACGGAGAATAAATATCTCCTTGCATATTTACCGCGATTTCATCAGTTTGATTTTCTGAAGTTTCATTAAAAGTAATATTTACCGCATCTTCAATGATTGCCAGCGGAGTTTGTTCGCTTCCCTCACCCATTTCAAATACCGCGGCAGTTGCCAATGAATCAACCACATTTGTTCTTGAATATTTCATTTCTCTACCAAAAATATCTTTGCTTCCCCGATAATCGCGCAGCGGACTAAATCCGCAGTATCCTATGCCAATTCCCATAATTCCAACACGAAAGGGCATACTGTGGCTATCCGAAATAATAACTCCGACATTTTTTAATCTGTATTCTGTTTTAATAAAACTGCAAATTTCTTTGGCGCACAAAAACGGTGTTTGGGGCCATAAAATATAATACCCGTTGGCGTTGCTCTCATCAATTCCCGCTTTTGAAATTAAAATATTATTCTTAATTGTAATAATAGATTTGTTGCCGAAAATGCTTTTTACGTACGCATATTGATCGGCTTCTTTTTCCGCCAATATATTTTTATCAATTGATTCTTCAATTTTAACACACCTTCCCTGCCAGATAGAAACAATTTTAGAGGTAACAACAACAATTGATTTTTCTTTTATGGTTACACCCGAAAAACTTTCTTTCATTAAAGAAAACAAATCATCTTTTGGCGGCAGAAACTGCCTGGTTTTAATGGCGGTGATTTTCATTTTTATTCAAAAGAAATAATTTGCAATCCCTTTTCTTTGATTTCTTTTTCTTGACCAAAATCGTCCAGCTTAAATTTCATAATAAATCCGGCTTTCTTTTCAATAGTTCTTCCGGTGTAACTTTTATTCTTTGGATTCCATTCTTCAAGAACCAACATATCTCCTTCATTGATTTCAAAGTCATGCAATCTTAACTCAAATTTTTTCTTGCCAGATGAAATAAGCTCAAAATATTCCGGCCAAATTTTTTTCTTAATTACCGCCATCTTTTAATTTCCCGCCACACACTGATTAAAGTTATTAATTTGGTTATTATAATCTGTAATCAAATCTTTCGTTTCCTTAGCAATCGAATTATACTGATCAACGGTGGCATTATAAGCATCAACCAATGAATTATAATCGTGAGCATTTGGACTGTCTTTATCAATTTCCGCCTTTTGCGAGTCAATTTGCAAAGAAAGACTGTCTAAACTGCTTTTGTCGGCATTTATCTGATTTTCTAAACCAACATCCGCCTGAGTACAAGCAGAAAGAGGCAAACCGAATTCCTGGACACCAATCCAAACTGTTTGCCCTTTGTAAGTTCCCTTCATAATTGATACGCCGATATCTGTAAACCGGTTGTTTAAAATATTTGCCCTATGCCCTGGGCTATTCATCCAATCTTGGACAACAATCTGCTCGCTGGCAAAATTCCCCAAAATCAAATTCTCTCCTTCAACAATATATTCATACCCAAAACTTTTTGCCAGCATTCCGGGGTCAACGCCGGAAGGCGAAACGTGCTCAAAATATTGGTTTTTAAATAGATCTTGCGCTTTTGCAGTGGCCGCCGCGTCCAGCTTTACATTTTCTATAAGCGGAGGCAAGTTCCCATTATCAAACCGCTGAATATTGGTTTGAGCAATAATTTTTGATTTTACTAAAACAATACTATTTGATTGACCGCCGATATTGAGCGGTAATGGAGCTGAAATTTCTTTTTTGACCGCAGCCGCAACATTTCCCAAATCCGTCTTTCCAAACGTCTGTAGATTTTTTGCCGCCTTATTATAAACACCCAGGATATTATTTTTAAAGTAAAACCCCACGCCCAATGCCAGTGCGATTAAAATTAACACTAAAATTACTACAGTATATTTTTTCATACTATTTTTGAATAAAATAATTTTAGCACATCATCAAAATCTTCCACAATTTCTTCTTTTTTCATTGTCAAAACTTCTGCCGGTGTTTTCCATATAAATTCTTCATGTTCCCCAAAATTTATTTTCACGTCGTGAATAGTATTAAGCCGAATGTAAAATGTATGAAAAACAAAATCGTAGTTACCGTGATGGTGATAAGTTTCGCCCAAGTAATCAACATTTTCTTTCTCAATATCAATGCCCGTTTCTTCCTTAACCTCTCTTACGTTGGCGTTTTTGATGCTTTCTCCGTTTTCAACTTTTCCGGCAGGCAGCCCCCACCTGTTTCCCTGAGACTTATTTTCATTTCTATGGAGTAAAAGTATTTTCCCATCATACATAATAAAACAGCTTACTATTTCAAATCGCGGGTTAAAATTTTCCGGTTTTTTTAAATATGTCATCTGTTTCTCCCATTAAACAGTACGATACGCAAAACTATACTTCTTACAATTTTTACTTATTTTGACCGTGACATTTCTTATACTTTTTACCTGAACCACAGAAACAGAGGTCGTTTCTTCCGGGTTCTTTTTTTTCACCGGGCATAACATTATTTTGGTTCGCTAAGTTTTGAACCATTTTCGGTTGCACCGGTTGCTGATTTTGCACTTGAACGCCGGCTTTCAAAATATTATCGGCGACAGTGAAATCAATCTCCTGCATCAGTTGCTGAAACAATTTTCTTCCTTCGTTTTTATATTCAACCAACGGATCGTGCCCGCCGTAAGCTCTTAGTTTTACAGAATCTCGCATATGATCCATATTAGTCAAATGGTCTTGCCATAATGTATCCAGCACCTTCAAGCTGACAAACTTTTCCATTTGGCACATATTCTGCTCGCCAACTTCTTTCTCTTTTTTATCATAATCTTCCTGAGTAAACCCGCCCTTTTTAACAATTTCAATAATTTTATTTTTCAGATCCTGCACAGACGCCGACAAAATTTCAGAGCGTCTTTTATAAACAATCTCACGGTGTTTATTCATCACATCGTCGTATTCTATAAGGTTGTGCCTGGCATCAAAATTAAAGCCTTCAATTTTTGCCTGCGCAGATTCAAGCGCGCCGGAAATCATCCCGGCTTGTATTGGTTCATCGTCCGGAACTTTTAAGGCCGTCATTAAATTTTTGATTCTGTCTCCGCCAAAAATTCTCATCAAATCATCTTCCAAAGAAATAAAAAATTGAGAAGATCCCGGGTCGCCCTGCCTGCCGGCCCTGCCTCGCAACTGATTATCGATTCTTCTGGCATCATGTCTTTCTGTTCCAATCACATGTAACCCACCCAATTCCCTGACAGTTTTTGAATCTTCCAAACTTGGCGGATTTCCGCCAAGGATAATATCAACTCCTCGGCCGGCCATATTCGTGGCAATGGTAACCGCTCCTTTTTTACCGGCTTGGGCAATAATTTCTCCTTCGCGTTCGTGGTTCTTGGCATTCAAAATTTGATGTGGAATTCCCTGAATTTCCAGCATCTTTCCCAGGAATTCATTTTTTTCAACCGACCGTGTTCCCACCAGTACCGGTTGGCCTTTTTCATGCAACTCTTTTATTTCTTTGACCACCGATCTCCATTTGCCGTCCAAATTTTTATAAATTTTATCCTGAAAATCTTTTCTTATCATTGGCTTATTCGTTGGAATTTGTACTACATTCAATTTATACACCTTATCAAATTCTTCCGCTGAAGTAAGCGCAGTCCCCGTCATCCCCGATATTTTTTTATACAACCTGAAATAATTCTGAAATGTGATGGTTGCCAGCGTTAAAGATTCCGGCTGGATTTTCACATTTTCCTTGGCTTCAACCGCCTGATGCAACCCGGCTGACCATCGACGTCCCGGCAACATTCTGCCGGTAAATTCATCAATGATGACAATTTCATTATTTTTCACCACGTAATCCCTATCTTTTAAAAACAGTGTTTTTGCTTTTAACGCAGATTCCAACTGATGCGTTGCAGTAATATCATTATCCTGCCACGGGTCAAACCCAAGGCTTTTTACGATTTTATCTTGTCCGTTTTCCGTAAAATTAACTGCTTTCAGTTTTTCATCAATCGTATAATCTTCATCTCTGGCAAGCGGCTGCATAATTTTTGCAAACTGGTAATATTTTTCTGTCGCTTCGTCGCTTTGCCCCGAAATTATCAACGGAACCCGCGCTTCGTCAATTAAAATTGAATCCACCTCGTCAACAATACAAAAATTAAAATCGCGCTGAACTTGCTGGTTCAAATCATAAACCATATTGTCTCTTAAGTAATCAAATCCAAATTCGTGATTTGTCCCGTAAGTTATATCAACAGCATATGCTTCCTTCCTTGAACAAGGTTTTAAAAATTCCTGCACAACCTTAAATCCTCCCACAGCGTCTCTTTCTTTATCTAAGTCGTTATCGTTTTGAGTTTCAGACTTGGAATTTTTATAATTTTCATCATATATATACCCGCTTTCGTTAGTTATGCATCCGGCAGAAAGACCAATGGCATTATATATTTGCCCCATCCAAACCATATCTCTTTTCGCCAGGTAATCATTGACAGTCACCACGTGAACGCCTTTCCCTTCCAAAGCGTTTAAGTATATCGGCAATGTTGCTGATAACGTTTTACCCTCTCCAGTTCTCATTTCAGCAATATTGCCTTTGTGCAATACAATTCCGGCAATTACCTGCACATCAAAATGACGCTGGTTTAGGGTACGCCTTCCGGCTTCTCTGACCAAAGCGAAAGCCTCAGGCAAAATATCATCTAAAGTTTCGCCCTTAGCTAATCTATCTTTAAATTCTTTTGTTTTCAGCTTTAATTGTTCATCGGTCATCTCTTTCATTTTAGACTCAAAAGAACCGATCAAGCTAACGGTCGGCTGTAAATCTTTTATAAATTTATCATTTGGATCCCCAAAAATTTTTGTAAATATAGACATATCATTACTTTATCTAAAAATAGCCTCTTTGTAAACAAAAAGCCCATAATTTGCATGGGCTTCAACTTGCTATAAATTATCCTGTTTTTGCGCTTTTCTCTGTTCTCGCCTTGGTTTTTCAATCTTCATAGTCTTATATTTTCTTATTTCTCTTTCCATTTCATCTCTTGTCTCTGTAACCACCTTTCCCAAATCTTCACCATGGGCTCTGGCCACCAAACTTTGGCCGGGCAATTTTATAATCGCCTCTGCCCTAAAGACATCTCCTTTTTTATGATGCTTCGTTTCTTTCTCAACTTCTATCATTACTTCCTGACTGTCATTCTTTAATACTTTAATAAATTTTTTGAGCCCTTCCAATCTTTTTGAAATGAATTTTTCAAGCGATTCGGTTAGTTCTAAATTTTTTGTCTTAATTACAATATTCATAATAATTAATGCAAAATGCAAAAATCAAAATGCAAAATGACAATATAAAATGCAAAATGATTTTTGAAATTAGCTTATTTTTAATTTTAAAATTTAATTTTGAACTTTGAATTTTGACTTTTGGATTATTCTACATATTGCACCTCCACGTCTAGATTAATTCTATATTTTTGTTTTACTTCTTTTTTTGCGATATCAATAAGATTCTAATACATCTTTTGCCTTTGCTCCTCCCAAATTCACAATATAGTTAGAATGTTTTTTTGAAATTTGAGCTTGACCAACCTGCTTGCCCGTTAAACCGGCCCCGATAATAAACCAAGCAGCAGGAACAATAGGAAAAGGATCCTGTTTAACTTTATCAGAAAATTCTTTTTGGAATTCCAACGGCAATGTATCAACATCAACATTTTTAAATACACTACCGGCGCTTGGATATTCCAACGGATGTTTTTCTTTCCTGTAATTTATATGAGACTCTGCCACGCCTTTTAAAATTTCTCCCTCGCCTTTTTTAAGTTTCACTCCAGCCGATAAAATAATCAAATTCTGTTTTTTAAAAATTGATGATCTGTAAGAGAATTCGCTTTGTTTATTGGACAGTTTTTTTATTTTAAGATTTTTATCCAATATATTTACGTACAAAATTGAATCCTTCATCTCTCCGCCGAAAGCCCCGGCATTTCCTCTTACAGCCCCGCCGAAAGTCCCGGAAGACCTCCCGCCCATTCTAAACCTTCCAAAGAATTATCAAGTGAAGTTTTGACCAAATCCTGCATAGTCATACCGGCATTCGCTTCAATAATATCTCCTTTCACAACGTAACCATTGTTATTTTGAATTTTAATAACCAAACCATCAACACCCTTATCAGAGACCAAAAGATTGCTTCCGCCTCCAAAAATAAAAACCGGTAATTTTAATTTTTTGGCGGCTTTTAAAGCTTTTATCAATCCCTCCTTTTTACGAGCAATTAAAAAATATCTGGCCGGCCCGCCAATTTTAAAAGTTGTATGGTCCTTCATTAAAACATTATTTTCAATATCCGGAAGTTTCTTTTTTAATATTTCTAAAATTTCATCCGCCATAATTTTTTAAGACGCCGGCTGCATCAGTTGGTTAATTTTTGTTCTTGTCAAAATTCCCACAAAACCCGTTTGGCTAATATTATATTTACTTTGGAAGCGAATGACAGCCGCTTTAGTAAGAACGCCAAAATTACCGGTGATAATTCCTTCCGGATAAATATCCTGTCCTTGTTTTTTTAAAAATTGCTGTAAGCACTTTACATCACCAATATCCGACACTCCGATGTAAAGATTGCTGCTGAGCGCGACGCATGTTTGGTTGTTTTGAAAAACGGCGACACCCGATTGGATTGCCGCAATCTGTTTCTTTAAACTGTCTATTTGAGCTAAAAGTTTTTGTATTAGGTCCTGATCGGTTTTTGATTCCTGCCCTGCAATTGAAACAGTAAAGCTATAAGGATAAATCAAATCAGGGACATCAAACCCCGACAGCTTTGATTGCAGAGACGGTATAATAACCAAAGATTTGTAATTTGTACCGAAATCTTTGATGTTTATTTCGCCTTTCCCGTTATTGTCAATCACTAAAAAGCCCACAGAATAATTGCCGCTTTTATCATAAAGTATATATGGCACCTGGAAGTTTAAACCAACCAAACTTGAAAAATCCAATTTAAGGTCTCCGCTGCCTCCGATAATTTTTTGCCAATTCCCCGACCAGTTTTTGGTAACATCAGTCGTAGATAAGGAACTGCTGCCGGTTAACGGCAAAAAGATAAGCGTAGGACTTATTTTTAAACTGCTAAGATTCTGGTTTAAGTAACAATACTCCTGGTTTAAAGAACAGTCATTAACAGCCAAAGTGATTGTCCAATTAGTAAAAACTTGAGCAAAATTCTCTTTAGCATTGGCCTTCGCAAGAGATTCATTTATGCTTGCTATACCGACTGATTTTGTTTTCATGGAATCCGACAGTATATTTACTCCATAATGATCAACCAGATATTGCATAAACAAATCAACACTCGCGTAATCATATGCACTGCCGGACCAGTCAGTTATTGAATCCGAAGGATCGCCTATAAAATCTTCCACTCGCTGCTGAAGGTTGCTGCCGCCGTAAACATCATCATAGCCCAAAGCGGTAGAAGAATATACCGATCTGGCTTCGTTTAACCAAGTGTCTTCTTCTACTCCAAAAATTTTATTCTTCTGATTAAAAGTTATTAAATGAACAAATTCGTGAGCCAAAACAATCTTGATATCAGGACTGCCAATATGAGAGACTGATAAATATAGCATCTCCCTCTGGTTAGAACCGGGAATTTGGAGCTTGTCATATTCATCGTCCTCTCTGAAATATCCTCCTTCGGCGCTGTTTATTGATTCAAATAAAACAGTTATCTTTGAATCATTATCTATCCCGGGATTCCATTCTGAACCAAACAAAGAAGTTAACTTTGGATAAATATTGCCGTCAAATTCTGCAGACAGATTATCCAAATCAATCAAGGCCTGGCTTTGCTCTACGGGAGTCTGTTGGTTCCACCAGTTTGTCTCAACATAAAAATACAATCTGTCGGTCAATTTAACCAAGGTGGCCGGCACCTGATTTCTGCCGGATAAATCAAACCTTTTGTCTACGTTAAAATTAACCACATCGCCGACATTGGCGGCATAAACATAGCTGGCTGTCAGAGGCGCGCCGAAAAGGAATACCAGCCCCGCAACAAAAGTTATTTTTTTATATAATTTAAAATTCATTTTCGCTTCTATGGTTTAATCCTATCACAATAGCATAAATCTTTGAATTACGAAACCTTTTCGTTTCCTAGTAGCAACCCGTGGTTTAAAGATAAATCTTAAAAAATGAAAAGCTTAACCGATTTTAGGATAATCTCCATATCCAATAACAAAGAGTGATTTTTGATATAGTATAAGTCGTATTCAAACTTCTCCCTGGCCTCATTTAAAGACCTGGAAGCCGGAAAATTTATCTGCGCCCAGCCGAAAAGTCCGGGCTTTACCAAATATCTTTGTTTATAGAAAGGAATTTCTTTTTCAAAAATGTTTGCCAGCTCCTGCCATTCGGCCCTTGGTCCGACAAAGCTTAATTCTCCTCTCAGGATATTATACGCTTGAGGAAGTTCGTCCAGATGCAATCTTCTTAAAACCGCCCCGACTTTCGTTATATTTCCGTCGCTTTTTTCACGCCAAATTTCTTTATCTTGGCCGATAGACTCTTTCATTGTCCTGAATTTATGCAGTAAAAACACCTCTCCGTTTTTGCCAACCCTTTTTTGAGAATAAAATACAGAACCGCCATCCTCTGCTTTTATGGCTAAAGCTATAAATGGCAAGAAAACAATAAATACACCTAATCCGATTATTGAGAAAACAAAATCAAACACTTTTTTGACGCTTTGTTCAAAAATATTTACCGGTTTTGAAATTTTTTCCAAAAACCACACTTCGTCCAAGTGTCCCAACGATACTTTTTTGGTTATGGATTCATACAAATCATCAATTCCTACATAATTTAAAGTCAAAGGTAAAACCGAAAAAATTTCCTTAACCAAATCTTCGTTAGAATAAAAATCCAATGAAAAAATAATTGACGTAACTTTTTTCCCGATAATAATATCTTTTAAATCAGAAATTTTAGAGATAGTATTTATATCAGAAGATACAAATAAACAGCTGCTATGCTCGGCTATATTTGGCGGACAAAAAAGAGCCTCAATGCTATATATACTTTTAACCTGGGGTAAAATTTCCTTTAATCTTTTATAAAACCCCACAATGATTACTTTTTCTTTTATCCTCTTGATTTCCAAAAAGCTTTTGAATGAATACCTCCAAACCAAAAATAAAACTGCAAAAATAATAACGTTCAAAAGAAGTATTGTTTTAGGGGTGATTCCGAATGCCGGACGAAAATAAAAATAAGTAACTCCTATAAAGAAAGCTAAAACCGATAGGATTATCAGGCTTAAGAAAAAGTCTATCGCCTTTTTGAAAAACCTCAAATCATATAAATTCAAAGCAAATACAACCAGAATCCACAAAACATATACGATAATAAAGTTATAAAATAGAATATCAAACTGAGGGATAAGATATTTATTCCTTATAAACAAGGTTAAAAAAAGAGCGATATATATTGCAAAAATATCGCCGCAAAAAAGAATCAACTTTAAAAATTTATTTTGCCCACTCATAGATTAAGTCTACCACATAGATAGCTTTAAGCCAAAATATTCTGCTCCTAACTAGAAAATATTCTTGAGCATCTGCCCTTCTATCCAAATATATGTTTTTCCCAAACCTTCTTCCAATGAAACTTTCGGTTCCCAATTTAACATTTGCTTACATAAAGTATTGTCTAGAATTCCTACCCCGCACTCCTTGTGGCTTATCAAGCAAATATTTTTTTTCCACTTTTTTTCGCAAAGTCATAGATAGTGCCGTTACAATTTCACCTACTGTAAGTTTCCTATTTTTATCAAATTTTTCAACCACATCTTTAATCTGCTGGCCGGTTAATTCCTTTTTACCTGCAACCATAGAAACAATATCAATCAATCCGTCTATGTCTACTAACCTGTCCGATCCTATATTTAATATCTGTTTGCAATCTGAATTCATTAAAAGAAAGCTGCCCTTAACACAATCATCCACATAGCAAAACGATCTGGTCTGTTTGCCGTCGCCCCATACTTCTATTATGTCCCCTTCTTTAGCGGTTGCAACCTTTCTACAAATTGCAGCCGGAGCTTTTTCTCTTCCCCCGTCATAAGTTCCTTCGGGGCCGTAAATATTGTGATATCTGGCAATTCTCACCTCATAAAATGATTCGTAGCTTTTATACAATCTTTCCGAAAATAACTTCTCCCAACCATATTCATTGTCCGGATCTGCCGGATATGCATCCGATTCCTTCAAGGGAACTAAGTTAGTTTCTTCTTGTTTATAAGTTGGATAAATGCATGCCGATGAAGAGTAAAATAATCTTTTGACTCCGTTTTTCTTAGCGGCTTCAGCGGTGTTGGCGTTTATACAAACGTTGTCATATAAAACATCTGAATTATGAAATGTTATAAACCCAATTCCGCCCATATTAGCAGCTAAAGCATAAACTTCATCTACTCCCTCGGTAGCTTTTAGGCAATTTTCATAATACCTTAAATCCAAAATCAAAAACTCGTCCGCTTCACTTTGAGAGGAATATTCCGGATATTTAACATCAGCTCCACGTACCCAATAACCTTGGGATTTTAGATACCTGACCAAGTGATGCCCGATAAATCCGCCCGCTCCAGTAACTAATATTTTCTTTTTGTTTTCCATTTTATATTAAATTTATAGTTTCATCATACTAACAAATATCCTATTTTTTTCAAGCTCAAAGGCATAAAAATGCTTCCGGACAGTGGAATCCGGAAGCATTAACTCAGCCTGAAATTTTCATAATCTCCGGATAATTCCGACGGAAAAATTCAGCCTGAAATGGCTGAACATCTTCGCCGAATTTATCTAGAAAAGCAAAATCCCTTCCTTGGGCACTACCACGTAGTTTGCCTTTATATTTGGTCAGAAAGGCCAAGCTGACGGACGACCTCCACGGTCCATCATCAAGATGCTGGATGCATCCCAGTAATTTTTTTTCAACACATTTGACCCCTAATTCGTCCAAGAGCAAACGGTCAAACGCCTCATCAATAGGTTCTTTAAAGCGCACTATGCAGCCGGGTAAAGTCCATTTATCTTTGAACGGCTCAATTTCTCTTTTGACGAAAAATATTCCGTCGTTCTTAACGATTACCACGTCAAGACAAAAACAATTGGCGCGCCGAAAGATGAAATCAAACTCATCATCGGTCCAACGACGCTTCGGCGCAGGGTCCAGTGCATCAAGTTCAATTTTCACAAAAGCCTCCCTCAATGAAATGTACTCTAGAATCAAAATCACCGCTATTACAATAACAAAAAAGGCGCTTTTAGTCAAGCGCACTGTCGTTTCCCTGTTTGCCGAATCCCGTCAAGCCTTCTTATTTCAATCATTAGTTTGATTTCTATAATACTATTTTTATTTCCTAAAGCTGAAAAAATCAATAATAACAAGCCAAACAAAAAATGGGCCATCTATAAAAATCCTCTTCCAAACCGTTTTCGGTTCTGTAAAAAGCCTCCATAGCCATTCAAATCCCAAATCACCAACCCATTTCGGCGCTCTCTTCACTCTGCCCGACAAAAATTTGAAAGCTGCTCCTACCCCTACAACCACCGGAACATTTAACTTCTCCCTATGTTCAAAGATCCATCTCTCCTGCTTTGGCAATCCCAACGCCACCCATAGAACATCGGGCTTTGCCTGATTAATTTTTTCTATAATCTTTCTATCTTCTTCTCCAGTAAGAGTTTTGAACGGCGGAGAATAGCTTCCCGCAACTTTTAGATTTGGAAAATCTTTTAATATTTCTTTATTCAATGCCTGCAAAGTCTCTTCAGTGTCGCCATAAAAATAATGTCTGAACCCATTTTTTTCAGAAACCCTAAAAAAATCCGCCATCAAATTTGCCCCGGAAATTCTTTCACTAATATCAAATCCCTTTAAATTAGCCAGCCAAATCAGTGAAATTCCATCGGGCACAAACAAATCAGCATTGCTGATTAAATGTTTAAAACTTATATGTTTTTCTGCTTCAACTATTCCGTGCATTCCGGTAACTATAATCCAATGCATTTTGCGCGATTCATTTTTAATCCAATAAGTCATCCTTTCCGTCACATCTGAAGTTTTTAATGCGTTAAATTTATTTCCTAAAAAATTAATCTCTGTCTTTTTTTTGTTTTTCTGTTCCTCTCTAACTTCACCATCCAAACATTGTATATATGCAATCAATGGAGCTACAAAAAGCCAATCTGCGCTGAAAAATGCCACAGATTCCGTAATAGACCTAACAGCGAAAAACATAAGCGCCGCAGAAACTATTACTAGAAAATTTCTTTCACCTTGTTCAATGTTCGGATTTTTTAGAAGTCTTATTAAAATTATTAAAGTGAAAATAAAAGCCAACAAGAATGGTATTGTTCCCGAAATTCCTGCCTGAATTAACGCATGGATTATGGAATTATGCGCATGCTGACCGTCAAGAAAAAACCTATCCGCCTGAAATCCATAACCCACTAAAGGACTGCCCAAAAAAAGATGTAAAGAATCAGACCAAACGCCGCTTGTCCTGCCACTTAAGGTAATCACACTTTCTATATTTCTTGCTGTCGGTTCCGATTCGGAAGCGGTTGCCGATTTTGAATCGGACGTATTTAACGTTTCCAGTCCGGTGGCAGTTGCTGATTTTGATGTTGATGTATTTAATATTCTGGACTTAGAATCAGTTGCTGATTTTAATGTTGATATATTCAATAGATCTTCAGATATAACATTTTTTGGCGCAGATGGGTGCCCAAAAGATATATTGGGCAAAAAATAGGCCATCGAACCAAAAGAATTGCTGCAGGGAATATTATAAAAAATTATAAAAAAAGACAGCATGCAAACTATACACACCCCAAGAACCAGCGGGATATTTATCTTTTTTACTAATAATATAGCAAAAATCATCGCGACGATAAATGCCATAATTTCTGTCCTCCCTTTTGAAAAAAGAAGTATCGACAAAAAAACGAGAAAAAGCAACAGCCAAACTATTTTTGAACGCTTCTTGCTGCAGAGAAATCCTGCAAGAGCAATTACAGATACGAACCCGGCATATCTGCCCAACCCTGTTGGTCTTGTTTCCGGCATGCCAAATCTATTAGTTTGGGCAGCTACACCTCCCAACCCCTCGTATGGTCTTTGGCTACAAATTAAAAAATTAAAAGTTAGAGATTTTACAGCTCCGGGCTGGATCAGAAAAACCAATGTTAGCCCTATAGCTATAATCCCTGCGATAATACAATTAATTTTGATAATTTTTTTTAATAAATCTCTGTTATCTAAAATAGTTAGAAGAACCACTATAACAGTACCGTATAAAATCCCCCAGTAAAAAGCCATCAAAGGATTTTTGGAGAATACCGAGGAAATAACACCAATAATAGTAAAAATGCTTAGTAAACCAACGGGTGTTGTAAAAAATTTCTTAGGCAATGAGCGATTTTTAAATAAAATAAAAATTGCCGCGATCAATGATAAAAACGGCAGAAGTGAACGTAAGCCATGGATTAGCTCAAGTACATTATGCGGGAATCCTGGGTGAAAGAGTATAGAAACATCCGTATTGTATGTTGCCCAAACACAGAGCCACAAAAAGCCAACAAGCAAAAAAGCGTGTATATTGTTTTTATTTTTCACAAAATCCTTAACGGTGCTGTGATTCATATTCTCAGACTTTTAAAGGTTTTTGTATATTTTGAATAATCTGTCTCCTAATTTATCCCAATTATATTCTTTCTCCGCTTTTTCTCTCGCCCCTTTGCCTAATTTAATACGCAAGCCATTATCAAAATATAGTTTTTCTAATGCCCTAGCGATGCTACTAATTGCCGCCTCGGGATTAGTTGGTTTTATTTTTATACCACAATTTTCGTCCACATGAAAGCCGGGGCCGCCCAAATCAAAACAAACAACCGGCTTTCCCGCCGCCATAGCCTCAACAACAACTGCTCCTCCGCCGTCCCTTAAGCTCGCGAATAAAAAAACATCGCAATCACTCATCTCTCTGAATAACTCTTTCCGCGACATCCAACCTTCAAAAATGACTTTATCTTTAATCTTCAGATTAGAAGCTAGATCCTTTAATTTAATCAATTCTGACCCCTCGCCTATAATACTAAGTTTTACATTATGAACCTTGTCGCTAAAAACCTTAAATGCTTTTATCGCCAAATCAAATCCTTTGATCTTAATCAACCTTCCCGCAGAGATAACAGAGAAATATTCTCCGTCAGTTTTTTTATAAATAAGATCTTTAAAATCTTCGCTAGATATACCATTAACAGGGAAAATATAGGCTTTTTCTTGCCATTTCTCCGGTAAAGCATTGAAAGACTCCATATTACAAACCAGTAAAGCTTTTGCACGATTTTGTCCGATTATAAAAATCGGGTCGTGTTTAAAAACCCATTGAAAAATACTCCTAAAATATTGAGACAATCTCTCATTAAAAGAAAACCCCGCCAGAAAACTATCTGGCACACGGTGAGCTCCGCCTCCGGGACCCCTTAAATAAGTAACTGGCAAAAAAGCTCCAATAAAGCTGGCCATCCAATCGTTTGCGTAAGTTATATGATGAAAAACATTAAAATTATTTTCTTTATGCAATTTCTTGGCAACAAAATAAGCCTTTATTTGCCAAAAATAAATATAAAGTTGAAGGCCGCCCTGAAATCTTTCTAAAAAAGTTAGCCACCAAGGCAACCTTATATAACAAAATTGAACATTGGGCATGGGCGACTTCTTCAATGACCATTCTATGTCTTTTCGGTCTCTTTCATGAGATAAAACCCAAACGCTATGATATCGGTTAAGCTGCCTTACCATCTCCCAGCCAAGGATATATTCTCCGCCTATACTGCGTCCCGTTTTTTTTTCAAGTATGCAACCATAGGCGCAAACTAAAACTTTATGTTTTTTATCCTTTTGCATAATATTTTATTTTCTGATAAACAACTTTTTATTTGTAATCCTGACTGAAGCATAAAAAACTCTCCACGGGTAAAATAAAATCAACCACGATAGAATATTCCTCGGGAACTTTGGTCTTTTCAGCTTGCCGCCATAATAAACCCAGTCCGATTCCCGTAAAGTTATCATATTCTTAAATCCCCCGGCTAATTTTAAGTTTCTTTGTTTTTCTGTTTCAAAAAAATCTTTTTTGGCGTGAGGATAATTATGATTTTGATGCACTATTTTAATCGCTGGTGTCATATCTATAACTGGATTTTTTGTAACTCTATTTTTATACACCAGCCAGCCATCTATGCCCGGTTTGCCAATAACAAATGGCGGGATATTAAAATTTAAATTACGGGGGAATACCCAATAATCCATGGCTGCAGGACTGTATAGTTTGCCTCTTTTGGCAACTTCACCTAATATTTTCTCCTCGAAATCCGAATCATCAACATCAATATCACCATCAATGTCTAAATTATACCTTTGACCAGATATGAAGTAATCTTTGTTTTTAATCTTTTTCTTTGCCTCTTCAATCTCGGGAACGAAATTTTTCAATAAAAGAATATCTGTATTCACATAGGCTAAAGTTTCAAATTTTGCCATTTTTTTTGCAATGTTTATCACATCATCAATCAAAGGAGTCCCGAACTCATTGCATTTTGCATCAGCCACATAATCTAACCCAAATTCCGCTGCCACCTTTCCGGTGGTTTTTTCTTCATCCTCAAATAATATAATTTGGCATCCGGGACAAAATTTTATCCAACTGCTCAACGCGTTTCTTTGTATCTTATCAAAAATACCGCAAAATGGCCTTGGATTGGTAATTATTGTAATCATATGATATATGCTTACTGCTCAGTTTCTGCCTCTTTATTACTGAGCAACATAGGCAATACAGAGCTAATGCCCTTTATTATTTAATAACTTTAAAATTTCCTGCTCTAAACAGGATACAATTTTATTCCAAGTATATTTTTGCTTAATTAAATTTTGTCCGGCTACAGCGATTTGTTCGGCTTTCTGACGGTTAGATAATAATTCAACCACGCTATTATAAAAATCGTTTTCATTATTAGCTATAATAATATCCTTATCGTTGGTTACTTCTATCCCCTGAGCGCCAATGTCAGTAGAAACTACGGGTATACCGATTGCCATTGCTTCAAATACCTTTAACTTGGTCCCTGCGCCAAAGTGATAAGGCGCCACAAAAACACGCCCCTCTTTATAATATTTTTTAATATCTTCCACCATACCTATGACACGAACTCCCGGAACCGAATTCAGCCGTAAGACCTCATCGCTGGGCCAGCTCCCCACAATCCAGAATTCGGCATCTTTAATTTGCGCCCTTACCTTGGGGAATATGCGCCCAGTAAACCAAACAGCCGCCTCAACGTTTCTTCGAATCGCCAAATTTGCGCAAAAAATAATCCTGCTGCCATTGTTTACGAATGCTTTTAGGTCGCCAAAAAAACTTTCGTCAACTCCATTTGGAACTACCAAAATTTTTATCTCTTTTCTCGCATATTTTTTTGCTATAGCCGCCTCATCATGAGAGACACACAGTAAAATATCAACTTTAGAGAAAGCTCTTTCTTCAAATCTTCTAAGTTTAACAATATTAATAATTGCAAAGATCCTTTGCAACAAATTACCCCTTTTTAAATATCCGTAATACACTAACCTTTCTGACTCTTGCTGATCTAAAATCACGGATATTTTTTCGTTTAAACCGTCAGGCAGCATATCGGCCATAAAGGAAAAATTGACCCAAATGGTGTCTATTCCAACTTCAGAAATAATATTGTTTACGACTTCTTTAAAATTCTTGCTTTGAAATTTCAACGCAGGGTAGATTTTAGGAGAAAAAACTGAACGAAGAAGGAAAAAGAATGAGCTGAAAATAGGAATTTTGTAAGTATATATTTTTTGACACAAATCAGACAACTCTTTATCAAAAGCAGACGCATTGTCGTTCTGCCCAACCAACAAAAAAATCTCATGCCCACGCAATGACATTTGTTTTAGTAAATTAAAAATTCTGACGGAACCGCCCGAATACAGCGGCCAGGGTGCAAGAGGAGAAATAATTAAAACTTTCATGTTTATTTTCTAATGATTTCTATCATTTTCGGCTCTAATTCATCAACAATTTTTTTCCAATAATACTTCTCTTTTATTAATGCAAGAGCATTTTCGCTTATTTTTTTAGCTAATTGCGGATTACACAACAAATCAACTACGCAACGGCTGAATTCCACCTCGCTATCAGCAATTAAAATTTGCTGCTTGTTAATGATGTCTATTCCCCGACATCCAATAGAAGTAGAAACAATCGGAATACCGCTTGCCATTGCTTCAAAAACTTTTAATTTAGTGCCTGCACCAAAGCGGTATGGCGCAACAAAAACTTTTCCCATCCTGTAATAATCCTCTATGTTTTTTACTGTGCCAGTCACTGTTACTCCAGGTATCAAATTAAGTCGCAAAACTTCCGGAGTTGGATTTGAGCCTATAATCCAAAATTCTGCATCAGAAACTTCTTTCTTTATTTGCGGAAAAATATGTCGAGCGAACCAAACTACAGCATCAATGTTTCTTCGCACATTCATTCCACTGCATAACAAAATACGATTGGGCTTACTCTCTGAAAAGTTATCCGGATAAAAAGTATTGCCATCTGCCCCATTAGGAACGACCCACACTTTGATACCTTTTTTAGTTTGGTTTATTGTAAAATCTGATTCCTCTTTAGAAACACAAAAAATGGCACTCACTCTAGAAAAAACTTTTTCGTGAAATTTTTTTAATTTCATTAAATTAATAAAAGAAAAAAACCTTTGAGCCAAGTTGCCTCCTCTTATATAATCTTTATAAACTAGCTCTTCACATTCCGGGTGGTCAAGTAATATAGGAGTATTTTTTACTAAATCTATCGGTAATATATTGACTAATATAGATAAATTTACCCAGATTAAATCAAATTTTTGAGCCGTGAGTAATTTCTTTAACCCTTCTTTCATTGAATTAGTATTAAACCTTGAAACAGGATATGGCTGAGCAGAAAAAATCGAACCCAGGGCGAAACTGAAGGAACTTCCTGGTGCCAGTTTAAATAAATGGATTTCCTCACATATTTTGTTTAGAGGATTACTAGAATCAATCTTTGTACCATCGTTACCGGCGAACAAAATAATTTTATATCCTCTTTCTGAAAGCTCTTTTAGTAGATTATAGATGCGCACCAGCGTTCCGCCGTACATAGGCCAAGGGACATATGGTGAAATCATTAAAATCCTCTTACCCTTACTTTCTTGCAGATAATAACTCGAGTTAGAAGCCGGTAGCAGTCTGATTAATTGTTTGACTGGATCTACTTTGTCTATCCACTCTTTAATTATCTCGCTTGATTTCTGTCTAAAAGATAAGCGCTCGTTCGGGGACATATTAATTAAACTATTAAGAGCCGTAATAAGCTTTTTAGTGTCACCTACAGGGAACACAAAACCATTCTGCCCGTTCTTTACCAAGTCAACAGCGGCTCCTACCTGATCGGAAGTAATAATAGGCAACCCAAAACACATTGCTTCATTTACAACTATCCCCCAAGTTTCCGAGCTGGAAGGCAACACCAAAACGTCAGCGATTGCATAAAATTCCCCTATTTTATTATGGTTTTGAAATCCGGCAAACAAAACTCCTTTCGTATTTGTTTCTTTTATTTTTTGTTCTAAATTATCCCGCAATGGTCCGTCTCCAACAAAAAACAATTTTTTATTTTTTGTAGCTAAACTATTAAAGGCATCTAAAATTATTCCCGGATTTTTCTCCTGAGACAAACGACCGACATATAGTATTAAAAAGTCATCTTCTTTTACGCCAAAAGACTTTCTTATATCCCCTCTTCTAGATTTTATCTCTTGAGATTTTGTGATAAATGACTCGTATCCCCAAGAAAAATAGAAACGAACCATCTTGTCCGTATTGGCACCATAATATTTGTAAAATTCTTCATTGGCTTTGCCGGTTGTTAGAAACCCATCTGTTTTTTTAAATAAATAATTAAGTATATATTTCTTTATTTTTTTCTTCCATACAGATCTGATGGATTCTGAAAGAATATTGGCATCAGTCATAAATAAGACCGGAGTTTTATATTTCAAACAGGCCGAAAAAGCCACCCACCAAGTTATATTGGTCCATGCTTGCAATACGACAGCATCATAATCGCCGCTTTTAATTTCCCGCCAGACGCCAATGTTAATCAGCCCGAACGGCCAAGTCAGATAAGACGGAACCAAAGAGTAGTTTTTTATAAACTTATAGTTATAACCTTTTAATAAATCTTCTTTGCCAATAAAACTGCCTTTAGTACTATAAGTTTTTTGGACGTCTACACCATTGAGAGTTTCTTTAGAACAGTAATAAACTGTTAAATCAATATCCAAAGACTCAGCCAAGCGACGATAGAGCGGCGTATGATAGTAAAAAGGCGCCGGAGAGATAATTGCAACCCTATATTTATTTTTATTTATTTCTGTCATTTTTTCTTGCATACTATTTCCCAATTATAATATCCTAAAATTGGAATATTTATTTTTCTTATTATTTGTAAAGATGGATGCTTAATAAAAAAATCTCTGCCAACCTTTGTTCTTTTCAATATGATATCCAGAATTGACCTTGACGTTAGTGTCTTTTTATTTTCCAAAATATCAAAATTGTTTTTATTTAAAATACTCAATAGTTGATCGTCCTTATTATATTCTCTCAAGTGTGTTGGATCTAACGCCCACTTTCCGTTGCATTTATAAAAATACCAACCATACCATTTCTTAAAAACAGTTGAAATATAAAGAACCCCGCCTGTTTTCAACGTTCTATAGGCTTCTTTTATCATATTTTCGTCATTATTAACATGCTCTATCACCTGCGAAGAAATCAAAAAATCTATTGCGCCTTCTTTTATCTGCGGAACATTGCAGGCATCTGCCACAAAACATTTGAAATTTTCGTTTATTTTTCTGACTAAATTTATCCTGTTTGCCGATAAATCAACCGCGTAAACAATTTTACCGTTGAAGTAGCCTTTCTCGTTCAAAGCGTGAAGCAAAGCGCCATCTCCGCATCCCAAATCCAAATAATTGTTCCAATTATTTTTATCAAGATATTTTAGCAACAAACCTGATATCTCTTCGGTGTAAAATTGTTTATATTTTGAATATTCTTCTATATTCATAAAAATGTAACACTATTCATCTTATACTATATCTTATAGCAGAAAGCATGGAAAGTGCCCCACACAAGCTAGTCGCTCTTTATTTTTATTATTCCTAAACGCTTTAAGATGCCCCTGGAAACAAACACAAAATCGCCTTTTGCCATAAAATAAAAAGTTCTTTTGGTTAAAATTTTTATTCTTTTTAATTTCAAAGATATTCTGCCAAGATTCTTGTCAGAATATCTTTTAAAAATTTCATCATTTTCTAACTTACAAAGTTCCGTCGATTTAGTTAGCTGATGTTTATGAAGCCTATAAATTGCTAAAAAATTCGGCGTGTGATAAAATTTTGCGCCGAATAGACCCATTCTGATGACAAAATCGTAATCATAAGACCTTAAATATTTTGTATCAAAACCATTTAATTTTTCATACAATGACCTGCGCCAAAAAGTCGTGTCTCCGGGGGTAAGGACCATCCCTGTGTATATTAACGCCTCCATATCAAAATCAAGACGCTTCCAATAATCAATTATTTTACCGTTTTTATCTGATATCAAAAGATCACCAAAAACTACGTCGACATCCGGCCTTTTTCTGAAAATTTCCACTATTTTTTTGATTGTACCAGGAAGGTAGACATCATCCGAATCAATCCAGCAAACTATATCGCCAGCAGCCATCTTAAAACCCTTGTTCATCGCGTAGGCCTGTCCTTTATTATCCTGATAGATATAACGAACTCGTGAATCTGCAAGATATGGACTGATAACATCTTTTGTTCTGTCAGATGAACCGTCATCAATTATGATTAGTTCTATGTTTTTATATGATTGGTTTAAAGCGCTTTCAACTGCTATTTTTATGTATTCTTCCCTATTGTAAGTGGGTAAAATAATTGAAACCAGGAGCGGGTTAACCATTTTTTTTAAGTATTTTTCAAAAAAGTAGTCTTCTGCAATTGGAAGATCTTGAGCTAACTTGAAATTCCTTTCTATCGCCGGCATCATTGACTGGTATTTTTCAGCCGATAGCGTTAAAAGCGTCGGATCATCCTTTAAAAATATTACACCTGACGGATCAAAATATTTTTCAACTGCCTTTTTTGAACCCCAATACACAGGCACAGTTCCCGTGGCAAAGTTGTCTGTCAATTTTTCCGTAAAGTATGCATCAGATTCGTCATTTTCAATTGAGACCGAAAACATATAGTCGCGCAATCCATCTTCTTTATCTTTCAATTGATTAGGTCTTCCGGAACCGAATAAATCAACTTTATCTTTTAGTTTTTCGACCCACTCTAATCTATTTTGATGACCCCTCAACCATCCTTTATTGGAGGCAATCATACTAACTAATTTGGTTTTATTATAAATCTTTCTATTCTCCGGCCATATCCAAGGAACCGCGTTTGATATTGTATACGTAAAAGGCGCTCCAAGCGCAACCAGACTATCTATGCAAGTAAAGATATATTTGAAATGTTTTTTCGTCTTTTCTAAATTATTTACAAGGTACTTGGTAGTCTTTTCATTCAGTTGAGGTGTCTCCAGCAGCCAGCCAATTTTTTCTCTTGACGGATCCTTGAATCCTTGACTTTTAATATAGTTGTCAACATAAATAGTTGTTTCGTAAGTGTCTTTTGTATTCTTTGGAAGCCAGCACAGAGTCTTTGGCGTGTTTCTTAAAGAAGAACAATCCTCCCATCCCCATGCATTTGAAACTTTTCTAATTTTAAATTTTTCATTCATTTCAAAAAATTTATCAACCACTATTTTTATTCCTTCTCTAAAGCTTTCTTCTGAAAAATTTTTAATATTTAAGGACAGCTGATCCCTCGTCTCTTTTTGAGAATCAATGTCATTAATTATCTTTTTTATTTTCACAACAGCGTCTTCCTCATCTTTATAAATAAGTTTTGCATCGTTCACAATCTCTGTTTGACCGCCGCCATTTGGGACGAAAACGATACATCCAGCTTTTACCATTTCAGCCACAGCTATACCAAATGGCTCATTACTTCGCCCAGAAACTCCAAACTTATGTTTAGCAATAAAATCTAACTTATTTTGTCCGTACATCTTCCCCTCTAAAAAACACCAGCTGCTATTTTCCACACAAAGATTCTCGATTAACTTAAAATAATCTTGGTCATCCGCGCCACCGATAATATGCAAATGAACATCCATATTATCATTCCTTAACCTTTTCAATATACCGATAACTTTTTCTATCTGCTTCTCAGGAGATATTCTACCCAAACACACAAACCCATTCTCTTTATTATCCCATGGGATATCCTGCGGAACCCCGACTGCCGGCGGGTAAAGTACTTGCGCATTTATGTCATAGTTTTTTTTCAGTGCGCTAGCCGCCCATTTAGAGTTGGCTACTGTAATGTTATTTTTAAAATTATCTTTTTGGTCTCCGTACAAAAATGCAGCCAACTTTAAGTAGCACTTTCGTAAAAATGATTTTTTATAAAACCATTTTTTATATTTTGCCGCCTCAGGGTCAAAACTCCTTCGTAAATTATCATCGAAAGAAAAATCAGCAATAAATTGTATCCCCTTTTTACCAAAATCCATCAGATTATACATAGAAATCATGACGTCAAAATCAGGAGCTATTTTTTTGCAAAATCTTGCCAGTCTATAAGACCTTAAAGCAGCAAATCTTTTTTTAAGAAATATCGGAATTTTAAGTGAAATTAATTCAATTTCGCCCTCTTTCAAAGTGGTACCGTAAAATTTATTTAATTCATCGAGATGGATTTTACCCATTGCGACGAGGGAAACATCATAATCTTTTTTCAAAACTTCTGCAGCCAAAACTGTAACCGCCTCAGAGCCGCCTCCAGCAATAAGTTGAGGATGAAATATAGCTACTTTCGCGCGATACATAATATTTATTTTTTATAAAGCGACATATTCATACGTCTTAAAACACCTCTGAGTACATACAAGGCATCTCCCTGTTTAGTATATTGGAATGTCCTTTTCGTTAAAATTTTTGCCTTCTTGCACAGCAAGGCAAAATAGTTAAGGTTATTGTCCTGATACTTTAGGGCAAGCTTGTCACCCTCCGTTTTGCAGAGTTCAACAGATTTAGTTAATTGTTCTGAATGAAGCCGGTATATTGATAGGAAATCTCTAAGATGGTAAAAATTTGCTCCGAATAAACCCATCCTTATAAAAAAATCCGCATCCGCAATACGTAAAAATTTTGTATCAAATATGCCGATTTTCTGACCGATGCTTTTTCTCCAAAAAGTTGCCTGAGGACTCAACACCATCCCCACATAAATCAATGCCTCTATATCAAACTTTGTATGTTTAATACATCCTTCTATCTTGCCGTTTTGATTGGCAAAATAAATATCCCCAAAAACCACATCTATATCCGGTCTTTTTTTAAAAATTTCGGCTATTTTTCTTATTGTCCCAGGAAGATAAATATCATCTGAATCCAACCAACAAAACACATCGCCGGTCGCCATTTTAAAACCTTTGTTCATAGCGTCTGCGCACCCGTTGTCTCTTTCGGAAACCCACTTTAAATTATAGGTTTTTTCGTATTTCTTTAATATATCTATACTATTGTCTGTCGAACCGCCGTCAACGACAATGTGTTCTATATTAGAATAATTCTGACCCTTAATGCTCAAAATATTTTCTTCCAAGAATTTTCCCCTATTGAATGTTGGAGTGATTATAGACACTAACAGCTCTTTTTCTTTAGCCATAATTATAATAAACCCTTTGACCTCAATGTTAATTTCAAACCCTCTTCTAAACTAATTTCCGGGCTCCACCCTAGATCTTTTTTAATCTTTGAATTATCTAAACAATATCTTATTTGTTCTCCGGATCTTTCAGGATGATAAATCGGAGCGGCTTTTTTGTTTAATAATTTTGCGGTTGTTTGATAAAGACAATTTAATGTAGTTTCAATACCGGTGCCGATATTAAATACCGGGTTAGGATAATCGTCGGGAACATCCAGCGCTAATAAATTCGCCCTGACTACGTCAGAAATATAGACATAATCTCTAGTTTTATTGCCGTCTCCCCACATTTCGGCTTGTTTATCACAAGAAAGCTGGCGTATATAATCCGACAAAGCCCCCGTCACCTGTCTTGGCCCATAAATTGCCGCATATCTAAGTATCACATAAGGAATATTAAAAGTATCTTTATAAAATCTTAAATAATTTTCGACATTTATTTTTGCCACAGCGTACGGAGAAACCGGGATTTGCGGCTCTGTTTCTTTCGCAGGTAAATTTTTTGTATTCCCATATGTAAATCCCGATGAAGGATAAACAAATTTCTTTACGCCGCCCATTTCTTTTATTTTTTTAAGTATCCTGATTGATCCTATAATATTATCTACATCTAAAAGCGGATTATCCACTGATTTAGGGACCAAAACAAAAAAAGAAAAATGATAAATAATTTCCGGTTTTTCTTTGTCTAAAATTTCTTCCATCTTAGGGTCGGCGACATTCTCCTCATAAAATTTTGCTTTTGGATTAAGGTTCTCTTTTCGCCCTGTTGAAAGATTATCTACTACAATAACCTCCGCTCCCTTTTCTATTAAGGCATCAACAGTATGAGACCCCACAAAACCAGCGCCACCCGTAACTAAAATTTTTTTATTTTTTACATCCATTTTATTTTTAACTTTTAATATCCTTTACGGCATATAACTGAAATGCCAAGTTGGGATAATGTAAAGTGACAACTTGAGTCAAACCAGAGATCATCAGCCAAAAAATAACCGGCCTATATTTTATAGATGCTAGATGCCCTCTAAGTTTCTTATATCCCGCTATGCCACAAACTTTAAATCCGGCACCTTCCAACTCCTTAACCGACCAACCGGATATATGGTTTTGTAAGTGATTGTGATCATATTCGTCTTGGTCTACAAACCCGTTCGGCGTAAACACGATAACTTTTTTCTTTGCCCAGTTCTCCATTTTTTTCAGCATTTTTTGTCCGTCTTCTTTTGTAAGATGCTCCAATACATCAATCATAATCACGGCGTCAAATGATTTTGGCTTAAAATCAACTTTGGTTACATCTTCTTTGATATATTGATGATGTAGTCCTTTCTTCTTGCTTTCCTCTATGTAGGGGTCAAAAAGTTCGACTCCGACCTTGAGGGGGAGGTTACAATGCTGCACCACAGAGTGGAATCCGCATCCTAAATCTAAGATTGATTCGCAGCCGGAAATTTCTTTTTTAAAATAGTAAACAAGATCAGGAAAAATTTTCTTATAAATCGGCTTTATAAAGTTTTTTATTTTTTCCATAATTACGTTTCTTTAGTTAATATTATAATCCCCGAAAGCTATCAGCCTACGGCTTCCGCCGATAGCGCCGGTCTGCTTAGTAACTATATAAAGCCAAACTTTCTGCCATTGATCTTTATGTTTTATTTTTATGAAAATTTTGTATAGATTTTTCAGAATGAAAGATGGCACAATTGAAAAAAATATAAAAAAAACAGAAAACAATAATGCATCAAATAATGTCGCTTTTTGAAAAAATAATTTTATACAACCGAAATAAGAAAAATAATCAAACACGCCAAATGCTCTCGTGACTCCCATTTCTTTAATAATGCTCTTTTTCAATCCTTTTTGCTCGTTAGCCATTGTCCCCATATAAGAACCGTCCATATATTTACTTTTAGTCAATAAACTGTTTAATTTTTCCCTGGCTGCATAAAATACTTTAAACTCATCCTCAATATAAAGCTTATAGTAATGTAAGTCTTCTGTTACTATCGCCTCATTGAATCTTATCGCCTCCAAAAATCGGTATTTTAGAAGCATCAGTTGGGACAAAAATGTATGAATATAATAATTGCCAGTTGCGTGTTCTATTATTTCTTTGTCTTCTTTTAATATTTTTTTTATAAATTTACTGTTGAATAAGGATATAGAAATAAATGAGTTATTGAACCTTATGCCAATAATATCCCTTAAATTCATTTTATACATGCTGGGCATTTCTTTTTCTGCTGTATCAAAATAGACAACCTCTTTGCCGGTTGTATCATCAACAAAGTATGCTTTGTGACCCAATAGTATAAACCCCGTATTTTCATTGCAATAATTTTTAATAAAATCAACTACTTTTTTAATCCCTCCATTAATGATTAAGTCATCGTCCCCAAAAGTCCAGACAAACCTTCCGTCGAACATTTCCATAACTTTTATTATATTTTTATCAACTCCTAAATTTTTCCCATTATCGCTGTACTTTATCAAATTTGGATATTTTTCAATAAAACTAGCCACAATTTCACGAGTGTTGTCTGTCGAGCCATTATTGCAAATACATATTTCAACCAATCCGTCCATCTCCTCCGCTTGAGGCGCAATACAACTCAAAAGACTATTCAGGCAAGTTGCCCGATTATAAGTTGGAATAGCGATGCTTAACAAAATTTTATTTTCCATCTTATATTTTTCTTCCAATAAATATTACACATGGACTAAATAATCTTGTCTCAAAGCCCTTGTCCCTAAAAATTAATCTGCATATTGGATTTAAAACATAATCCAGGCTGCATATTATTTTAAGAAGATACCATTTAGTGTTTTTACGGTCCATGGGAATCCTCAGTTTGAAAGTGCCATAATTTTTACAAAATAACTTTTCTATGTTTTCTCTTTTACATAGGGACTCAAGAATTTCTTGCTCCATTATTTCTAAATTATGCAAGGGAAGAATATCAGGCCTAAATACTTTCGCCCTGAAATAATTAAATCCCTTAAATCGGGGTATTTGTATGAAAAAATAGCCCCCCTTCTTGAGTAATTGTAAATGTATATCTATAGCCTTCTCCGGTGGCATAATATGTTCTATGAAACCGTAAGAATAAACCACGTCAAAGTATTCTTTATATTTGGACAGCAGATTTTCGTCGAATGCATCGCCGATAATTGTATCAACGCCAATTTTCTGAGCCTGCGCCGCCGGTTCTTTGCCATACTCTATACCATAAGGCTGATAATTAAAGTTATCAGAAATTTTTCTGACTAATTTACCGTCCCCGGAACCGATCTCGCAAACTTTGACATCTTTTTTGTCTCCGTTATTGAAAGGCAAATATTTTTGGAGTATGACATCGCATAAAAAAATATCATAAGACTTAAAAAAACCGACTTTCGGCTTAACTCTTTCTTTCTTATAATATTCATTCCAAGATTCAATGGGGTATTTATTTTCTATATTTTCATCAGAACATTAATTATTATTGCTTTAGCTGATTTTTAAACCAATCCGCTGTCTCTTTTAGTCCACGATCCAATTTATATTCCGGCTGCCAACCGAATGTTTCTTTGATTTTGCCATAATCCAAACTGCTCCTCATTAACTCTCCGGGTTTATCGGGGCCTCGAATTTCCGCGCAATTTGACCCTGTCAGATCTCTTAATTTTCTAAAAATTGTATCTATATTTGTTTCTATGCCAGTTCCCACATTGAATATGCCGGATTTTTCCCCTTCCATAGCTAAAATATTTGCCCTCACTACATCACCCACAAAAACAAAATCCCGAGTCTGAAGTCCATCCCCGTTCATTACCAGTTTTTTATCAGTTAACATCGCGTCAGAAAAGATTGAAATAACTCCCGCCTCGCCTTTAGGATTCTGTCTGGGTCCATATATATTTGCAAATCTTAACGATACAAACTGTAAACCAAAAATATTTTTATAATAATTAAGATATTTTTCTACAGCTAATTTAGCTATGCCATATGGAGAAAGCGGCATCTCTGGGGAATCCTCTTTAGTGGGAATAACATTTGCTAACCCGTAAATGGTCCCACCCGAAGAGGCAAATATGACCTTTTTAATTTTATATTTCTTGCAATTCTCTAAAATATTCAAACTGCCCAGAATATTAGTGTCTGCATCCAGTATAGGATTTTCAACTGACTTGCGCACATCAATTTGAGCGGCGTAATGAAAAACTATTTCCGGTTTTTTGTCCCTGAAGATATCTGATATAGTTTCGCTTTGTATATCCGCTTTATAAAATTCGGCTTTTGGATTTAAATTTTTTTCCTGACCGGTAGATAAATTATCAATCACTATCACGTGATTGCCGTTATTTATCAACGCATCTACCAAATGGCTGCCTATAAATCCCGCCCCGCCGGTTACCAAAATATTTCTTGGATTTAATTTTTTTCCTTTTATTTCCATATTTTCCACTTTGGATCTTTCTCCCAAAGATCATTTAAAAATAAAAAATCTCTATAAGTATCCATACAATACCAGCAACCCTTATGCTTATACATACCCAACTGCTTCTCTGGTATCAATCTTGCCAAAGCATCTTCTATCATATCGCCGGGTTTTAAATAATTAAAAAACTCTTTATTAAAAACCATAAAACCGCCGCTTACATAGTCATAAAGCACCGGTTTTTGCGCAAATCCGGTAACCAAACTATTTTCATCTGTATTTATTAACCCCCATCTGGAGGTAGGATGAACACCCGTAATAGTGGCTATTTTCCCACTGATCTTATGAAATTCTACCAATTTACTAATGTCTATATCTGCGACGCCGTCTCCATATGTAACCATAAAACTATCCTCTGTGATATATTTCCTTAATTTAAGAACCCTTTCGCCGTGTGGTGTTTCTAAACCTGTATCGGAAAAAATAATATTAAAATCATCAGCGGGATTATCCAAGGTGTCATTGTCAAAAGTTACAACTTTGCCGTCTTTTGTATTAATTGCAAGGTCAGTAGTATAATTTTTTTGCCTTAGAAAATGTTCCTTAATTATATTCCCCTTATAACCAAGAGCTAAAATAAAATCTTTATACCCATAATGATTATAAATTTTCATAATATGCCACAGTATTGGCGCTCCGCCAATCTCAACCATGGGTTTAGGCTTATATTCAGTTTCCTCCCTTAATCTGGTGCCGGCGCCTCCGCAAAGAATTATCGTTTTCATATTAAAAATTTTTGTTATTTTCTATTTTTTTTAATATTTCCAGCAAACGTTCACCCGAGTTATGCCTTGTTTCTATATAATCGTTGCTGAACTCTTTTTTGAACTCATCCAAGCTTGCTGCGCCCGCTATTTTATCCAAATAATTTTCCAATTCGTTTATGTTTTTAAGCGACTTGCTACAAGCTCCCAATTCCTCAAAATTATCTAATTTTATAGGATAATTCATCAGTTGTAAAGCGAGCTTACCTCGTATTGCCGCTTCAACTAATGCTGTTGAAGAAACACCGATAAAAATGTCCGCCCTTTTAAATGTATCCTCAAGTTTCTCTCCTCCACGTGTAAATTCAACGCCCGGGAGCTTTTTTGATATCGCTTCTCTATTTTCACCACGCGGATGATAGCGATATATGAATTTTAACCCCAACTTACCGCATATTTCAAAAAGACGCCTTGCAGTTTCTATTTTAATTTCAAAAAAATCTTTATTAAATTTTTCAAAACCCTGCGCCAAAAAACATACTGTATATTTTACATCGCCTTTATTCTTTTTTGTTTCTAACTTCTTTTTAGCTAAAATCGGATACCCCAATACATAAATATCTTCCAAATCTCTTATCTTTTGTTCTAAATACAAATCTTTAAAATATTTACCCCACAGTAAGATATAATCCGCAGCTTTTCCGTCGGTAAGCGGTTCTGTTGTCGTTTTGCTGTCGTAAGATGGCTTCATATATGCCCCATGTTGTATTTCTATAGTGATTATCCCCAATTTCTTGCTAGCCAACACTATTGCCCTTTCAATCGGAAGTGTATCGTTTGTTAATATTATATAATCTGGTTTAATAATTCTTAACCTATCCTCAACCATTCCAACTAATTGGTGGAGATATTTTATGTCTTTCTCCTTAAAGTAATAGAAAAAACATTTATCCAGGTCCCTTACGCCCATATAACCGGAAAAATCTTTTCTCATAAATAACCTGTCTCGCTTGCCTTGTTGCATTAATCCTACAGAATATTTTTTTCTTATGCCATAAATAAGCGCGGGGTAGTTTGAGTTTTCAAATAAAATCCTTTTTTTGCCACGGTTTTTATTTAAAAACGTGGACAAGTTAAAGAAAAATTTGTCTAAAAATTCAAAAATAATCTGGCTTTTACTAAATTTTCCGGCAATAAAATTATTTTCTTCAATATAAGATTTTAAATCTTTGCATATGGTAGTATTGCTGCATGCATTTAAAAAATCCCAAACTAAAAATTGAGCCAAGTCGTCCTCGCTCCAGGATTCAAAGTTGCCAAATCCCAGGCTTTTATAATAAGAATAATCTAAAACTTTATTTATTTCCATTTTAATGTTCCAAAAATTGATTATTATGTTAAGATTGACTAATTATGTCTTATAAAAAATTTACAAAAGATATTGGAATTTTAGTAATAGCGCAGCTGTTAAGCGCACTAAGCGGAATTATTCTTCTGCCTATAATCACGAAACTTTTAGGCGCGCAAAATTATGGAGTTTGGACTCAGGTGCTAGTTACCGCGGGACTTATCACTCCAATTGCGCTTTTAAGTCTACCGTATACTTTAGTCAGATTTCTGGCGGGGGAAAAAGATAAAAAAGAAATACAGGACGGAATTTGGTCTGTATTTGTTGTAATATTCGTAGTTTCTTCAATAATTTCATTACTTTTAATATTTTTTGCAAATCCAGTATCAAAATTTTTAGGAACTAATAAAATTTTCATCTGGGTGTTGGCGGGATTTATATTATTTGAATGCTTAAACCAGTTATTCGGATGCGTATTCAGGGCATTCCAGCAGATTAAAAGGTATACCATTTTCAGTATCGGCCAAAACCTGGGTGAAACCGGACTGGTTATTTTAGCAATTTCTTTGGGTTATGGGATATTCGGGGCAATTTTGTCGCTCCTGGTAATACGGATTATAATATTCACCATAATGGGCGCTATTATCATAAAAGAAATTGGCATTAGGGTCCCTCACTTCTTACGAATAAAAAATTATCTGTATTTCAGTTTGCCGCTGATACCTACTGAGGCTTCTTATTGGGTTATTCAATCAAGCGACAAATATTTTATAGGATTTTTCCTCGGTACTATTTTTGTCGGTTATTATGCGCCGGCCTATACACTAGGATGTGTTTTGTCTTTTTTTATGGGACCGCTCGGTTTCTTGTTGCCGGCGACTCTTGCAAAGCATCACGATGCAAATGAAATTGATACAGTGAAGAATTATCTTAAATATTCCCTAAAATATTTTTTGATAATAGCTATCCCTTCAGTTTTCGGACTTTCTGTTCTGTCAAAAAGATTACTGACAATTTTCTCTACCACTGAAATAGCACAACACTCTTACTTTGTTATTCCATTTATTGCATTAAGTATGTTGCTTTTCGGAGTTTATAATATCTTTGACCAGACAATCGCCCTTAAAAAGAAAACTCACATAAGCGGGGTCGTTTGGATTATCGCTTCTATATTGAACGTTGGACTAAACTTTATATTCGTACCACGTTTTGGAATCTTGGGCGCAGCAATAACGACCCTCCTAGCCTATATAACTATCTTTGCTCTAACATGGTTTTATTCCTTCAAAAGTCTGGTCTTTGAAATAGACTGGAAATTTATATCAAAAAGTGTTTTGGCTTCTGTCATAATGTCATTATTTGTCTTCAAAGTTAATCCGCTTGGTCTTTGGCAAACTTTAGGTGTTATATCTGTTGCAACTATTTTATATTTTTCTCTTATATTATTGTTTAAAGGTTTAGAAAAAAAGGAATTTGATTTCCTGAAAGATTTTTTAATGGGCGGAGATTAAATTTCATTGAAGCATCTTTTTTATCAGCTTTTTGGCAAAAAATTTATCTACGTATTCCAACACATCATTAAAGTCCATATTCAGTTCATCGGCAATATCAAACACGCTTTTATCGCCCTCCAGGTTAAGCATTATTTTTTCCACATTCTCATTCAACTTTTTATTTACTCTCCAATCAACCCACAAACCGAAGCCCGACAGAAAAATCGGGCCTTTAAATTGTCTTTTAGGGATATAATCTTTATCAATTATATTTAAAATTTCCAAAATCAATTCTGTTGCTTCACCCAACTTATTTTCAGAAATAATTTTAGGGCTGTCGTCTGAAGTATGATATTCCGGATATGGGGATCTGCTTATTGATATCATAGGTATATTAATACCGGGTCCGTTAAAGACCATCTCATCATTTCTTACAATTTCCCTAAATTTGCCCTGCCTAAAACCGCCGGGTATTTTTCTCATTAAATATTGCGCCACCTTATCTATCTTTAAATTTCCTTGCCTGCTCAATTGCAAAGCAAAGTTATTATTATTCCCAAGCATTTCAGCAAAAATTCCAAAATCCAATTGCGAAATCAGTTTTTCATTTTGACTTAAATATGCTACAGAGCCGATAGTCTCTGAAACGAATAAAAACTTATAGGTGTAGTTGTTTTTCTTTTTGCTCAATTCTTGAGCAACATCAATCAATACTTTTACGCCCGACAAATCATCATTAACCTGACACGGGTGACATAAATGAGCAACCAAAACAATTGTTTTTTTGCTTTTACCATTTATTGTATAATCTCCAACTTTTAAATCTCCTTTTTCAAATTTAGAATCAATAAAAACTTTATATTTATCGTCAGTAATTTCACCAAGCCTGTTATGTTGAATACAAAAACCCCAGTCCTTTTCATAATATTTAAACTCAAAAGGGATCGCGTTGGGCCTGTCGGGCCTTGTATGTAAATGCTTTAAAAGTTCTTCCTTACTTACAACTTTATCAATCGGTAACGAATAAGACATCACATGCAAAGGATGATTTTTCAAATCAATTATTTTATCACCATTCAGATTTTCTATATAGGCTTGTTTGACGCTCCATTTTTCAGGAACCGTCCATGTCCAGCACTTTGTTCCTGTGGGAATTTTATGAATTTTTAAAGGAATTATTTTAGAAATATATTTTAGAGCGTCGTCAAAACCGTCGGAAACAATATCCCGACGCAAAAACCATAAGTCATCAATAAGTTTTGTATTTATATTTTTACGGTTTTTTGGCATAAATCTTGATTAATCTTTTTTACCGATAAAAGCAAGTGTGTCAGAAATTTCCATATCGGATAAAAGTTTCTTATAGGCAATATCAGTTTGCTGAATAAAATTATTTAATTTTTCCTTTTTTACCGATTCAAGCGTATCGCGTAGCTTAAAAGACGGTGAAGACCAGACCGGGGACAAATGTTGATTGCGGAACGCCGGTGTCCAACCAATGCATATGATTAAGAAAATTATATTCCTGATTAGAAATAACCTTTCCGGTAAAACCTAGTTTTTCCATTAATATATTTAAGCTTTTTTTTGTGAAGTATAAATAATGAATGTTAACAAAATTAAATGAGTAATAATTAGGCAGGTCATATGCCGACACCAGCGCATTACGCAGATTCGGGGTTTCAATAAATATTATTCCTCCGGGCTTTAAGTATTCTTTAATTTTTCCAATGAATTGAATGGGATCTTTTACGTGCTCTAAAACAGCAAAATTACAAATAACATCAAATTTGCCTTTGACACCATTTATATCATCAAAAGTCTGACAATTGCATTTTTCTCCGGCAAATTTTATTGCTTTCGTATCGTAATCAACTCCCACAACTTCACCTACGTATTTTTTTACTGAATATAAAAAAGTGCCTGAGGAACAGCCAATCTCCAGCAGCCTTTGGCTCTTTTTCAGATATTTTTTAATAAGCTTTGTTCTCCTTTGTTCATATTGCAGACTCAAATCAAAAAGACTTCCCGGATCTTTCTCTCCCTCGGCTGCCGTTCCGAAAGCATATTTTTTAAGCCAATTTTCATCATACATTTCCCTTATTTCCGCTTCTGACCGGTCATCCTTTAACATTCCTAACTCGCATTCTGGGCAATAAAAAACATCTTTTTCTTCCCCATGTCGGAGCTTCTTTGTTATTATTGTTTTTGTTTTCTTATTGCAAAGTACGCATTTCATATTATTTTGAAAAATAATTATTAAAGATTTCTCTTATTGCGCCGTTTCCGCCGTTGGCTTTTGTTATGTAGTCAACATGTTTTTTCACTTCTTCAACAGCGCTATGAACCGCGAAAGAAAGACCTGCCTTTTCCAGCACCGATATGTCGGCCAAATCATCTCCAACGTATGCCATTTCTTCAAACGATAAATTCAGCTTTTTTAACATTACCGATACATCCTTCAGTTTATCTTTTGAACCCATTATCAAAAAATCTATATTCAACTTTTTCGCCCGATTGCTTATGGACTCATCTGATTCTCCGCTGCAAAAAGCGGTCAAAATTCCTTTTTCTTTTAACTTAGAAAAAATCCCGTCGTGCATATCATACGCCCTGAAAATATCTCCATTTGAAGAATAGTAAATTTTGCCATCGGTCAAAACGCCGTCAACATCCGTAATAAATATTTTTATATTTTTATTTGAAGCCATATCAATATTTTACTAATTATTCAAATCAGGATTTTTCTGTTCAACGCCAACATTTATTTTTACAAATTCGGGGCGCGCGTCTAACAATGAAATAACTTCGCCAAGTGTAAAAATTTTCTTTAAGTTGTATAAATGTTTATAAATTTCAGCAATCAACTCAAAATCTTCTTTCATATCAACTGTCGAACGTAGTTCCGGTCTAAATAATTTACCTCTTGCCTTGATACTTTGAAGCTTAAATATTTCGGGGTGTTTGTATATGTAAGGAGTCACGTGCTCTCTTTCATAGTCTTTATCTGCCTTATTAAAAGCTTCTTCTAAAACTTTAAAATTAATAACTTCCGTGTGCATACCCAGAGGGAATGTTTTTTCCATCACATTAGAAGTATAGTCGGCATTTGAGCCAAGGTGCTTTTCTATAACCAAATCAACTATCTTTGGATCAATCAATGCATTATCAGAACGGTATCCTCACAACCACATCTGCCTCATTTTTTTTTGCAGCTTGATAATGCCTGGACAAAACGTCTTCCTCGCTGCCTCTAAAATATTTAAAATTATTTTCTTTAGCGAATTTTTCCAGAATATCATTTTGCGAGTTATCGGGAATAGCCAGAATTATCTCGTCAATATTTTTTGATTTTTTAAGTCTATTTATAACATGCCAAACCATAGGATTCCCCTGTATTTTAATCAAAACCTTGCCGAGCAACCTTGAAGATGTCATTCTTGCTTGAATTATTGCAACTACTTTTATCTTAGCCATCTTTTTAAGATACGTGGTGCTCCAATATTAATTCGTCCTCATCAATATCTTGATTCAATTTCTTGCCTAATATTTTTTCATCATCAAATGGACTTAAGCCGCTTTCAGTGTGAGTTTTAGCCAAAATCATTTCGGCGGTCACCACCTCTCCCGCTTTTAATTTCCTTGAGGCAACTATAGACCTTGCCAGCTTTTTCTTGGCCATAAACTCATCACTGTGCATATTTTTCAGGCCGTTTCCTCTTGCAATTTCAAAGCCCCTTATCCATTCAACAAGCCTTGCCATTCCTGGCGGATCTAGAGAAGCCTGGTGGTCCGTGCCTTTCATCCCCCTATCTAAGGTTACGTGTTTTTCTGTGGCGCAAGCTCCCATTGCAGCAGCGGCACAAGCGACCATAATACCGGGCGCATGGTCTGATATTCCCACGTTCAGATTAAACCTATTCCGGAATTCTTTAATGACATTCAAATTTATATCCTCTAATTTAGCCGGATACTCTGAAGTACACTGAAAAATCACAATATTGTTGTGGTATTTTCTGATTATGGCAATTGCCTTTTCAACCTCGCTCAAATTAGACATCCCTGTTGAAAGAAAAATCGGCTTTTGTTTTTTGGCGATATATTCCAACAAAGGCTTATTGGTCAAATCTCTGGAAGCAACTTTAAACATATGGACGCCAATACTGTCCATATCATCAACGCTGATAGGGTCGCAAACACTGGCAAAATAGAATAAACCTTTTGCCTCAGCATACTTTTTGAGTTCAGCGTGCTGTTCCCTGGAAAGCTCCAAAAATTCCCTATGTTCTCCATAAGTTTTCCCAAAGGAGTGTAGTGTCAAATATGGTGAGTTATACTTCGCCTTAGTAAGCTCGCTTTTTATGTCTCTTTTGCAAAATTTAACAGCATCAACTCCGTCTTTTGCCGACTGGTCAATCAACAGCTTAGCGGTTTCCACACTGCCGTTATGGTTTTGACCAATTTCAGCGACAATAAAAACCGGCTCTCCTTCACCTATCAGCCTGCTCCCAATTTTTATTTTTTCTATTGCCATACTTTTTTACTTTTAGAACAATACGATTAGTTCTTTATGCTTCACGTATTTTATTGTTCTGTGCGGCTTTTTTTAAAAGCCACGACGAGCTTTGCACCTTACCGCCGCCAATGTTATTAACTATTTTTATTTTAAAATCTTCACAAACTTTTTTCTCGGACTCCGGCAGATTACTGATATTTCTATCTCCGCCTTTTGCAAAATACAACTCTCCGGGATATTTCTTGGCAATCATTTCCAAGCTTTTAGGCACATACCCATCTTTATCAATCGCCAAAATAACATCATCTGCATATTTTAATGCTTTTACCACCTCTATTCTCTCCTTTTCTGGCATAAATGGAATTGAACCTTTAATCTTAACCTGCTCATCGTTGTTAACTATAACAACCAAAAAATCGCCGAGTCCTTTTGCCTCTCTTATCAGATTTATATGTCCAATATGCAAAGGGTTAAAAAACCCCGAAGTAATAACTATTTTTTTGTTGCTTTTTGGCTTCATAATTTGTATTATACGTTAATATAATATTTAATATTTGTATCACAAAAGATGGATAAAATCAACGAGAATAATAACGGTTTGCGTTTTCTGCAGTTGATCGGATTTTATATAATTTTAGCTTTGCCAATTTTACTTATACCCCCCTATTTTTTCCCGGCAGATTGGGGCAAAGCAATAGTTTTCAGAAGCATATTATCAATACTTTTATTTACTTTTGCGTATCAATTTTTATACAAAAAGGCAGGTTTCCCCATTAAAAGATTATTAAACAATAAGATTGTCCGGGCGCTGGGAGCGCTTTTCTTTATTTATCTTTTGGCAAGCATATTTTCAGTTGACCCTCTTTTCAGTTTTTGGGGTTCTCCTTACCGTAGCGGTGGATTTGTAAACTTCGCCTTTTATTTTATTTTTGCATTTGCAATTTTCGTATTTTTTAAAAATAGAAAAGATTGGGAGAAGGCTTGGATATTCTCAATAAGCATAGGCGCTTTGGTTTCCTTGCTGGCAATCTTTCAATACTACGGCTTATTCAACATTACGATTGCCGGCCAGCCGGCATCAACTTTGGGGAACCCAATATTACTTGCAATTTATTTACTGCTTTTATCATTCCCGACGTTATCTTTTGCCATCAACGAGCCTCTTGACTCTTCTGAAGATAAAATTAGAAAAATATTTTATATTGCCTCTCTCTTAATTTTTCTTTTTGCCATTTTAATAAGCGGCACACGAGCGGTATACTTAGGAATTTTTGTCGGAGTCTTATTCTTCCTTTTGGCATATCCCAAAAAATTGAAAAAAATAAAGATAGGTATTGCGATTTTTCTGATTTTAGTTTTTGGCATTATTCTTTATGCAAATATACATCCTCAGCTTCCTGAAGTTTTACAAAATAGAGCAACACAAGGGCTGATAGGTCAGCTATCAATAAAAAAAGCATTAAATGACGGAAGATTCGGCGAATGGAAAATAGCCGTCAAGGAAGTAATAGATAGGCCAATTTTAGGTTGGGGGCCGGAAAATTTCTCAGTCGGTTTTGATAAAAACTACGACCCGATGACAACTTCTTCTCCTTGGTGGGACAGGGCACATAACATTCTTCTGGAAACAGGGGCCGACGCCGGAATTCTTGGTATAGTTGCTTATTTGGCTCTTTTTGTTGTTCTGTTTTGGCAGCTCCAAAAAACTAAGCATAAATCAGAAGACGTAAACACAAAGATAGTAATAAACGGAATTGAAGCGACCCTATTAGGCTATCTTGCCGCTAATTTTTTCAGTTTTGATTCCTCTACAACCTATTTGATTTTATTCCTGATAGTCGCTTATATCCTGCATTTAACTTCAACCGAACCCGCTGAGATAAATCCAAAGAAACCATCTGGAATTTATATAAAGCCGTGGATTAAATCCGTCGTTATATTCGTATTGTTTTGCATGCTGGTAATTTTCCTGTGGCAATATAATTTTGTACCATTCCAAATCAACGCAGAAATCAATAAAGCCAATACTCTTGCCGACCAAAAACTATGCGATAAGGCTTTTTCCACCTTGGATAATGTTTTGCCTCAGCACAGCTTTTTAGACTCTTATTTTATACTGCAATATGTTGAAGCTGAAAAAACCTGCAGCGCTTTTTACCCGGGGAATAACCTCGCCTACACCCAAAAAGGTATCGCACTATTAAACGAAGCCATAAAAATCCAACCGCTTTTCACCCGCTTTTGGCTCTTTTTAGGAGACCTGACAACGACTTTAGCTGATAATGAAAATAACGCCTCAGCAAAAAACAACCTGCTTCAACAAGCCGGCGATTACTTTAACAAAGGATTGCAATTGGCCCCAAATCATCAAGAACTGTTTACCGGCGAAGCAGATCTTAAAATTGTCGCGGGTGACTACAAAAGCGCAGAAGATTATTCTCAAAAATGCATTGTATTAAATCCGTCTTTAGGGGATTGCTACTTTTATCTGGGACTTGCGCAAATTTATTTAAAAGATAATATTGACGCTAAAAAAAATATACAAACAGCCGGCGACAAAGGATACGCCATAAATTCAGAACAAAATTTAATCCAAATTGCAAATGCTTATGGCTCATTCCCGGATTATCAAAACCTGGCGCCAATTTTTGAAAAGTTAATTTTAATAAACCAGACTAACATCCAATATCATTCTTATCTGTCGCTTATATATACAAAGCTGGGTGAATACGATAAAGCAAAGCAAGAAGAAAACATAGTTTCACAGTTATCCCCCAAATAGATTATTCCTGCTTGCAAATTCAACAAAGAAGAATAAAATGGATAGAACAAAATGGATAATAAAACAAAAATAATTATTTTATGTTCTACCGTTCTAGCCGTTGGTTTTGGCGCGGGTTACTTTTTTGAATACAATAATAATTTTATAAAAACAAAGGAATTAATATTAGGAATAAAACCTGTCAGGGAAAACAATTTTGACTACAAGTTTATCTATCCTCTATTGCGCTATGATTTTGGCGATGCAAAATATTTTTTGGAAGATAAAACCCTGGAAAATAAAATAAACGACTATATAGAGCAGCAATATCAAAGCCAAAATGCGCAAAGTATTTCGGTTTACTATTCTGACCTTTTAACCAGCAGATGGTCAGGAGTTAATTATGAAACTCAATATTATCCTGGCAGTCTTATGAAAGTGTTGATAATGATGGATTATTATAGACAAAAACAGTTGAATCAATCTATTTTGCAAAAAAGTTTAACCTACACCAAAGACATAGATAATCAAACTTTTTCGGTACAATATGCCACTCCGACAAATTTGGTTGTAGGACAAAGTTATACAATACAATATTTGATAGAAAATATGGTTGAAAATTCCGATGACGGAGCGGCAGTATTGCTGCTAGCAAACGATAATCCAGATATTCTAAAAGCGGTTTATAAAGACTTGAATTTACCGGCTCCGGGCGATAAGCCGGTTTTTACCATCTCTCCAAGAGATTACACTTCTTTCTTAAGAATTTTGTATAACGCAACATACTTATCAGACAATAATTCAGAAAAGGCTTTAACAATTATGAGCAAATCAACATATAAAGATGGAATTTCCGCCGGACTGCCTTCAAATGTTGTAGTGGCGCAAAAATTTGGAGAAAGCACAGATACCGATCAGCAGGGCACAATGGTTACCGGCATGGAACTGCACAACTGCGGAGTTATTTACAATAAAGACCGTCCGTATACATTGTGCGTTATGACAAGATCAAAGGGCGTAGTTGACCAAAAACAGCTCGCTTTAATTATTAAAAATATTTCAACGATTGTTTATAATTATGTTAACTCCAACAGCAAGTAATCTTTAATCTATTTTCTATTAAGCAACTAAAAAGCCCCTTTCGGGGCTTTTTAGTTTTTGGATTATCCTGTCCACAAGTCAGGATTTCCAATTTTGCTTTACAAAAACTTAGTTAGTCTTTGATTGCGTTCCTGTAGGATATCCGTAGATATATGTTCCAGGAAGAGTTCCGCTACCACCAGTAACATCAGTAAATCCAAAGTTGGCTTTGTTGCCAAGTGTGAATACTTCGCTGCTACCAGCTGCAGAAACGAGCGATCCATTAGTTGTAGCATATACAGTGAATGTCTGAGGAGCATTTGGCAAAACAACGAATGGAGTTGAACAAGTGAACAAACCTGCTGTTGCACTTCCTGATACTGTACAGGTGTTGTTGCTTAATGTGTTCCCCTGTGAATCATCAAGCGTTATTGTTCCAAAGTCCAAGCTTGTGCCGCTGCCGCTTACAGCGACTGTAAATGGAAT
Source organism: Candidatus Staskawiczbacteria bacterium (assembly GCA_963761865.1). GTDB lineage: Bacteria > Patescibacteriota > Minisyncoccia > Minisyncoccales > Staskawiczbacteraceae > VGLO01. Next base: position 181,667 of record CAVXIE010000003.1, on the reverse strand, counting down.
AGTATTAATTTTAATACTACCGGTACTACCAGCTGAAACAGTGAACGTACCAATCTGCTGATTTCCAATTGTCAGCGAACCAGGTGTGTTAGTGGTTGTCATTGAGACTGTCGGTACTGTAGAAACTAGGTAAGATGTAGGGTTTCCTGAGGCTGAAGATAGAGCAGAGGTTGGTGTTGTACATGACGCTCCGACACATGCGATGGATGAACCATTGTTATATGTCAGTTTAGTCAAGTTCAACTGAATGCTGGCATTTGATGTTCCAGAACATCCCGAACCAATACAAACTAATTGTACGGTGACAGGGATGTTAACTCCGGAAGCATTAGAAGGAACAGCAATATTAACGCTAGGTACTGTTACAGTAGTATCAGTTGAAGATAATGATCTTGTTATACCGTTAACAGTCACAGATTGAATTGTGTTTACTCCAGCGATTGAGAAGGTCATATCCTGTATTACAGCTCCTCCAACATTGGCGTTTGCTACAACGTTGAATGTAGCAATACCAAGAGATGAAGAAGTTTGACCGTTTCCTGTTACATATTGCGGTGTCAAAGCTGTAGAAGTTGTTACCCCTGTGTTCGCGATTGTAACTGATCCTGATGTAGTTAACACACCGGCGACACCTGAAGGTGCGGAGGTCAAGCTATTAACTACTTCGTAGTCTGAAGACGACATGGATGTATTTCCCATATACATTATATCTATATAAGGCTTAATGTAATAAGTTGAAGTAGATCCACCGACTGTACCGTACAGCTCAAGTTCTGTTGAGCTGTTTATTGCAACCGGAATAGTTACAGAGAAGTTGTTGTTGCCAACAATTGGGTTACCAATTGGCTGACCAACAGCTGTTCCGTTTACCTTAAGCACAACATTGGTAAGATCGCTGTTAACTACAGCGGTGTTTCCATTCGTGGCTGTTGTTGGGAATGTTACTATAACAGTGTTTACATTAATTCCTTCAGCAGATCCTGTTTGCAATGTCCATGCGCCGAGTTGCACCGTAGAATTTGGAGTCACTGTTGACCCATTGAACGATGCGGCAGACGCTAAAGTAACATTGCTCGTAGATACTGAAAGAGCTGGTCCTGATTGTGAGAAACCCGTAGTAGAAGTTGAACCTGAAGATACTCCCTGCGCAGCGCCTGAAGCTACGTCAAATTCAATTGTACCTGAAGAGTAGTTTTTGCTTGCTCCAGCGGTATCAGTATTTGTTGAATCCGCTACTACATCTCCCTTAATAGAAACAGTTACAGTAGTTCCAACTGGAATTTGCAACTGTGAACCAAGACTTGAGAATGTAAGAGTTGTACCGCTTTTAGCTGCCTGATTTGAACCAATCTGACCGCCATTTACATACAATCCGACATTAGCTAATGTATTCAATGCATCTGGGCCGTCTGATCCTAAAGTAATAAGTGGCATAAATGACAAACTTGTTACGTTCGTGTTTTCACCATAGGCAGTGAATTTGAATGATGCCAATGTTGTATTTGTAGAACCGCCAACTAATGTTGTGGTGTTAGAAAATGCAGGGTCTTGATTGACTATAACGTTAGCTGAGCCAGAGACAACTCCACCAAGAGTTATTAATCCACTTACAATGTTTGAAACTGCGCTTGAAGTGGTTTCAGTAGGAGAAATGTATATGCCTAATTGTGAATCTTTCAAGGCGATATCAGATCCCTGTTCAAGATACATAGTGAAGCTTCGTGTTGCTCCTGCGACTACGTCTCCGTGAACTTCTATCAAGTGTGAACCTGTAGAAAGTGTAACCGGGCTGGAAATGCTAAATACATATTGATTGCTTGTATTTATAGTAGCTGTGCCGGTTAATACGCCGTCAACATACAATCCTACATTTGCAAGAGTGTTTGATGGGGCTGAACCAATTTGCTTAACTGTCATACTTGAAAGCAAAACAGCTCGTGTTCCAATGCTGAGGCTTTGTGACCATAATGTTCTGGTTTGTTGCGCCAGGGTTGATTGTGGTTGCTGCTGGGGTTGCAGTTAATCCATTTGGGAAGTTAGCAGTAGCTCCGCTTCCTGTAACAACTGTCTGCATATTGCCGGTTACATTTGAACTCATTGTTGAGCCATTAGCTGTGTAACCTGTTAATGTTGCCGAAATGCTTGAAGCAGTTGAAGTACAAGTTCCTGAGGCGACGTCGCCTAATACTTGAATTTCGTGTGAACCGTTTACTGCGATATTAAGACCATTCATAATTAACTGGCCATTGGTATTGAAAGAATATCCACTTGTTAAGCGGGTATTTCCATCAAATAAGTAAACGTTTGTAAGTGTGCTTGAGGTTGAAATACCACCACGCTGTAATGTTACCGATGTAACTGTGCCAGTACCTGTAAAGTTGATATTCAATAATCCTCCTCTTGCTTCACCGCAAACTAATGCTCCTGCTGGAGGATTGTCTGCGGCTAATGTTGCTGAAATTGAGCCTGTTGGAGTAACTACAACTGGATTTCCGGGATTTGCTGGATTTACCGGTGAAACTGATCCTCCCAACCATGCGTTCAATTTTGCTCTTGTTAATGGACCAACCTGAGCTGCAGGTGTTAATCCATTGGCTGATTGGAATTTCTTAACAGCGACTAAAGTCCTTGGACCAAAAGTCATTGTTTCCATTCCAGGTGAGCCTGCTCCTGTTGTTGCAACCTGAGTTGAAGCTGATGTGTTCAAAACTGCTTGTAAGCATTTTACGTCTGAACCTACAGATCCTACCGTCAAGTTTCTTGAGAATGTTATGCCCGTGCATGCTGCAGGAACGCTACCAGGTGTCATTGTTGATGCTGTTGATCCGCCTGACAATTGTGATAATTGTGCAGTCAACTGGGCAATCATGGCCTGGAGTTGCGCTATTGTAGCTGTTTGAGCGCCTACATTTACAGGAGCAATCATTGCAACCATAGTCAAAGCGACAGTGGCTGTTATAATTGTTTGTTTTATATTCATTTTATTATATTCTTTTTTGTGTTTAATTTTATATTTTATATTAACATCGGTCGACCATTTTTGTACCTAATCAAACCCCAGAAATTTTTGGGCACTCGCAAAAGCGAGATTTAATTTGACAAATTTCGCGGCTTTACGTAATAACAACGAACCTCATCTTTCAAAACCCGCCCCGCGAATTATTTGATTAGATCTATTTAACGACTTAGACACTATCTAAAGCGCCCATACCTACGTTATTTTCCATATTTTCGGAAAAAGGCGTTCTAGATAGTGTCCACCATATTTCAAATTGATAATTTACTCACGTGATAGCGCTATAACAAAAAATTGTTTAATTGCTGTTTTTGCCGGCGCTATTCATTAATATCAATAAATCTCTTAATACACTGGAATAATCATCCCCCTTACTGAATTCCGCTTCAATCCTGTTTAACTCCGTCTTTTTTTCCGGCGTTAATGTCTCACTGTTTGCATCCTTTAATAATTGCTCATCAATTGTTTTATATGCATCAGTAACTTCATTTAAATTATTTCCTCCAAGGACATCCAAATAGGTCTTATTATTATTAACATCCAATGCCACATTCTTTGCCAGTTGCGGGTCGCTTTTAATCGCATCAGTCAATTTCTGAGCCGCATCTTTTACCTGGTTAACAGCCAACTCTTTTATTGTCGGACTGATATTTTGGGGATTGGTTTTTATTATCTGAGCCACTTGGGACAAATTCTTAGAAGTTTCTTTAAATGTCTCAACGGTATTTTTTATCGCAACTAATTCAACCGCCGGTTGTTGAGCAATTTTCGTATTTGAATTGCCGGAATTGATTTTCATAAATCCAAATGCGCCAACTATCATAAACAAGAAGACTGCAAAAGCATAAACAAAATTTTTCTGGAAAGACGGCTTGAATATGTTTGATAAAATATTCTTAACCGGGTTATTGGCAAAAGTAACAGGAGCAAATTCAGTATTCAGGATTTGTCTCTTAACCGAAATAACCCACTCTTGTCTGGGCTTTATTTGCTTTAATGTCTGGAGTTTAGAAATTATTTGGTTTTCTTGTGTCATTAATATAAAGACGTATAACTATGATATTTGTTACACTTCCTTTAGCTCGTCTTTAATAGAGTTTAGTCCCCGATGAATCATGACCCTTATTGTCCCAACCGGCTTATGCAAAATCTCAGCTATTTGTTCTGCCGGCATATCTTCCAGATAGTGCCATATTATAACATCCTGATAATCCTTTTTGATGTTTTGAATAGCCGACCTTACGGCCTCAATATCAGCATCTATAACTGCCTTTTCATATAAATTTGTCCCAGGGTCTGCCATTTGAGGGATATTGTCAATTGAGACTAGTTTAGATTTACCCGTGTGCCTATAATGATCTATAACGCTGTTCCTGGCTATTTGATACAAGAAAGCTCCTGGATTCTTAATATGTTTAGAGCTATTATAAGTCTCCCAACCCTTTAAAAAAACCTTAGAAGTGATATCTTCTGCAACTTCTCGGGAGCTAACTTTCAAGTAAACAAACCGATATATTTTCTCAATATATTCGTCGTAAATAGAGCTAAATTGTTCAGTGTAATCATTCATCAATTAAGTCTGAATTATATGACAAAAATAGGACAAAGTCAATGGTTAATAGGACATTTCCTATCCTGATAGGACATAGAGCTATGTCCTATCGCTAATTTGATAAAAAACCTGGTTCCATTCCCCAACTCTTGTTATTCTTTCTTTTCTCATAAGATCATCTAAGTCTCTTCTTATTGTTCTTTTGGTTATATTAGGTATCTCCTTAATTATATCAGAAACTTGAGCTTTTTCTCTATCAGACAGTATCTTTATTATCTTTTTTTGTCTTTCGGAAAAATCTTCCGGGATACCTTGTCTTTTGGTTTCTTTAATTATCCCTTTTTTAATTTCTTTCTTATCTTTCTTATCTTCGTTTTTTATTGCAATATCCAACCCGCTTTTTATTAAGCCTCTTGATAGTTTGATGCTATTTTTTATATCATCATATCCTTTAACGATTATCAAAAAATTAATACCACGTATCCATCCTTGAGATTTGCCTATTCCAAGATAATTTTCCAATATCTCTATATCCTCCAGTATTTTTATTTTAATATTTTCCTTTTCTTCAGAAAAATAATCTTTCAAAGAAACCCATTTATAATTGTCTAAGACCAAAGTTAAATTTTCTAAAATCAATAAAGCTTTTTCTTTCGCTTTATTTTTTAAAGGGTCCCCTTCCGGCATAATATCCAGAATTTTGTAGACCGCCTCAGTTATTTTTAGAATATTTTCATCCATAAAAGTTCGAACTAACTACTAACACAATAAAAAGTAATTTTGTAATTATACCAATAATAAAAGCGCTAGACAAGAAAAAATGTTATAAAAAATACACACAAGACTGTTGTATGTATTTTTACCTGTAATATTTACATTATCTTTTCGCGGACATCTTTTCCAATTCTTTTAAGTTTTGCATTCTGGGTAATAATTTAGGAACTTCAAAAACCACAACGCCATCTTTTTCATCAATCAAAACTCTGTTTCCGGACGTAATTTCGCCGGTGACAATTTTGATAGACAGCGGGTCAAGAATTAATCTTTGGATCACCCGCTTTAACGGCCGTGCCCCAAGGTTTGGATCAAATCCTTCCTTTGCCAAAAATTCTTTGGCTTTTTCGGAAACTTTTACGCCTATCTCTTTTGCCTCAAGGCGTTTTTCCACTTTTGATAATTCCAAATCAACAATGTTTTTAATTTCTTCTTTCTTCAAATAGTTGAATATTACTATTTCGTCAATTCTGTTTAAAAATTCCGGCCTGAATTGTTCTTTTAAGGAATCCAATATTTTTTCTTTCATTGATTCCCGTTCTGCAATCTCTTCTTTAGTGTTAAATCCAATTGACGACATTTTATTGATATAATCAGACCCCAAATTTGAAGTCATAATAATAATTGTATTTTTAAACGAAACCATCCTTCCTTTAGAATCAGTCAACCTCCCATCTTCAAAAATTTGCAGCAAGATATTAAACACATCGGGATGCGCTTTTTCAATTTCATCAAGCAAAATAACAGAATATGGTCTTCTTTTTACTTTTTCAGTTAACTGTCCGGCTTCTTCGTATCCAACATATCCTGGAGGCGAACCGATAATTTTTGAAACTGTGTGGCGCTCCATATACTCTGACATATCAAGTCTTATCATTGCTTTTTCGTCATCAAATAAAAATTCCGCCAACGCCCGCGCAGTTTCAGTTTTACCAACTCCCGTTGGCCCTAAAAACAGGAAAGATCCCAATGGCTTATTCTCTTCTGAAATTCCGGCTCGTGCCCTTCGTATCGCCCTTGAAATAGCGCTGATAGCTTCTGATTGACCGATCACTCTCCTGTTTAAAGTAGCTTCCATTGTTTCCAATCTTTTTCGCTTCTTCTGTAATCAATCGCGTTACCGGAATTCCTGTCCAACGGGAAACAACTCTGGCAATATCCTCCTCAGTCACTTCTTCTTTCAAAAAATGTGTGTCTTTTTGCAGTTTTATCAGTTTTTGCTCAATTGCTTTTTGCTCTTTAATAAGCTGAGGAATTTTTCCATATTTTATTTCAGCCACTTTTTCCAAGTCCGCTTCTCTTTGGGCAATTTCAGTTTGATAAGACAAGTCATCAATTTTCTCTCTTATTTCTTTTATCTCGTTAATCAGTTCTTTTTCGGCTCCCCATTTTACTCTTAATCCCTTTGTTTTTTCTTTGAAATTGGCCAATTCTCTCGCAATTGCCTTCAATCTTTTCTCTGAACCTTTTTCTTTTTTCAAAGCCTGCTTCTCAATTTCCAGCTTCGTAATTTCTTCATCATATTTTTCAATTCCTGCGGCTCAGATTCAATTTCCAATCTTAAAGCAGAAGCCGCTTCGTCCATTAAATCAACCGCTTTATCCGGCAAAAATCTGTCGGCAATATATCGGGAACTTAATCAACCGCCGCTTTAATCGCAGAATCTTTTATTTTTACCCCATGATGAACTTCATATTTTTCTTTAATTCCCCGCAAAATTGCAGTTGCGTCATCAATAGTTGGTTCCTGAACATAAATTGGCTGAAACCTTCTTTCAAACGCCGGATCTTTTTCAATATATTTTTGATATTCTTTTAAAGTTGTAGCTCCAATTGCCCTCAATTCTCCTCGGGCTAAAGCAGGCTTTAACAAATTTGAAGCATCAATTGCCCCTTCGGCAGCTCCGGCCCCAACCAAAGTATGCAATTCGTCAATAAACAAAATATATTTGTCCGACAGCGCGATTAATTTCTTTTAATAAAGCCTTTAATTCTTGTTTCAAATTCGCCGCGATATTTTGTTCCGGCGATAATAGCGCCCAAATCCAAAGAAATAACTTCTTTATTTTTCAAAAATTCAGGCACATTTCCCCTGGCAATTCTTTGGGCAAAACCTTCAACAATTGCTGTTTTTCCAACTCCGGCTTCTCCAATCAACACCGGATTATTTTTTGTTCGTCTTGAAATTATCTGCATTAACCTTCTGATTTCATTATCTCTGCCGATTATCGGATCAATTTTTCCCGAAGCCGCCAAATCCGTTAAGATTTCTTGTGTATTTTTCAATAACTTGATATTTTGATTCCGGCTCGGGATCAGTGATTCTCTGGCCTCCTCGTATTTGCGAAAGCATTTTAAATACCGCATCGTAATCTAACGTTGAAGATTTTACATTTCCCAAGTCAGCGCCGGATCCCAAAAAATTCACTTTTTCCAGAATCTCTTTAGCTACAGATTTAGTGTCCAACAAAGCCAAAAACAAATGCTCAACAGAAATAAATTCGTCGTTCATTTTTATGGCTTCCTGCCTTGCTCTTTCCAAAACCTTTGCCATATCTTGAGTCAGATAAAACTGGCCAAAAGCTGTTGGCGATAAGATGATTGAAATTTTGGATATTCCGGCCTCGGTTTTCTTTTTTATATTATCAATATCAACTCCCAATTTGTTTAAAACAGTCAAAATAATGGAATTTTCCTGTGAAAGTAACGACAAAAGCAGGTGCAACGCATCAATCTGCTGCTGCCCCTTATCCTGCGCAATTGTTTGAGCCGCTAAAATAGCATCTTGCGCCTTATTGGTAAAATTAGCTCCTCCGTTCATAGTTATATTTTATTATATTTTAATACGTTATTTAAATGATTATGGTTTCATATTATACCATTTTCCCAAGTAAATCAAGCAATATATTTGACAATATTTGAAAAACAGTCTTTACTAAAAAATCGCGGTTTATAAAAAAGCAGGGACAATTTGTACCTGCTTTTTAATCATAGAATCTAGAACTTTATGCGGAAAAAGATACTTTTCAGCTTCTTGAACCCAACACCACATCAGCACTTATTTCTTTACCGTCGCGCAATATTTTAAGAGTTATTTTATCTCCAGGATTATATTTTTGAATAATTTGCGCCATTGATTCATCTTGTGTAATTTTTTCGCCATTAACTTCCAAAATAACGTCATTTTCTTTTATGCCGGCCTTATCAGCTGCCGAATCTTTAGTCACCGCCGCCTCGCCATTCGGTCCCTTCAAAACAATCGCGCCATAATCAACGGTTAAATTATATTTTTGCTGGACTACATCATCTACCAGCAGATACCTTACCCCTAAAAACGGATAGACAATTTTATTGGTTGCTATAATCTGGCTGATATCTTTTTTGGCAATATTTATGGGAATTGCAAAACCGATAGATTCCGCCCCTTGAGCCATTGCGGTATTGATCCCTATCACTTCTCCCTTTAAATTAAGCAGCGGACCGCCGGAGTTCCCCGGATTTATTGCCGCATCAGTTTGAATTATTCCCTCAAGGCTTTCGGAGAAATCTCCACCCTGGTCTGAACGCGCTAATAGTTCTTCCCAAACCGGAAACAACCCCCACAGAAACCGTATTGGTAAACTGCCCAAGCGCATTTCCGATTGCGATAGCCCCCTGCCCGATTTGTATACTGCCAGAATCACCGATTGTTATTGCCGGAAAATTATTCACGCCGGTTATTTTTACAATTGCCAAATCCTGCACAGGATCCAACGCCAACACTTTTGCAGTATACTTTTTGCCATCATTTGTTATAACCGTATAGTCAGCATCCTTGTCGGAAACCACGTGCTTATTAGTTAAGATCAAGCCGTCTTGAGAAACAATGAATCCCGACCCGGCTCCGACCTCTTGTTCTTTGGTTCCTTTTTGCACATATTCGGGAACTTGGATATCAAAGGGAGAACCAAATCCTAAATCAGGCAAACCACTGCCACCTAACGGATCTACAAACTGTTGCTCGTAAACAGGCAGGTTTTTAGATATTATAATGCTCACCACCGACGGAGAAGCAGATTTCACAGAATCTATGATTGCCTGCTCATAGGAGATATTTGAAACATACTTTGCAGACGGCTGAAGGTTTTCACTGGCCGGCTTTTGCAGCGTATTTTCTATTTTTTGGAATAATCCACTGATTTGTTTCTCCGCTGAACTTACAGTAATTTTACCCGCAGCAAACCCAAGAGCAACAGCAATGATAATTATTAAAACTAACCCCTGAAGAATCTCACTTTGTAAAACTTTTAGAATATTTTTGCCTAATTTTTTAAAATCAAATTGCGGTAGGTCATACATGATTTTATGTAGCGAAGCGAATAAAATCACATCGCGTCGTTGGCCAAATATATAATATACCTTGTGGCCAACGTAAGCGACGAACCTTTATCAGCTTGCTATGGAGCGAAGTGCTTTATCGCATTAATTATATTAGCAAGACAAGTAAGTTTAAATATTATAATTAATTTTATATATATTATTTTAATACGAATTTCAAGTATTTTGGATGCAGACCGAAATTACTTTTTATCTTCATAGTGTCCGAACTTATAATTAAATATATCCGATTTTATAGGTCCTATAAAAAGTATGTGAAGCTCAGCCAAAGCGTACTTTAAACATATAGTAAACCTTCCATCTTTATCAAAACGCCTAACAGAAACAAAAAAGGGCTGCTTTATCAAACCGAACCTTGCAACTTTTGCAGCTTCTCTAGTATAAGAGTAATCTTCAACAAACACTATTTTTTCGTCAAATCCGCCTATTTTTTCATGCACCTCTTTCCTCGCCATAATCGCCGCAACACAATGAGGAGAAATTTTATGCAAAATCCAAGAATACAAATTAAAAAACCTATACCAAAATTTATCAATTATTTTATCGCTTAATGGAAAAATAGGAAACCCCGCGATACCTAAATTCCTTCTTTCAAAATCTTCAAATGAATTTCTTAAGAAATGTGCAGGTAAAAAAATATCTGCATCCAAAAACAGCAGAACCTCTCCCTTAGCAACATCAGCTCCTCTATTTCTACCAAAGGGCAAAAGACCGCCTTCCACGATTTTACATCCGTACTTCTTTGCGATATCAATAGTTTTATCTTTTGAACCGGCGTCAGCGACAATAATTTCGTAATCTAAAAAATCTTGATTTTTTATAGACCCTAGAAGTATCGGCAAATATTTTTCCTCATTTAAGGTTGGAATGATAATAGATAATTTCATTTTATTTGTTTGGTTCAGACTTATTTGATTTTAAAATTACAAGATACAAAACAGCCACAAATATAAGTGAAAAAATATTACCGCTAAGACTGTTAAATATATTACGATAAAATAAACCAAAGCTTAATATATTAAAGTAATTCAATATATATATATTACCTGACAAAATAGTAAAATAGAAAAGGATCAGCATATGAACTATTGCCGAAAGAAGCATCAATAAAAACAATGCATTAATATATTTATTTTTAACAATTTTAATATTCATAAAATTTATATTATTAATTTATTAATAAACAGCATTACTTCTTATATTATCTTAACATTGCCAAGCCGGCAATAATAAGTGCGATAGAAACTAATTTTTGAAAGATTACTTTTTTTGAAATATCCTCTTTTAATACCTTTGGGAAGAAGACGGAAAAGAATAAAGTGATAACAAACAAAAAGGCGTATTGAATACCTCTTAAAGAGCTAACTATGGCAAGGTAAGCTACAGGGGCTAACGATATGGCGAAACTCTGAAGTATGTTTGCAATGCCTCCCGCCGATTGTGTGAATAAAAAGATAGTTCCGGTTTTTTTATTGACTGCAGTCTCGCTCAACAGAAGCTGCTTCCTTATTTTTTTATCAAACAGGAAAAATAAGGCAAATATAAAGCCGAATATTCTCATCCATATTAGTCCCTGAAGAAATGGCTGGTTTAAAAATACAAATTTGGAAAAAATATAATCCAAAGAAAACATCAATGAAGAAAAGAATATCAATATGACATACCCCGCATTGATATTAACCTTTTTTTCTATTGATATAACAATGCTTCCTGCCAACAATAATACAAAAGCGAATAAATCAACCGCCGTCATCGCCTGGAACCCCCACACTATCCAGGTTAATACCAACACAAAGATTGACTGGACTGCCCCTATGGTAGTCATAACTCTGGAAACATCAAATCTTTCCAAAGCAATAAACATTGCATACACTCCCAAAAGCCAGACAATCGCTTCTAATATAATCCATAATAGAGAACCGAGGTTTGGCAAGCCGAACTTTGTAAATGGAATCAAAAACACAATCAACACGCTCAACAACCCGACATAAAAAGTGTAAAGCCTGGCATTTGCCCTGCCGGCCAAAATAAGTTTGTCTCCAAAAGCAGACAAACTAAAAAATAAATAAGATAAAATTATTACTAGTAGCCAAAATAACATTACGCTTTCTTTTAATTATTAAATAATGTTTTTGCTTCGTTCCAAATTTCCGGCTTATTTTGAGTCTCTTTGAGCCAATACCACCATTCAACTCCCCAAAAATAGAATCGATTAAAGCCGGTTTGCTCGGCATAGCTGACATTTTCTTTAAACTGTTGTAAATTCATTGTTTTTTCCTGTTCTTGTAATGAAACATTATAATAGGACTGCTGAGTCCATGGCTCTGCCTGCAATTCTACTCCGATAACATCCTTGCCAAATACAGCTTTTATAATTTCTGCCCTTTTGAAGTAAAAAACCGGCGGCAAAAAATATCTAAAATAAAAACCCAGACTGCCGTTAATAGTCACCCAAACATTTTTATAAGTGGTAACTCCAACCACGTCGCCAATACCGGCGACCTTGGTCCAAAGCGAATATTCTCCGGTGTTTGAAACAATAACTTCTCTTGAAGGATCCAACGATTTTACCAGGCTGACTTCTGTTTTCAAAAAATTATCGTTTTGATAATACCAATCAGGACATTCGCCAAATTTAAACAGCGGTTCGTTTTCTACCTGCCAGGCAATGATTGCATTACTGTTTTTATATCGCGATACTACTTCTTGGATATATGCCAATAATGCGTTTTTCTCCTGGTCCGGTGTTAAACTGTTTGCCCAGTCTGGGATGTGACATTCCGGCCAACGACCCGTTTTCATACCAACCACGTAAACTATTTTGGCGTTGTGATTTTCAGCCTGCTTGATTTGCCAGTCAATATCGTCAAAATAAAAATCATCTTTTTTGCCTTCTACCCAGTCCCATTGCGTATGTAATTTTATGTTTTTTGCTCCCAAATCTTCCAATATAGCCAGATATGTTTTTTTCCAGTCCAGCTTCAAAGATTCCGTTTGCATTTGCGAAAAATCAACTCCAAAGGTTATATTTTGTTTTGGAGCTGAGCCGACAAAAAAGTACAGCGAAAAGGCAATTGCAAAAAATAATATGACTAAAAAAATTACTCCGATGATTTTCTTCATATTCTTACCTATTTATTTTTGAACCAATCTACGGTTTTGAGCAATCCCTATTGTAAACCGTATATGGGTTTCCCGCACAAGCTCTTGTTCCGCCTTCTTTACCGAAAGACACTCCTTTGCGAAACCAATCGCAGATAATTTTGTCATATAATTTTATTAACCAGTAATTATTTTTTCCATGTTATACGTGCCCATTTTTTCTATCTCAATAAAGCCCTGCATTGCCATCTCCGCCAAATCTCCTCCGTTAATTAAATCAAAAAGCCATTGGTCAGTATATTTTGGATTTTCCTGCACGGTCGCTGACCCGATATGCAAAAGCCACCTTCTGTTAAAGTCTTCCTGCGACCCGATTGAAGGTTCAATAATGATAGGAATGCCAAGTCCGGAGTAAAAAGAAAGTTCAGAAGGCTTTGTCATTAATATATCCGTAGTCCTTAAAGCAAAATTAAATTTCTCAAAATATTCGCCTATCGTTTTCCCGGACAATACATGAAGCCAGCCATCCAGCTCTAGATCTTTCACATTATCTTCAAAATACTGCCTTAAATTATCTCTTGTTCCTACTGAGACAATAAATCTCAGTTCTTTATTCTTAATTTTGTCTTTTAAGCTGTTAATAATGCCAAGAGCAATTTCTTTTTGCGCTCCAGCCCCGCCAATAGAAAACATTAAAGTCAGCGGATGATTGGCCATTGTGGGCAATTGGCCCAAGTGGGCGCCGATCAATGGTTGATATAATTTTTGGTATTTTTTGGTGGGATCTAAATTTACAATACGGTAGCTTAAATCTTTCTTAATAATTTCTAAATTTTTGCCGATGTTTTCTTTAGGCAACGGGTAGCCGGTCAGCATAATATGTTCCGGTTTTACGCCATACAACTTTAACCTGTCGCGAGTCCAGGTATTTGGGACAAAATACTTTATCCTGCTTTTTTTGGGATGCAAAGGAGCCCAGGATCTTGAAACATCGGCATCACATATAATGCAATAAATATCATTTGGATAATTGAATACTTCCGCCATAAATGCAATATCAAAAAAAGTGGTGACCAGCGGGAAAGGGGCTTCTTTTATTTTATTTATCAAATCTCTGCCCCATCCATTGTTAATGGAGTAATAATTATCCATAAGCATCAAACTTGGATGAGATAAATCTCTTTTAGGATAATACACAAGAATCCGTTGAAACCGGTCAAAGATAGAAAAAACCAAATCTCCGATATACGGGATTCTCCTAAACCTGGAAATAAACTCGTAAAAAGACCTGTTATTTTTCCAGATTCTTTGATCTTTCCTGGATATGCCGCCGTAGTTATTGGCATTAATAACTTTCCCGCCGAACGCAAAATCTCTTAAAGGATAAGCAGTCCTTTGATGGCCATAACCCATATCAACAGCAACAACCCAAGCTTTTTTATTGTAATTTGATTTATTTTCTACCATATAAATTTACACAAGAATGTTTAATTATACATCATTTGAAAGTTGCCTCAAAGCATTGCAATTTTTATATTCAATGGTATAATTATTGCTGTTGGGCGAACATGGGATTGTTTGGCAGGTGCCAGCAATGTTAACCCGACAGATCCTTTACACGAGGTGAAGTGGTATGGTTAAGCACGTCATTGATTTGTTTAGTTTTGTCTCCTATTTGCTTTATGCCCAGTGGCGATTACGCGGCTACGCCTGCGCAATCGGCTGCGTTGACGGCCGATGTTTTGAACCGGTTATTCGGTATTTTCGCCGGAATCACCACGTAAAATGGGTTGATTTCCGGACGAAAGCAGGAGTTAGTAAACTTCTCGCCGGTGAGACCGGTATGCAAACCATCAACAATATCATGGAGGATGTGATTGTTTCCCACCGGAATCACAAAAGCAAACTGTTGGCGATTGTCGGCCATTCTAAATGCGCAGGCAATCCCACAGATCGGGAAGAACAAATCGAACAATTGCGACGGGCAAAGAAAACAGTTGATTTTTTTGAACTGGAAGTGCGGATTATTCTCTTATTCGTTGACGTTGACCGTAAGGTTGTTGAAGAAATCAGCCCCGAATCGACCGACCGGGTCGAACAAAGACAAAAAATCACGAACTAACCTATTGTCATCACCTCAAAAAGCCGCAGGGACGTCCCTTCGGCTATTTTTTTACAAAAAATTAATACCCCAAAAATTTTGGTTTTAGTTTCTTCTGTAAAAACCAGATCAGCACTGACACTATCAGGTAATATAATGCCAGCCAAATCCATGAAACATTTTGGATCTCTTTAATTGCCCAGGGCTGATAGAAAATATCCATCACCTTTAAAAAATAAGTAAGCAGCAGCCAGCAAGGAATAGAAAAAACCCAGCCTAAAAAGCCAGATATAATTCCTAAAATTGAAGCCAAGAATCCAAATAATATCAAAAAATACACAACGGGCACCACCAGAAGATTAGTCACCGGAGCAATCAAGGAAATGATGCCAAAATTGTAAACCATAATTGGAACTGTGGCCAGTTGGGCGGTAAGCGTAATGGATAAAATATCTGAAAAATATTTCAGTTTTTCTTTGGTAAGTGTTTTTATCGCAATATCTATGATTGGCTTTAAATAAATAATTCCCATTGAGGCCAAAAAGGAAAGCTGAAAGCCGACGTCGTACCAAAGAAGCAGTGGATTTTGAATAAGCATTAACGCCGCAGTGAATACGATGACTCTTCCGCTCGTATTTTGCCTGCCCAGCTTTTGCGCCAACAAAAAAACGCTTCCCATAATTGCAGCCCTAACTCCCGAAGCAGGGAACCCGGTTAAAATAATATAAAGCCAAATAAAAATAATCGCAAAATAAAATGCCTGGCCGCGCCAAAGTCCCAGCGCTAATAATAACGACATTAAAATGGCGCTGACAATAAGCACGTGAACTCCCGAAATTGCTGTTAAGTATCTAAGCCCCGTGCCGTTTAATTTATCGCGCAAATCTTGGGTCATAGTTTTATTATTACCCAAAACTATCCCTTCTAAAATATAGTTTTGCGGCGAAGAAAAATTAGCCAAGATAGAACTTCTTAATTTTTCTTTAAAAACTAAAATTTTAGAATATAAAAGGGTGAAAATATTATAATTATGTTGTTTTGAAATTAATTCTACTTTTGGGAAGTCCATCACCGAATAAATTTCGTCTTTTAATAGATAATCGGTGTAATTAAAACCATCAAAAACTCCTGGCGTTTTTAACATTCCGGTAATTTTTATTTTGTCTAAATAGTCATAAGCGGGGTATCTATTTACAGTCGCCAAAACGATACTTTCAACTTTATCAATTTTCACTTTTAATTTCTGACTGCTATCCCTTATATCTGGTCCATCAATAATTTGTCCGGTTAAAATAATTTTATTAGGCAAGTCGTTTAGCTTTTTCAATAGGTCGTTTTGAATATTCGTATTTGAAATCTGCAACCTGACAATCCCTAATACTAAAAACAAAATGCAAAATCCGACAACGGCGATTTGATCATTTTTAATTGTCTCCAAAAATCCGAAGCTTCGTATTTTTGGAGACAATGTAAAAAAAGAAGCGAAAATTGCCAAAACCCCCAAAAACAAAATTCCCCAGACAAAAATCTGAGGAATTATAACTAAAGATTCTAAAAATATCCCTATAACAAATGAGACACAAATATAAAAAAGAATCTTAGATGGGGTCATAGCACCTATATTGCCGCTATTTTTTTCATAAGATATTCAAACGTTTCCTTAGAGAGAGGCTTAAATTTTTGCTTTTTGAAAGCTATCTTACTGTTTTGGCTAATAACTTCCTTTTTTGCCAAGGTTTTTTTCTTCATTGTACTTTATTTAAATTTTCTCTGTTTCATTCTTTAGATCTTCGATAATTTCATTAAACTTTTTCTGAACCACTTTAAGAACGTCGCGATGCGTTTTTGTTTCTTCACTATCCTCCGGAAATTCCCCCTTCAATAGTTCTAACGTCTCGGCAATATACTTCTGAGCAGATATACCTTCCCTTTTGGGAAACATACCAAAATAATCTCTTACTTCGTCCACTGTGTTAGCCAATTCACCCATTCTCCTTTTGAACTTTTCTGTTGCACTTTCTTTTACTTCTGTTGCCTCAAGCATCTCTTCCGACCTCTCTTCGGAATGGGAGTCGTTTGACTCTACATCTTCTACCATATTTTTATTATTTAATTTTTATTTACGTATTTATATTATCAAATTTAAAACTTCGCGGCAATATGGGTATCGACGCACTTTATCCTTTAATCAAAAGTTTTTCTAAGGCTTTAACTCTGTTTTGCAGTTTTTCAAATTCGTCTCGGTAAATAGTATGGACAATTTGGTGTTTCCTGATTTCCTCCACCTCGCTCTCCAAATTATCCAATCTTATTTCAACTTTTACCATTCTTGAATTTAAGTTATCAAAATTCACTTTCAGTTCTTTGTGAACTTCAGTAAACCCTTGGTCTACGCCGCCAAATCCTTTTTGAACCATTATCGCCAGGTCATTTATCGTAATGTTTTTCTTTGTCATATTTTGACTTTATCAATTTAAAAAATCAATGTCAATATAATTTTTAATTTAAAAATTCATTTCTCCAGTTTATAAACCCAAAACTTAAAACTTCGTGGCAATCACGGTAATTTTCATTTCTCCTTTTTTGAGAGAATCATCTTTAACGGCCCCGAAAATAATTTGGGCTTTGGGATCGGCATTTTCGGTAATTACTTTGGCAGCTTCTTTAATTTCGTTTAAGGTAACATCATTCCCTGAGGCGTTGAATAAAATTCCCTTTGAGCCTTTGATTGAAAAATCAAGCAGCGGAGATCTGATTGCCTCTTCGGCGGCGCGAACTGCCCTGCCTTCGCCGTGAGCCTTTCCGACACCAAACAATGCCTGACCCGAATTTTTCATAATGGAAATAACCGATGCAAAATCAATATTGATAATCCCCGGAGCTATAATCAAATCAGTAATTCCCTGCACTGCCTGCTTTAAAATGTCATCGCAAATTTCAAAGGCATTGGAAACCGTTGTTTTTTCATCAATAATCTTTAAAAGCTTATCATTTGAAATTACCAAAAGCGAATCCACTCTTCCCTTTAAACTTTCCAGAGCCTTTTTGGCAATCTGTTTTCGCTCTTCGCCCTCAAAAGAAAAAGGTGTGGTGATTACAGCTATTGTTAGAATCCCCAAACTTTTTGAAACTTCAGCGATTATCGGGCCGGCCCCTGAACCGGTTCCGCCGCCTGCTCCGAAAGTAACAAACACCATATCACTGCCCTTGAGCAGTTTTGATATTTCTATCTTATTTTCTTCGGCTGCCGCCTTCCCCAGTTCAATATTCATCCCCGCTCCAAGTCCCTTGGTAATATTTTTTCCTATTAATAATTTATTTAAAACCTTGCAGAAGTGCAAAGCCTGAGCATCTGTATTTACAGCTATAAGCTCAACACCTTGAGCGTTAAATTTTGCTATGCGAGAAATAGTATTTGACCCCGAGCCTCCAACCCCCACCACTTTAATTTTAGGTAACATTGTAATTAGGTTTTAGCTTTTAGGTTTTAGCTTTTAGTTTCCATATCTATAAGCCAGCACCTAACACCTATAACCTACGGGATAAACACCCTGAACATTTTTTTGAATTTTGAACCAAACCCCTTCATAAAACCAAAAGATATACCAATTGCCTTGCTGCCCGGTTCGTCGTTATAGTCCGGACTTCCCATAATAAGACCCACAACCGTCGCCAGCGAAGCGTCTTCCTCAAGACCCATAATCGCTTTTGGAACTCCTATTTGACACGGAAGCTTTAGCTGATCTTTCGCCAAATCTTTTATTTTTGGCAATTTTGCGCCGCCGCCGGTTAACACAATCCCTCCGGGTAATAATTCTTGCCTGCCGATTTTCTTTAATTCTTTTTGAATTAAATCCAGAATTTCTGAAACGCGCGGTTCAATAATATCAGCTAAATTCTTTTTTGTAAAAGAAAGTGAATGCGATTGATGAGAAATTTCTATTTTATTTTTTGCCTTATCTTTGTCATTGTTGCCAACGATACAAGTTCCATGCTGTTTTTTAATATCTTCGGCCGTAGTAACATCAGTTCGCAAACCGATAGCAAGATCGTTTGTAATATTTGCAGAACCTATCGGAAAAATCGCCAAATGGATTAAATCCCCCTCTTCAAACACCGCCAAACTGGTAGTTGCTGCCCCGATGTCAATTACGGCCGCTCCAATTTCTCTTTGTTGTTTCGTAAGCACTGATTCAGCAGCCGCCAACGGCGAAGGAACCACGTCGTCAATTTGTAATCTGGCATTTAAAACCGCCTGAGTTAAATTAATAAAGTGCTGTTGAAAATAGCAAAGCAGTACAACCTTTGCCTGTAGCCTCACACCGTTCAAACCCAATGGCTGTCGTATGCCTTTTTGATCGTCTACAATAAATTCTCTTGGGAACACGTCCAGCACCTCTTCGTTCATCGGAATATTAATTGCCCTTGTCGCCTGTAAAACTCTGTCTATATCTTCCTGGGAAATAATATGGTCGGCTCTTGAAACAGAAATCAGTCCATCAGAAGAAATAGTATACAAATGACTCCCGCCAATATTTACAAACGCAGAGTTTATTCTTCTGCCGCATTCTTTTTCCACATTGGTCAACAAGTATTGGATATTTTTTGCGGTTTCGTCAATATTAACAACGCATCCTCGTCTTAAACCGGTAGAAGCAACTTCAGAAAAAAATAATTTCTCCCATTCATTGCCACGTTTTTCAACCACCAGAACTTTTATTGAGTAAGTTCCAATATCTATTCCTGTGATAATATGACCTTTAGACATAGTACAAATTTTTAATTTCTAATTTCTAATGATAATGAGTTTAAACTTCAGATTTTCGAAAAATAATAATCCTGTTTTTCAATCATCCTATCTTCTTCCGCTTTGGAAATTTCGTGGTCGTATCCCAGTACATGCAATAGCCCATGAATTAGCGTCTTTGCCAATTCTTTTTTTAGGGTCAGCTTTGATTCTTTTGCATTATCTCTTACTACCCAGGGGCAGATAATAATCTCTGCCAACTCATCTTTAAAGTCAGAAACTTTTTCAAAACTGAGGACATCTGTGGGCTTATCCTTTTTTCTATATTTTTTATTTAGCCCGTGAATTTCTTCAGGACTGACAAAAGCGATAGATATATTTTCCGTTACTCTATTTTCGCCTTTTAATACTTTTTTTGCAACCCCTGTGAAAAACTTTTTATCCACAGCAAAATTGGTAAGATTATTTATCTCGATCATTGTTGATTTATTTGTCTATTTTACACTAATTACCATAATAAAACAAAACACTGTTCCACGTATTGGAACAGTGTTTTGTTTTATTATCGTCATTTATACTAATATCCCCCTCTAAATAAACGACTTACCATTCCCAGCATATAGAAAAATAGAATAATCAGCAATATCCAAACCCAGATACTCAGCCCTTCTCTTGGCGACTGCCCTTCTCTTAAAGCAACATTATCTTGCAAAACATCTTGTACCTCAGGGTGTTCATGCAAATAAAGTTTATAGAAAATAATAGTTAATATGCTTAAAGTACCATCAATTATCCCGGCTGCCGCTAAAAATCTATAATACATTTCTCCTAATACTGTCGTTGCATTGCCAATATAAAAAGTAGGTTGCAACATTATAACCACTATACCTATGAATGCACCATTGATGTAAATAACTATATCCATATAATTTTTCTTGCCCAAAGCTTTGGTCAAAATATCCAAATGAAGCGCCGCAAAGCCGATATAGAAAAATGTTCCATAGATATGTCCGATGGTTTCGATTGGGAAAATTTTCCAAATACCAAATAAAGAAGCTATAAAACTCGCTACAATAAGCAAAAATATGGTATTTATAAAAAGCGAAAATTTAGTAAACGTATTATGCTTAGAATCATCCCAAATGAATGCCAAGCTCACGAGCGAATGCAACACAACCATAAAAAGCGTCTCGTAAATTCTTACAGTAATTTCTGTAGAATGACCGACGAGAACATTAACTACAGCAACTAATGCCGCCACAATAAAACTCCCTATAAAATCCCAGATAAAAAACTTTTTCAATCTTGCAAAATCTATCATAGTATTTATTAAATTAATTATATTTTTTAAAGATTAATATATTAGACAATCCCATGCGATGGCCCGGAATTATTGTTTACTCCCCTAGGATTTGGACCATATTTATTTTCTCCAGGATAGCTGCCATACGTTAAAAGAATCAAAAGTATCAATCCGCCAATATATGGAACGAAGTTAATGAAAACCCATCCTCCGCTACGACCGGTATCGTGAAGCCTTCGAACCATCACAGAAATCGACGGCAAAATTATAAACAGGTTATATAGCACTAATAAAGGTATTGAAAAAGAAGAGTAAGACTCAATAAAACTAAATATCCCCATATCTCCCCTAATCATAAGGCTAAGAACCGGTGCCAACAATGGCGCAGCCAGCACAAGGTTTATTATTAAATTGGCAACATACCATGTCCAAAACTCTTCTCTGGTTGCTCTTCCACTAAATGTAGCGTATTTTTTTAACACTGAAGCATAATAATCCATAGATCTGATTATTTATTTAATAGCTCTTTTACGATTCTACTTATTTCTGAACCTTCGGCCTTTCCTTTTACTTTTGGCGCAACGTCCGCCATAACTTTTCCCATATCTTTTATTTCTTTGGCTCCAGTTTTTGCAATTGATTCTTGGATTATTTTTTTCAATTCTTCGCCCGATAATTGCTCGGGCAAATATTTTTGCAAAACAGTAATTTCTTTTTTTTCATTTTCCGCCAGCTCCGGACGGTTGCCTTTTTCATATAACACAATCGCATCTCTTCTTTTTTTAACTTCAGAAGATAAAACACCAATCACTTCTTCATCGCTTAATGTCGAATTTTTTACTAACTCTTCATCCTTTATTCCAGGATTTTCCTTTGAAACCTTGTACCTCTTTTCTTTTTCCTTTGAATTGATTGCCGAAATCGCCATGCGCAAGACGCCCAAAACTTCTTGATTGCCTCGCTTTAACGCATCGGTAGTATCACTTTGTATTTTTTGTTTTAACATTTTATTTTTTATAATTAATACATTGATTTATTATACTATGTAAACTTAGCCAATTCCATCATTTAATCGAAAACCCGCCAGAAGGCGGGTTTTCCAATAACAACTATATCTATTTTGGTTTTGCCAATTTTTCGGCAATTATTTTAGCGGCTTTCATCTCAACTCTTCTTAAAGCCGATCTTTTCTTCACTAAAATTGACTTTGCCCTCTTTTTAAACTGCTTGGATCTGACTTCAAGCAGAACCCCAGATTGCCTGACAGTTTTAGTAAAACGCTGAACCAAATTTTGAGAGCTTTCCCTGTCTTTTTTTCTTACTTCTAACATTATTTTCAGCTTATAGCTTATAGGTTTTAGGTTATAGCAACTACTAAGAGCTAACACCTAGAAGCTAACACCTAATTATTTAATTTTAGTCCTCATTTCTTCTACGACCTTGTCCAGTGGTATTTCTTTTTGAACTCCGGTTTCCATATCGCGCAAAGTGATAAAATCTTCAAGCGCCTCCTTTTGTCCAAAAATTAACACCCATTGTATTCCCATTTTATCAGCGGCTTTTAGCTGAGCCCGCAACGAATCTTTTGAAAATGATTCTGCCACCGGAATTTTAGCATCTCGGAATTCCTCAAATAGTTTCATGCTTTTTCTTTTTGCCAACTGTCCAAGCTGAGCTAAAAATATCTGCGGTGGAACCTGTTTTTTTTCTCTTGACATTGGCAAATGAAATTTTTTCCGGTTTTACGTTATTTTTTATATCCTTAGCTTTCATTACATTCATAATGCGTTCAATTCCACCGGCGGCTCCAAATGCCGGAGTATCTCTGCCTCCCAATAATTTTACCAGGCCGTCATATCTGCCCCCGCCAACCAATGAACCCTGACTTTCGCCGTCTTCGGTTTTTTCCACAATTTCAAATACGGTTTTTGTATAATAATCAAAACCCCTGACCAAATAAGGATTTAATGTGTAAGGCAATTCCAGTTCATCTAGGAACTCCAGCACCTGTTTAAAGTGAGCATGGCAGGCTTCACATAAATGATCAATAATTTGCGGAGCGCCGGCTTTTACTCTCTGGCACTTTTCATCTTTGCAGTCTAAAATTCTTAACGGATTTTCTTTCAGTCTTCTTTGGCAATCCAAGCACAATGCTGATTTATTTGACTTAAAATAGCTTGCCAATATTTTTTTAAAATACGGCCTGCATTCAGAATCTCCAATGCTGTTTACTTCAATGTTAATATTTTTAAAACCCAAGTCTTTCAAAATATCATAACTCATCTGGATAATCTGCCCGTCAATTGACGGACTTTTATCTCCCAGCGCCTCAAAATTAAACTGATTAAACTGCCTATATCTGCCGGCCTGAGATCTCTCGTGTCTAAATAACGGCCCGACAGTCCACAATTTTACCGGCTGAGGCAAGTTATACATTCCGTGTTCTATATAGCTTCTGACAATACCGGCAGTAAATTCAGGGCGCAATGAAACCATGTCGCCTCCCTTGGTTCTGAAGGTATACATTTCTTTTTCAACAATATCGGTGGATTGCCCTGTGCCCTTAATAAACACTTCGGCAAATTCCAAAATAGGCACATCAATTCTTTGAAAACTGTAATAGTTAGCAATGTTTTCAACCGATTTTTGAATCTTTTTAACATACGCCTGGTCTTGAGGCAATATGTCGTGCATCCCGCTTAATGTTTGTAATTTTGTTTTTGTCGCCATTTTTTTAGGTTTTAGGTTATAGCTTTTAGGTTTTAGTAAGTCGTTCTAAAAGCTAACACCTAAAAGCTTAAAGCTAATTTAGTAACTTGGCTCACTAATATATGCTGTATCCGTTATAGGAAACACCCTGATTAATGCTCTACCGATAATATCTTCTCCGGGCAAAATTCCCCACATTCTTGAATCATAAGAAAATTGCCTATTATCTCCCATCACAAAATACTTATTTGCCGGCAATGTGATATGGATACTCCCTTGTGTTGCCAAATTTTTTGGCAAATATGTTTCATTAAGGTTTAACACTTTACCGTCTTTTGTAATACTAACTTTTCCGTTATTGATATCAACCGTTTCTCCCGGCAAACCGATAACTCTTTTGATAAATCTTTGAGTGGTATCTAATGGATATTTTAAAACAATCACATCTCCTCGTTGAATACCTCTAAATTTATAAGAAATCTCATCAACAATCAAATAATCTCCATCATGGAAATTGGGAATCATTGAATCTCCTTTGACAATAAACGGCTGAAAAATAAAATACCTGATAGGTATTACAATAATCAGCGCAATAACGATAATTTTAATAAATTCCCAGGCAATTAAAAAATATTTTTTAATCTTACCTTCTTGCTTTTCGTTATTCGGAATATTTTTCACTTCCGGTGTAATGTTTTGATTATCTGTCATATATACTGTTTTATCATACTTTTTACCTAATTGCAAGTGCCATTTCTGCCGTATAAAAAAGATAAGGGTCGTGGCTTCGATTGAAGCAACGACCCTTTGCGAGCGGATGTATTGAAGCCGCGGAGAATTGATGAAGTGCCAGCGGAGATTTCCGCTTAGCAAAATTGTACGCGACCACGCAAGCTCGGATGCAGGTTATAAAAACCTGCATCCTCTGTCTTGTTTTCGTTTACACGGCTACTTCTCACCAGGCGGGCAATCAGCCGGTGGGCTACACACGGCAAGATCTCCAGGTCAGTGTCTTTCTGAAATGACCGAGCATGGTCAATGGGGTTTCCAGCATTGAAGTAGCTAGCCCCCTTTCTTTTGGCCCACTCTCGGAAAGCCAGACAAATACCCGTGTACGAAACTTCCTTCGACATAGTAACCCTTTCGTCCAAGAAGAGAAACTTGCGGAAACGACACAACTGCCCCTTCTCTGTTCCTGCGACTGCAATGGAGAGGTGCTAATTAACAGTATATATTTATAAAATACGTTGTCAACCCCTTAGCGGAATAATGCAATATTTTTAAAAAAACTGGGCCGTAGCAACATGCACTACGACCCATTGGGAAAGAAACAGAAAGAAACCACGCCGTCAAACCATCACATCTGCGGAATGGCGCCGATAGGAGCGGCAGAACCTAGCAACTGATCCCCGTGTCACCAGCCTGCTGACGGAATAACCTCGCAAGGCTTGATGCGCCTCCTCAAAGAGATCTTCGTTCAGCTTCTGGCTCTCGTGGTCGTCCATAAATCTGCCCAGGAACCTCTCCTGGTCGATAGATAGATTCCCATGAACGGTATCCAGAAACAACTTACGATGACGCGACATAATCCTTTTCCTTTTCACTTAAGAAATTGTCGGATTTTCAAGACACCTTTGCCTCTTCGGTATCACCGTTGCCTTCTCTATTCGAGCCCCTATAAACGTTCCCTCCTTTCTGTTTTTAAAATAAAAAAAGAACAACTAACCACTTTTTAATATATACCTTTAAAAATTTGTGTCAATGATGTATACTGTTAATATGATAGTAATAATAGGATTGGGGAATCCAGGAGAAAAATTTAAACGCACCAGGCACAACGCAGGTTTTATGGCAGTTGATTTTTTTGCTGTAAAGAATGGTTTCCCTGACTTTGAATTATCAAAAAAATATGATTCGCTGATTTCTGAAAATAGCGAAGTTTTTTTGGTAAAACCCCAAACATTTATGAACGAATCCGGCCGCGCCGTTGGCAGAATAATTAAAGACCATAATTTAGAAGCAAAAGACTTAGTTGTAGTGCGCGATGATATTGATTTGCCATTGGGAAAAATAAAAATCTCAAAAGATAGCGGAGCTGGCGGACATAAAGGAGTAGACTCAATCATCAACGCACTGGGAAACAATCACTTTATTCAATTGAAAATTGGCATTTGTCCGGAAAAAGGAAAACCAACCGCCGTTGAAAAATTTGTCATTAAAAAATTTACCAAAGAAGAACAGGAAATTTTAAACCAAACCATTGAAAAGGCGGCAAGCGCCATGTATCTGTTAATCAGCGAAGGCATAGAAAAAGCAATGAATGAATATAACCGATAATCTTGACCAATTATTAATCGC
Source organism: Candidatus Staskawiczbacteria bacterium (assembly GCA_963761865.1). GTDB lineage: Bacteria > Patescibacteriota > Minisyncoccia > Minisyncoccales > Staskawiczbacteraceae > VGLO01. Next base: position 155,629 of record CAVXIE010000003.1, on the reverse strand, counting down.
AAGCATCACCCCCTACTTTTTGGAAAAGCAGGTTTTTTGGTTTCAAGAAAATCTGGAAGAAATTTTAAACTCAGCTAAAACCCAATCATTTTTCAAAGATAATACTATATTTTTTAAAAAAAATGAGACAATACAGTTCTCAGAGTTTTTAAGAAAAATGGACGAGATGGGATACGAAAGAGTTTTTAAGGTTTCCGATCCCGGCGAATTTTCACAAAAAGGCGGAGTGATAGAAATTTTTCCCATAAATATGAAAAATGCCGTGCGTTTGGATTTTTTTGGAAACAAAATTGAAAATATAGAATTGCTGGACATAAAAATAGAAGACGAAGACAAATCAAAGGAATTACTAAATAAAAAATTAAAATCGCAAAAATTATTTTCTGATTTAAAAAATTTAAAACCAGGAGATTATTTAGTGCACCTAGACCACGGAGTAGCCAAATTCATCGGAATAGAAAAAGTGGAAATCAAAAACCCCGACTTTAAAACAAACCCTGCGTTAAAAAATAAAATTTCAGAGTTTTATGTTTTGGAATACGCCCAAAATGACCGGCTGTTTGTACCGATGGGATTGGAGCGGAAGTTCTCACGATATGTAGGGTTTTCAAATCCCGTAGTTTCAAGGCTGGGTTCGGCCTTGTGGCAAAATACAAAAAGGAAAATTAAAGAAGATGTTGAAAAGCTGGCGAAAGAATTGCTGGCGTTATATAGCCAGAAAGAAATTACCGTAAGAGCGCCGTATATTAATGATGAAGATTTGGAGAAAGAACTGCAATCGGGGTTCTTATTCCAAGAAACTCCGGACCAGTTACAAGCCTTGTCAGATATCAAAAAGGACCTGGAAATTGATAAGCCAATGGACAGGATTGTCTGCGGCGACGTTGGTTTTGGCAAAACAGAAATTGCCATACGAACCGCATTCTTAGCGGGAGTTAATAACCGTCAAACCGCCGTCATCTGCCCCACCACTATTTTGGCCAGCCAGCATTTTCAAAATTTTAAAAAGCGATTTGAAAATCTGCCGTTTAAAATTGCTTTGCTTAGCCGCCTTCAAACAAAAGCCGAACAGAAAAAAATAATTGAAGAAGTTAAAAAAGGAACTGTTGATATTTTGATCGGCACGCACAGAATTTTATCAAATGACATTGAATTTAAAAATCTGCAGCTGTTAATTATTGATGATGAACAGCGGTTTGGCGTAAAACAAAAAGAAAAGCTAAGGCAAAAAAATCCCTCGTTGGATATTTTAAGCTTATCGGCAACTCCAATTCCCCGCACCATTTACCTGGCGCTTTCGTCGTTTAAAAATATCAGCCTAATTCAAACACCGCCCAAGGGCAGAACTGCCATCAAAACGCATATTTTACCCTACAATAAAAATATCCTGAAAAAAGCTGTGGAGTTTGAACTGGCACGCGGCGGACAGGTATATTTTTTGCACAACCGAGTTGAAACAATGGATAAAACAAAAGAAAAGCTGCAAAAGTTTCTACCCGAAGCAAAAATTTCTTCTATTCACGGCCGGATGGATGAAAAACACATAATGAAAGTTATGGATGATTTTCAAAAAGGAATTACCAATACTTTAGTGGCTACAACGATTATAGAAAACGGAATCGATTTGCCCAAAGTAAATACCATTATAATAGAAGACGCTTCGCGACTTGGACTTGCTCAAGCATACCAAATCAGAGGCCGAGTCGGCAGGTCATTTATAGAAAGTTACGCGTATCTATTTTATCCGAAAAAATTACCTCCATTGGCGAAAGAACGATTAAAGGCATTAAGCGAGGCCACAGAATTGGGAGCCGGATACCACATTGCCATAAAAGACTTGGAGCTTCGCGGCGCCGGAAACATTTTAGGGAAAGAACAGTCCGGTAGCATTAATAAAATTGGCTTGAATTTATACTGCCAGCTTTTGGCTGATGCGGTAGAAAAATCCAGGGTTAATACAAATATTCAGCAATAAAAAACCGGCAGTAAGCAAACCGCCGGCTTAGATTTTTCAGTCACACAGTCTTAACACGCGCGACTTTCCATAGCAAAGCGCAATTCCGTTCTTTCTGCGCTCCTGCGGCGCATTCCATTATCACACCACTGGCGAAACTGCCCGCAGGTTTTTACTTCTTTGTGCACACGCATCCTAAAAAGACATCTCTCGCATACGAGAATATGATAATCACCCGGGACTTCAATTATTTTTATTTGGCAGCCGCAATAATGTGTCGGAGAACTTTGAGAGAATAGCTCATCATCTTCTTTAGAAGATACATGAGACACGATTATAATGTCTCCGAGTTCATTAACAATAATAGATTTACCGGCCATTTAAAACTCCTTATTAAAGTGGACTAGGAAAGAACGGGCGATGCCTACATCCTACCCGAAATTTATTATTTTTCAAGAATTATGTTATGATTTATAAATGAACGCGATAAAAAGCATTAAAATCACAGATGAAGATTATCCAGAACTTTTGAAACAAATTTCCGATGCGCCGGAAATTTTATATTATCGGGGAATTTTGCCAGACAAAAAAGAAAATTGTTTTGCAGTTGTCGGCACTCGTCGCCCATCACCATATGGCCAGCAAGTCGCAATTCAAATAACAGGAGAGCTTGCCGACACAGGATTAACTATTGTTTCAGGAATGGCACCAGGAATTGACACATTCGCCCACAGAACCTGCGTTGAAAAAAATAAACGCACAATTGCCATACTGGGTACGGGATTGGACGAAGAAAGTATTTATCCTCAAGAAAATTTACAGTTATCAAGAAAAATAGTTGAACAAGGAGGATGCTTAATTTCGGAATTTCCGCCCGGAACTCCGGGTTATCCAAATAATTTTCGCCAAAGAAATAGAGTTGTTTCGGCATTGTCGTTAGGAGTATTAGTAGTTGAAGCCAAAGAAAGATCGGGGTCATTAATCACCGCTCGATACGCCAAAGAACAAGGCAAAAAATTATTTGCCGTGCCAGGACAAATTTTTACCTTAAATGCCAAAGGAACGAATTACCTTATCAAAAATGGCGCGACTCTTACAGAAAATGTAAATGATATTTTGAAAGAATTAAAAATTGAAAAACTATTTAAAGAGTCTAAAAGTAATAAAATTTCATACGCAGAGAACGAAACAGAAAGCGTTATTTTAGACATGCTCAAAGAAGAAGCTTTATATATTGATAAGATAATAGAAAAGACAAGTTTGAATGCTTCTACTATTATGACAACGCTTGCCTTAATGGAGATTTCGGGTAAGATACGAAATCTGGGCGGGAATACTTATTCCATAGCGTAATTTCCAATTTTCAATTCCTAATTTTCAATCAATTTTAAATTAATTAATTTTTAAAACTATGAGCGAAACACCATCACAACCGGAACAGGAACCAGAAATTCAAGAAACCGAAAAACAAGAATATAATTTTGAACTCATGAATGATCTTGAGGTGGCAATGACTTCTTTGGTGACACAGCTGAAAGATAAAATTGAACAAGGAGATTACGGTGTTTTATTGGGAGACGATGCTAAAGGCAGAATACCAACTTTAGTTTTGGGTAAGATATTGAAAGAAAGAGGACCAGAACCGAAAGAAACGGACGACGATATTAAAATATATTTTTTAGCTGCTGGTAGACTTTTCCAAGAAGCTGAAGAAATACAAAGGGCTAGGGATTATATCAAAAAATTAAACTTTGGCCATAAGAAGGTACTAATAATTACAGAATTCGTTTCCGACGGATTTACATTGAAAAACATAGCACGCACTTTTAAGAAATCAATGAATGAATTTGATTACGCAGTAGTTTTCACTTCACACGATAGATTAGATGACTATCTAAAAGATGAACGTTTCCCCAATCCACTGCCATCAGATTCCCAGATTTTTGTTGGAAAATTAGGAGATGAACCAGATATCGTCTTAAAAGGACTAAAGAAAATGAGCGGAGTGAAGACTAAAAGACCATACTCTCCAGTTTCAGGATTAGACCAAGAGAATAGGGAAAATATAGAAAAAAGTAGAGAAGATTCAACACTAATGGCTCAAAGAATCATAAAGCAAGTGTGGCCAGAAGAAAATAAATAAAAATTATGAATTTAGTTATTGTAGAAAGCCCCACTTAATGATATAATTGATTAATGATTAAGCATTGGTCAAAAAAAGAGATCTTTCTCCTGAAAAAATTTTACCCGGTAACGCGCGTCAAAGATTTGGCAAAAATGTTTCCAAGAAGAACAAAAGACACCATAGTAGCTAAGGCGCTAAGTTTAAGTCTCCCGTCAGCAAAATTGTGGCAACCAGGAGAAAACAGAATACTGCAAAAATATTTCTACAACATTCGCGTCGAAAAACTCCAAAAACTCCTGCCCAGAAGGTCAAAAACTGCTATCTGGGCCCAAGGCGAACGATTGGGGTTAAGGCAAAACAGAAATTATTCACGACTGAATGTGAACGAGGATTATTTCAAAAAGTGGTCTGCCAATATGGCCTATATTCTCGGCTTCACCTTAGCTGACGGCTGCATCATAGAAGGGACGTACAAAGGATATAGCGATGCTCTAAAATTTGGAGTGCAAAAAAGAGACACTGACGTTTTAGAAAAAATAAAAAAGGAGCTTTCGTCAGAGCATAAAATATCTTTATGCAAAAACGCAAACCATTTTTGCATAACAAACCAAACAATTGTTAACGACCTAAAAAAATTAGGGATTAAATATAGAAAAAGCTTACGCGAGAATATACCGAACGTTCCCAAAATATATATCCGAGATTTTATCCGTGGGATAATTGATGGAGACGGAAGTATAAGTTTTGATAAAAAACATGGCTATCCAACACTAAGCGTTTGTGGAGGAAAAAATACTGTTTCTTTTTTACAAAATCATTTTTTCTCTAAATTCCAGATCTATTCAAAAATCGCAAAAACGAGAAAGATCCAATTTATTTTTCATATCGCCTACCGAGCAAGTTCTGCTAAAATTCTTATAAATTATCTTTACAAAAATTCAGAGCTATACTTGGAGAGAAAATTCAAGCTATTTAGAAAAAGTTTAGAAATTAAAATTAAAAAAAGAAAAAATCGTTATGCAATTAATTATCGTAGAGAGTCCAACTAAATCAAAGACGATAAGCCGCTTTCTAGGTAAAGATTATAAGGTTGTAGCGTCTTATGGACACGTACGGGATTTGCCGAAAACGGAACTTGGCGTTGACGTTGATAAAAATTTTGAGCCAAAATATATTATTCCGACCAAGGCAAAAAAAACTGTTTCTCTTCTAAAAAAAGAGTCTAAGGCGGCAGATGAAACCATACTGGCGACTGACCAAGACCGTGAAGGAGAGTCAATCGCCTGGCATTTGCAAGAAGCTCTAAAACTTAAAGACCCAAAAAGAATTGTTTTCCATGAAATCACCAAAACCGCTATTGAACACGCGCTAAAAAACCCGGGGCATATTGATATGAAATTAGTTGACGCTCAGCAAGCCCGAAGAGTATTAGACAGAATTGTGGGATATAAACTGTCGCCGTTTTTATGGAAAAAAGTTTCCAAAGGACTTTCTGCCGGCAGAGTGCAATCTGTTGCCGTAAGATTAGTAGTTGAGAAAGAAAGAGAAATCAAAGCTTTCGTTCCTGAAGAATACTGGGAAATCGAAGCAATATTTAATAAAGATTCCAAACAGTTTTCAGCTTTTTTAAACAAAGAGAACGGCAAGCCAGTGGAAAAACTGGAAATAAAAAATAAAAAGAGGGCTGACAAAATTTTAAAAGATCTAGAAAGCGCCGAATACAAAATAGAAAAAATAGAAATAAAAGAAACCAAGAAAAACCCTTTGGCGCCGTTCACCACTAGCACATTGCAACAGGCCGCCTGGCAAAAATTTCACTTCCCCGCCAAGATGACTATGTCGCTAGCTCAAAAATTATATGAAGAAGGACATATAACTTATCATAGAACCGATTCTTTAAATCTTTCTGAAATGTCTTTGGCCGCCGCGCAGACATTTATCACCGAATCTTTCGGAAATAATTACTCTTTGCAAAAAAAATATAAGGCCGGCAAAGGTGCGCAAGAAGCTCACGAAGCCATCAGGCCAACTTATGCCGAACGAACCCCTGAATCAATCAAAGACCAGCTAGATGGCGCAAGAATAAAACTTTACACTTTAATTTGGCAAAGATTTATTGCCAGCCAAATGGCGCCGGCGCAATTTGATTCAACCTCTATAGAAATCACGGCAAACAAATATGGCTTTGGAGCAACCGGACAAATCTTAAAATTTGACGGATTTTTGAAAGTTTACCCGGTCAAATTTACCGAAACTGAAATGCCAATTTTAAAAGAAGCTGAAATCTTGAACTTATCAGAAATAAACCCAAGCCAGCATTTCACTGAACCTCCGGCAAGATTTAACGAAGCCACATTAATTAAAGCGCTTGAAAAACACGGCATCGGCAGACCTTCAACCTATGCGCCGACACTCGCCACTATTCAAGAAAGAAATTACATCGCCAAAGACGATCAACGGCGCTTTATCCCGACCGAAATGGGTTTCATCGTAAATGATATTTTAGTGGAAAATTTTCCGCAAATTGTTGATATTGATTTTACCGCCAAATTGGAAAAAGAACTGGATGAAATCGCCGAAGGCAAAGACACCTGGCAAAAAACCTGCAAGGATTTTTACGGACCATTCGCTAAAAACCTGAAAGAAAAATACGAAGATGTGCCCAAAGAAAATCTGGATATTAAAACGGATAAGATCTGCCCGAAGTGCGGGAAGCCAATGGTAGACAAAATGGGACGGTTCGGCAGATTTTATGCTTGTACCGGATTTCCTGAGTGCAAACATACGGAATCATTGGTGGCACAGCAAAATGCGATTGATATTGCCTGCCCAAAATGTAAGACAGGAAAGCTGTCTGCCAAAAGAAGCAAGCGCGGAAAGATATTTTACGGATGCGATAATTATCCCAAATGCGATTTTGCCACTTGGGATAAACCCGTCAATGAATTTTGTCCAACCTGCGAATCAATTCTTGTTGAAACAAAAAAAGGACAAATTAAATGTTCTAATAAGGATTGCGAATATAAAAAAGACTAGTCCTATATAGACAATGTCAGAAAGTATTCAACGGTTAATTAAAAACAGCAAAAATCCAAAATTTATTGAGGATGTTTTTGAGTTCGCGAAAGAATCTTATCAAAGTGCAAAGTGGCTTTCCGGCGAAAACTATTTGGAACACGCGACCAGAACAGCTGTTATATTGCACGATATGGGTGTAGACCAAAAAACTATCGCTGCAGCTTTTTTATACAATACGATAAATACCCAAGATCCAAGCGAACAGAAAGAAAGACTGGAAAAAATTGAGGAAAAATTTGGGGATGACGTTGCAATATTGGCAGAAAAGTCATCAACATTGAATAAAATATACTATTCTATTGCAATTGATGTAAGACAGGAAAAAGTTCCAACAGAAGAAAAAATTGAAAATATCAGAAGAATGTTTCTTGCCATAGCCGGAGACATAAGAGTAATTTTAATAAAACTTGCCGCCAGGATTGACGGAATGAACAGCTTAGAAAAACTGCCCAAAGAGATGCAAGACATTTACGCTACAGAAACACTGCAGCTTTTTGTACCGATAGCCAACAGGCTGGGACTGGGAGAAATAAAAGTGAAACTTGAAGATTTGTCTTTTGCACACCTTCACCCTGAGAAATTCAAATGGATACAGGAACACATTAAAAAAGAATACAATGAAAGACGGGAATATCTTAAAAAATTTATCCCCCACTTAAAAAGAATCCTGCATGATGAAAAAATAAAATTTCTGGATATCAATTATCGGGCGAAATCATATTGGAGCACATATCAAAAACTCATTGTCCATGATATGAATTTTGAAAAAATTAATGACCTAGTTGCATTGAGAGTCATTATGCAAAACGTGGCAGATTGTTACAAAACCCTTGGCATAATACATAAATATTTCAAACCCATTTCAGGAGAGATAAACGACTACATTGCCAGACCGAAGCCAAATGGATATAAATCCCTGCACACCACCGTTTTCCTTGAAAAAGATATCGTTTCAGAGATACAGATAAGAACCAATGAAATGAATAAAGAAGCGGAATACGGGGTCTGCGCCCACTGGTCTTACAAGGAAAAAGTTAATCTCAAAAAAGAAGGCGCAAAATTCAACTGGACAAAAGAGATACCGGATTTTTGGAAAACTCTGAAAATTAACTTTTTTGAGAACCAAATTTTTGCGTTCACTCCAAAGGGTGATGTAATCAACTTACCCAAAGGGTCAACAGCAGTTGATTTTGCATACGCAGTACACTCAGAAGTCGGCAATCATTGTGAAAGCGCAAAGATTGGCGGTAAGATAATCCCTCTATCCCAGCCGCTTAATAACGGAGACGTAATAGAGATAGTCACCAACAGAAAAAGATTGCCATCTCAAGACTGGCTTAAGTTTGTAAAAACCAATTTTGCCAAAAATCATATTAAAAAACTGACTACTGAAAATGTCAGGTCGTCGTTTTTTTCAATCCCTTCATACATTAAAAATAAGATAGTTGAAATATCAAAGAAAGCAAGCACTTACCGCCAGGAAAGAAAAAGAAAGAAAGAGGAAAAAACAAAAATCATAAAAGCAAAGCCAAGACAACTGTATCTTGCCGGCCAAAAAGGAATGATGATCAACGTGGCAAAGTGTTGTCTGCCAAAACCGGGAGATTCGTCAAAAGCATACTTAACCAGGCATCGAGCGGCAGTCATACATAAAATTTCCTGCCCGAATTTGCTTAGATTATCGCAAAAATTTCCCGAAAAAATTGTTGAAGCCACCTGGGAAGAATCTTGATATAACCCAAAAAATATGATAGTTTAATAAAGAACGATGCTTATCGGCCCGGGTGGCGGAATTGGCAGACGCACGGGACTCAAAATCCCGCGACAGCAATGTCATGTGGGTTCAACTCCCACCTCGGGCACAATACTATGCAAAATTTTCTTATTTATTTAACTTATTTTGGCGCGGGAGTTTTACAGGATATTGCCATCACTATTTATTACCGCCTAATTACTGAGAAAAGAGCCCTGCCCACTTCAATCGCCTCTTTTACATTGACGATAATAAATATGCTGATTTTATACGGGATAATCAGCAATTTAAATCCGTCAGACAGTATTTTGCTGATAGTCATTTATGGATTAGGAAACGCAGTCGGCGCATATGTGGCAATAAAATTTTATCCAAAAGACAAAAAGTCGCAGTAGCATTAAAAAACTCCGCATCCGCGGAGTTTTTTAATATATCGCTTATTTGTCTACCTATACAAATAACATTATTCTGACCAAATACACGATTGCGAATGAGGCAAACGCAGAACAAATTCCGCCAAGGATATCGGATGGCCAATGCACTCCGCAGAATATCCTAGAAACTGCGATCAGCAAACTAAATAACGTAAAAATAATCGCCAGCGGGAAACTATACAAAAACAGTGTAAATGACAAAGCGAGGAAAAATGATGTATGGTCTGATGGAAACGCCGGAGAGACCGGTTCGCTAATTAGCATTTTATCGGGGATTAACTCAACGGGTCTTTTTCTGACGTAAAAAAAATATACTATGCCGTTAATGACCAATATCGAAATGGCACCGGCAATCATTGGCACCAAAAAAATCTGCATTGTTTTATGCTGTATATAGGCAAAAACAAACAGCCAAACAATCAAAAAGTAACCCAAATATTTAGCAAAGAAGATTCCTAAAAAATCCAGAAGTTTGGATTTTTTAGCGTAGCCATTGATAAAGTTAAATAAATACAGATCTAAATTCATTTTGGAAGTGGAAATTTTTTGCACATTTTTTTAATTTCTTCCCTGATTTTTTTGGCGCCCGCCGGATTTGAAACAGCCTCATTTATCCAGCCGGCAATTTTTTTCATTTCACTTTCTTTCATTCCTCTGGTGGTGGTTGCCGCAGTGCCTATCCTAATTCCCGAGGGTTTAAACGGACCGGTCGGGTCAAACGGAATGGAGTTTCTATTAGTGCTAATCCCCGCGCTTTCTAACAAATCCTGAGCTTGCGCCCCGGTAATATTTTTATTTCTTAAATCAACCAAAATTAAGTGATTATCTGTGCCTCCGCTTAATAATGTAAATCCATATTTTTTCAGTTCTTCCGCCAATATTTTTGCATTTTTTACAACTTGCTTGGCGTAAGTTTTAAATGCCGGAGCCGATGCCTCTTTTAGGCAAACGGCAATAGCGGCAATGGCGTTTTCATGCGGTCCGCCCTGAAGTCCGGGAAACACCGCTTTATCAATTTTTTTAGGCAACTCCGGGTCTTTTTCAATTCCTTTTTTGGTTATCATAATCATTCCGCCTCTTGGCCCGCGCAAGGTTTTGTGCGTTGTTGTGGTAACAATATGCACATACGGCACCGGGCTCGGATGAACGCCTCCGGCAATCAAACCGGCAATATGGGCAATATCGGCAGCTAAATATGCTCCAACGGAGTCTGCAATCTTCCCCAATCTTTCCCAGTCAAAAAATCTTGGATAAGCCGTAGCCCCCACCCACATTAATTTTGGTTTATGTTCTTTAACAAGTGTTTCAATATCATCATAGTTAAGCAAATGTGTTGTTTCATCTACGCCATATTGCACTGACTTAAAAAACTTTCCGCCAAAACTTACTTTGGTTCCGTGGGTTAAATGCCCGCCCATATCCAGCGCCAATCCCGTAACCGCGTCTCCCGGACTGCAAGTGGCAATATACACCGCGGCATTAGCAGGAGATCCTGAATGTGGCTGAACATTGACGTGTTCCACTTTGAATAATTTTTTAGCCCGCTCCTGGCACAAACTTTCCACCATATCTATAAATTGGTTTCCGCCGTAATAACGTTTTCCCGGGTAACCTTCAGCATATTTGTCGGTTAGAATAGAACCAAGCGCCTCGCGCACCGCCGGTGAACAATGATTTTCAGAAGCAATCATCTGCAGTGTGGTTTTTTGCCGTTCAGTTTCCAAATCAATCAACTTTGCAATTTGCGGATCTTTTTGTTTAAGTTTCATAGCATTTTGATTTAAGATTTAGGATTTAGGATTTAGGATTTAAGAGTTTAGATTATTATATGCCACTTTATTGCAAAAAAAAAGAACCCTTGACGCTTTCACCGAAGTGAAGGGGTTCTAACGATTTTCAGATATTCACATCAACCAGCTCAGCAGGAACGAGAGCAATTTCTCGGCAGCTCTCGTTATTTTCAAGAACCACCATCTTTCGTCCTTCGTACTCGACAACATCTCCTTGTGATACATTCATACTGATATTATCGGGTCGTAGCTCGAGCAGATCAGGATATTCCGCCAGCGACTCCTCGTCGTAGGCGAGTAGAACGCACGGCATTTTCAGTTGAGAATCAATATCGTACGACTGTGGAAAATCGGCACTATTTTTACCGCCACCTTTTTTCAGGGCAAGTTTCCGAATGTACGACATCGGATACGGACCGCTTTGCTGCTTCTCCGAAAAGCATTCCGGAAAAGCAAACACAAGACGATCAGCGTATTCACTGGCCATGTCCAAAGTAGCCAACAAGATAATCAGAAGATGATCACCAAGCTTGCAGATCTCAGACCAGTTTTTGTAGAGCTTTTTCTCCATGCTGTTTCTCCTAAAAGAACACGCCGCGAAATTACGGCTTAGCTTGTTCTTACTATATTATCTTAACCTTGTCAAGTGTTTTGAAGTTAAATCGATTATTTTTGAGGGCTGAGATTTTTTCAGATTTCCGCCATCGATAATTAAATCCACCAGTTTATTTTTGCCGAATTGATTGATAATATCTTCTATGTTTGTCAGCGACGGATTGTTTGATATATTAACCGACGTTTGCGCCAACGGCCTGTTTATTTTTTTAAGCAAACTGTTCAAAAATTTATACTTTGGAATTCGAAGAGCGATTGTCCCATCTCTCCCCTCCACCAAGCTAGATAGACCCCCGAGGTCTATATTTTTTTGAACCTTTAAAATAAATGTAAATTTGCCGGGCCAAAACTTTCGCGCAGTTTTTGTTTGCTGTTCATTAATTTCCGCCAGCTCTTTTGCCATTGTTACATTACTGACAAAAACAGGCAAAGGTTTTAACTTTGGCCTGCGTTTTATTTTATAAATTTTTTCTACGGCTTTTTTATTTGTGGCATCCGCCAAAAATCCATATACGGTATCCGTAGGACAAATCACAACGCCGCCGTTTTTTAATACCGCCGCCGCCTTATTGATTGCCCCGGACGACTTTTTGAGAACTTCCATTTTTTATAAATTCACTAAATTTTTGAACATCTTCCGGTTTGCCAAAATCCATCCAAAAATCTTTTATTTTTTTAATTTTTACTTTTTTTTCTTTCGCCAACATAGAAAGAACATCTGTAATCTCGTATTCACCCCTTGGAGATTTTTGGACTAAAGGAAGTTTTTCAAAAACTGCAGGAGTAAATTTATACAATCCCACGTTTATTAAATTTCCTTCAAATTGTTTCGGCTTCTCAATAATCTTTTCCAGAAAATCCCCTCTGTCTTCAATCAAAACTCCATATTTTTCAGGATAATTGTGTTCTAACCCTGCTATGTAACAAAAATCGTCATCTATATTCATTGATTTTAAATCGTCCACAGAATAAAGATTATCACCATTCAAATACAAAAAATTGCCGTTCACTAAACCCTTAACACATTTCAGTGGACAAGCAGTTCCATATTCTTTTTCTTTAGGCCCTAATATTTTATATTGGTCTTTGAATTCTATTTTAAAATTGCCAGCTGAAGGAGGTGTATAATTTTTTACAAAAGATTCTACCAGCTCCGCCTTAAAACCTAAAACCAGAATAATATCATTGTATCCAGCTGAAAACAGATTATCCAAAAGATAAAATAAAAATGGCTTATTTTGAACTTCTATCATATGCTTTGGCCTGTCTTTCGTAAGCTCAAGCATACGAGTACCTTGCCCGGCAGCCATTATCACAACCTTTTTAATCATATTTATGAAAGAGGAAGCATAGAAAAACACATTTTTCTATGCGAACCGATTGATTAAATATATAAATTGCGAAGCAATTTCTATATAACGATATTTATTAATTTGTCAGGCACAAAAATGATTTTTTTTATTTCCTTGCCGTCAATCCAGGCTTTTACTTTTTCACTTTCCAGCACTAATTGTTCCGCTTGTTTTTGACTCAAACCGCTTTTAACCTCAATTTTATCTCTGACTTTTCCGTTAATAGAAACGATCATTAATACTTTTTCTTCTTTTATTAAACTTTCATCAACTGAAGGCCAATCTTGCTGACTGCATAGCTTTTTATATTTCAAAACGCTCCATAGTTCTTCCGCCAAATGCGGGGCGAATGGAGACAATATCGTTAAGAATTTTTGGGTATCTCTTTTATCCAGTCCAGCCTCAGATGAATTCCACGCATTGGCAAATTCCATCAGCGCGCTTATTGATGTGTTAAATTTCATCAGATCAATATCTTCTGATATTTTTTTGACTGTTTTATTTAATAAAGTTTTCAATCCGATGTCGCTGATTTTTGCATCAGATTTTCCCTGAGCTAAAATATAAATTTTTTCCAGAAATCTTCTTGAGCCGATAATTCCTTTTGCGTCCCACGGAATCATTTGTTCAAACGGACCCATAAACATTTCGTAGATCCTCAAGGAATCGGCGCCATATTGCCTTACCACATCGTCAGGGTTTACTACGTTTCCCTTTGACTTTGACATTTTAATTCCGCCTTCTCCCAGAATAATTCCGTGCGAAGTTCTTTTTTTATACGGCTCACTTCCAATAGCTTTTGGGACCGCCCCGATATCCCACAAAAATTTAAAAATAAATCTTGAGTATAATAAATGCAGAGTTGTATGCTCCATGCCGCCGTTATACCAATCAACCGGCATCCAGTATTTCAAAATTTTATCATCAGCCATTTTTTTACTGTTTTTTGGATCAGTGTACCTTAAATAATACCAATTTGAACCAGCCCAATTTGGCATGGTATCAGTTTCTCTTCTGGCAACTTTGCCGCACTTCGGACATTTTATATTCACCCATTTCGTCATTGCCGACAACGGAGACTCGCCTGTATCAGTCGGCTGATACTTTTTTACTTTTGGCAGTTTAATGGGCAGATTCTCTTGAGGTACCGCCTGCCACCCCTGCCTGCCTAAATTGGCGCAGTTTTCGCAGTAAATCATTGGAATCGGTTCGCCCCAGTAATGCTGTCGTGAAAAAATCCAGTCTCTTAGTTTATAGCTTATTTTGCTTTGAGCGTATCCTTTTTCACTTAACCATTTAATAATCAGAGGGCGCGCCTGATTTGAGGTCAATCCGTCAAATTGCAAAGAGTTATACAACACTCCGTCATTTTCAAAACACTCTTCCAGATTTTTTACTTTATGCGCCAAGATTTCGTCCGCCGGCATAACGGAAGTTCTCAACGGAATCCCATATTTTTTTGCCAAAGCAAAGTCTCTTTTGTCGTGGGCATCGGCGAATACTGCGCCGGTTCCATATTGTTCCAGCACAAAATCAGCAACCCACACCGGAATTTCTTCTCCCGTTGCAGGGTTTCTGACTAAAATTCCCTTCAGTTCAACGCCGGTTAATTCTCTTCCTTCTTTCGCCCTGTTGATATCAGAAACATTTTTTGACCGTTTTCTATACTCCAAAACTTCCTCATAATTTTCTATCTTGTTTTTATATCTATCTATAAAAATGTGTCCGGGCGCCAATATCAAAAATGTTCCTGAAAATATTGTATCTATTCTTGTGGTAAAAACCTCAATTGGATCCTCGGCGCCTTCCAATGGAAATTTTACCAAAGCCCCTTCAGATCTTCCTATCCATTCTTTTTGCTGGATTTTTACGCGCTCCGGATAATTGACCATGCTCAAATCTTCAATTAGACGTTCGGCATATTTTGTGATTTTAATCATCCACTGCTCTTTTTCCCTCTTTTCAACCGGAGTGCCGCACCGTTCACATTTTCCATCAATCACTTCTTCGTTTGCCAAACCAATCTTGCAACTTGGACACCAGTTAATCGCCATCTTGGCTTTATAGGCCAAACCATTTTCAAATAATTTAATGAAAATCCATTGCGTCCATTTATAGTATTTCGGATCTGTTGTGTTTATCTCTCTTGACCAGTCAAATGAAAAACCCAAATTTTTCATTTGTTTTTTAAAATTGTCTACGTTCTTTTTTGTAGCAACCGCCGGTTGAATTCCTTTTTTGATAGCATAGTTTTCAGTCGGCAATCCAAACGCGTCCCAGCCCATCGGGAATAACACATTCTGTCCCTGCATTCTTTTTTTTCTGGCAACAATATCTAAAGCAGTATAGCTTCGGCAATGCCCGACGTGCAACCCATCTCCGGACGGGTAAGGAAACTCAACTAAAACATAAAATTTGGGTGATTTTGCATCGTCTTTAGCTTTAAAAACATTGGATTTATACCACTTTGCCTGCCATTTCTTCTCAATTTTATGAGGATTATACTTTTTCATATTTTTATAATAATAACACATTCCAACAATAAAAAAAGCGGTATCGTACCGCTTTTAAAATATGTCAAATGATTAAATGTTAAATAACTTTCTGGCGTTTTCGGTGGTTTTCTGGCAAACTTCATCAAAACTGATTCCCTTTAAGCCAGCAATTTTTTGAATGGTGTATGTTGTAAAAATCGGCTCATTTCTTTTATCCGGCGCCATTGGCGGAGTTAAATAAGGACAATCTGTTTCAATCAGTAACTTATCAAACGGAGCCTGTTTTATAACTTCATCAATATTAAATTTAAAAACTATTCCATTAATGCCCAAATAAAAACCCATATCCATATACTTTTTCGCCTGTTCCCAAGTTCCTGTGAAACAATGAATTGTGCCATTATTTTCTTTTCGGCTTTGCAAAATTTCAATTATTTCATCGTGTGCCATTCGGCAATGCAGAATCACCGGTAAATGTAATTCCCTTGCCATATCCAGCTGTTGAATAAATACCTGCTTTTGCTTTTCTTTAAATTGCGCCAGCTTTGCCGTGGTTTTGGGTTTGTAATAATAGTCCAACCCAATCTCACCAACTGCCACCACCTTTTTTGACTGCGCCAATGCTATATATTTTTCTTTATTAAAATCTTGTTCTTTAATCAAAAATTCTCCTTCGTCGGGATCGGTTCTTACTTTCATAAATTCAGCTCCGGCATAAATAGGGTGAAGGCCTATTGCCGCAAAAACTCCTTCCTGATAGTTTTGGGCAACTTCAACGGCATTTCGGCTGGTTTCAAATTTTGTACCCACATTTATCATCCAAATATTATCAGACAAAGTCTTTTTTATCACTTCATCTGAATCTTTTTCAAACGCCTTAAATTGTAGATGTGAATGGGTGTCTATAATCATATGATTTATAAGTAAAGCGAATGAATCACTTCGCAATGAAAGCCTGATACATAATATTCCTTGGGGCTTGAAATCATGAAGTACATTATTTAATTATACTCTATTTCTAAAAAAACAGCGCAGCGACGAATCGCTGCGCGCGAGCCAACGTGGCTCACATTATGCCGATTTGGCAATGGTCGACGGCGCCGGTTCGGCACCGGGCTTGCCATGGATGGCTTCAAATACTTCCTGTCGGTGCACAGGCACTTCCTTGGGAGCGATGATTCCAAGGCGAACTTTATCGCCACGGATCTCCACCACAGTCACAATGATGTCATTATTAATGACAATACTTTCGTTTTTCTTGCGGCTCAATACTAACATGTTAATCCTCTCAAATAGAAGGTGTGAAATAACTCCTTGAACCTCCAGTGCTCAAGAAAGAAGTGTGCTATTTATATTATAGCAGATATTCCTATTGCGTCAACACTCTTGGGAATAATGGCTCAGATTTTTTGACTTCAATCGCCTCTTTAATTTTTTCTGAAGTTTCCGGCATAAACGGCAAAAGCAGGTCGCTAATTTCTTTTATGGCAAAAAGTAAGTCGCTTATAACCTCTGGGTTTTTTGTTTCCCAAAGCTTTTCTTCATTTATATACCTATCACAAAAACTTATAATTTCCCAAACAGAAATCAGCGCTTCATTAAACTTAAAGCTTTCAATCGCTAACTCATAGTTCTTTTTAGTTTCTTTTATTTTTAATTTTAAATTTTCATTTTGGATTTTGGATTTTGAGATTTGGATTTCAGATTTGGCAATTCCCAAAACCCTGGCCACTAAATTACCAACTCCACCAGCCAAATCACTATTATATCTTTGCTCAAATTTTTCATAAGTAAAATCACCGTCTTCTGTAGGTGAAATTTCTCTCAACAAATAATATCTTACAGCATCAGTTCCGTATTTTTCCACCAAGTCAAAAGGGTTTACCACATTACCCAAACTTTTGGACATCTTTTGTCCGTTAACGGTTATAAAACCATGAATAAAAATCTGTTTTGAATTGGGAAGTTTTGCCGACATCAACATTGCCTGCCACATACTGGATTGCTGGCGAAGATTGTCTTTCCCTGCAACTTGCATACCGGGCCAAAATTTGTAAAATTGTCTGCTATCTTCCGGCCAGCCCAAACAGGAAATATAGTTTACCAACGCGTCAAACCAAACGTACATTACGTGTTTATCGTCCCCTGGAACAGCAACTCCCCACGGCATTTTTTCTTTTAACCTTGAAATACTGAAATCTTCCAACCCGCGTTTGGTAAATTCGACTATCTCATTTTGCCGTGATGTAGGCAGTACAAATTCAGGATTTTTTTTGTAAAAATCTAACAGCTTTTCCTGATATGCGGAATATTTGAAAAAATAGTTTTCCTCCTCAATAATTTCCAATTCCAGGTTTGGGTGAATCGGGCATTTGCCGTCTTTCAATTCCGATTCAGTTTTTTCCAGCTCGCAGCCGACGCAGTATTTTATTTTATAATTTTTCTTATAAATATCCCCGTTTTTTTGGCAAAGCTCCCAAAAATCTTGCGCAGCCTTTATGTGGTGTTCATCCGTTGTTCTGATAAAATTATTATATGTTAAATTAAGCTTATTTTTTAAATCATTGAACTTTACTGCGAACATATCACAATACTCCTTCGGGTCCATATTGCTTTCTTTAGCTTTCCTAAAAATTTTCAGCCCGTGTTCATCAACTCCGGTATTAAAAAAAACTTCAAACCCCATCTGTCGTTTGTGTCTGGCGATAACATCCGCCTGAACTATTTCCAGCGCAAAACCGATATGCGGATCGGCGTTCACATAAGGAAGAGTTGTAGTTATATAAAATTTTTTTGCCATAAGGTATAATATGTTTATTAACTTTAATTACTGATTTTAACAAAAATTTAATAAAATTTCCATGATTTTATCAGTTCATATGTTATTTGGAGCAGCTGTTGGGTATAAAGTATATTCTTTGACGAACAATTTAGCTCTGGCAATTATTGCCGCTTTTTTATGCCATTATTTACTGGACTTCTTCCCGCATGTTGAGTATATGTATAGTGTTGAAGATTCCATAGAAGGGTTGAAGGGCAATAACTGGAAAAAAAGTATTTTAAACAGCCTTAAAGTATTATTTGACTTTTGTATCGGCATATTTATTGTTTTTTTATTTTCCGACAATTATCCTATTTCTTATATCTATGCTCTGGTTGCCATTATCCCGGATGGATTAACAGTCATTTATTATCTTTTCCCAAATAAAATTTTATCAGTACATAATTATTTTCATGGCAACATTGTGCAATTCCTAAAAAATAAAAAAATCTCCAACTTTTGGAGAATCTCAACTCAGGTGGCAGCGGCGATTGTCAGCGTTGTGATTCTAAAGACCTAATAAGCTTCTTCTTTCTTTTTTTCCAGGAATTCTTTCACAAATTCGTATATAATGCCAAACACCGGTACCGAAAAAATCATGCCTAAAAAACCGAAAACAGTTCCTCCGATCAACAAAGACATTAACACCAGCACCGGCGGCAAAGATATAATTTTTTTCATCAGAAATGGAGTCAGCGCTTTTGCTTCTATCTCTTGAATAATGGTTAATATGATAATAATGTATAATGCTGAAAGCCAGGAGTCAGAAACGCCTACAAAGACAAAAAGTAATACAGACGTAATAGTTGGTCCGACAAAGGGTATAAAAGTCAGAGCGCCGGAAATCAGAGCAAAGATAAGGGCAAACTTCACGCCCATCAAAAGAAATGCAATGAAGGATAGAATCCCGACAAAGATGCAGGCAATAATTCTCACCCCGAACCAAGCGGAAACTTTAAATTGCGCTTTCTCAAAAATTTTAGCGATATTCTCTTCGTATTTTTTAGGCGTTAAAAGAACCAGCGCTTTTTCTATTCCGTCGCTTTCCAAAGATATAAAAAAGGCAATCGTAAAGATAAAAAGCGCAGAAGAAACACCACCGAAGAAAACAGAAACCGCATTTACTACGCTGACCGAGCTGTCATCAAGAGCCGATACAAGCCCGGAAACAAAGTCGTTAAAGTTTCGCGCTATATTAATCCCCATACCATTTAGCACCGGGCTTAATTTATTGAAGTAATCAGGTATACTTTTAGAGAACTGGTTTATTTCAACTATAAAGATAGGGGCGGAAAGATATATCAAAAGACCCATAATGCCGAAAATTGAAAGATAAACCAATACGACGGCCAGAATTTTAGGGATTTTAAATTTTCTTAAAAAATTAATCGCCGGATCAAGCAAAATAGAAATCATCAAGGCAAAAAAGAACCATATCACAATATCTCTAACCAAGAAAAGAACATACAAAACAAAACCGGCGATAAAAATTCTTGCTATAGTTCCCCATGAGATATCCAAAGTTTGCTCTTGCATTGCTTATATGTTTAACAATTGTTGGTATTTTTCTTTCTCCTTTTCTTCAAACGGACCGATAACAGCCAAATTTAGTTTTTCGTTTTTGAATATATCTTCAGCTACTTTTTTTATATCATTTACAGTGACTTTATCAATCATTTTCAATTTTTCTTCAGGAGTTTGCATTTTTTGATTCATTACTTCCTGACTGGCATAAAAAGAAGTTTGGGCATCGGTTGCATCCATTGACAAAGATGTGCTTCCCCGCAAAAAATCTTTTGCTTTTTTTAATTCTTTAGCGCTGATTTTTATGTCGCGCAAAGATTTATATTCCGCTAAAACCAAGCCAATAGCTTTCTCTAAACTGTCGTTTTTAATTCCAGCTTGAGTTACCAGATATCCGGTATCAGTTGTTGCATCAACCGATGTATGAATGTAATAACCCAACCCGTTTCTTTCTCTCACCGAAATGAATAACCTTGAACTCATATTCCCGCCCAGAATAATAGACATCAGCGCCAACGCGTACCTTCTTGGATCGTTCATATCATAAGCCCTGACCCCTAAACAAAAATGAGTTTGATCGGTTTTTTTATAATGCATTAATATTGCAGGCTTTTCCTGAACTTCTTTGGTGACTAATTTCACAGGATTAGCATTTCTTTTGAGGGTTCCAAAATACTTTTTTATTTTCTCTTCAGTCGGCTTTGTCTTTATGTCGCCAGCAATACAAATGACCGTATTTTGGTTGGCATAATGACTTTTGAAATAATTTAACACCTTTTCCTGATTAAAGCTTAAGATATTTTCTTTCTCTCCCACAATTCTCCAGCCGGCGGGTTGGTCTCCGTATAGTAAATCTTCAAACAGTTCTGACACATAGGCAGTTGGCGTATCTAAATACATGTTCAATTCTTCTATAACCACTCCTCTTTCTCTTTCTATTTCTTGCTGCTCAAATTTTGAGTTTAAAAATATATCTGAAATCCAATCCAGCGCAACGTCCACATTTTTTTTATCAACCTTAGCCCAAAATCCGGTGACTTCTTTTGAGGTAAAGGCATTATACTGACCGCCAATCATATCCAGTGTTTCTGAAATTTTTAAAGTTGTGGGCCGTTTTTTAGTTCCCTTAAAAAACATATGCTCCAAAAAATGAGAAATTCCGTTAATATCTTTATCTTCATATTTTGAACCGGTGCCAACCAAAATTAACACCGTAACGCTGCTGGCATTTTTAACCGGAACTGTAACAACCCGTAACCCATTTTTTAAACTAGTTTTTTTATACATATAACTATTTTTTACAAATTAATAATACCGTATTGAATTTTAAAAATCTATTCTCAACTTTAAAACCCGCTTCTTTTAACCATTCAATCTGATCTTCTATCGGAGACAAGTCATTTAAATATAAATGGTGATATGCCCATTCAGAAAGAGTTTTATCGTCTTCCGTGTTGTCCACAAGATGCTTAAAATGCTTAACTTGATTTAGCGCTGCCTCTTTTTCATTTTTATAGGTTACGAGGTCTGAAAAAATGAATACTCCACCAGGCCTTAATAAACTATATGCTTTTTTAAAATTTTTTTTCTTTCCAGCACTATTTTGATGATGAAGCCCAATAACTGATAAAATAATATCGTATTTTTTTAGAAATTTTACTTTTGCATAATCACCAAAAATGTATTTTACATTTTCAAACCCCATTTTTTCCTTTGCCCCTCTTAACATCTGCTTTGAAAAATCAACCAAATCGAAATCAGCATTCGGTAAAACATCTTTTATCAATCGACTCGTGATAGCTGTCCCAGCTCCTAGATCAAGAACTTCTTGCCTTTCTTCTGATTTATAGTTACTTTTTACAAAATCAATTATTAAGTTATGTATTTCTCTGTGAAAAGGAATTGAATTAACGATGTCTTTATCGTATTTATCGGAGGTATATTTATCATAATTTAATTGTGACGATTTAACGTTTGTTGTATCCATAACTATTTCGTTATTTCTTTAATAGCATTAATAAATCTTTTTATATCTTTTTCTGTATTACATAAACCTATTGATGCCCTAACAAGCGCTGGAACTTTTTCTGTACTTCCGGTCTTCACAGATTCAATAATTTCAGTCTCGTCAGTAATATTCAATAATTTTCTAACAACACCATAAACACAAAAGCTTCCAGCTCTTACGCCGATTCCATAAGTGTTATTTAATTTTTCCGCGACCTCAATCGCCTTCATTCCTTTTATATTAAAAGGGACTACAGTTGTTAAATGTTTTTTGGAAACATAGACCTCAACCTTTGGATTATTGGAAAGATATTCAAATAATTTAGATGTAAGTTCTTGGTCATGTTTCTCAATTTCTTCCATTCCTATTTTCTTTAATGTTTTAAGAGCAATAGACATAGCAACAGCTCCAACGGCATTAGGAGTACCAGGGTCGTGAGCTAACTGCGTCTTGAAGCGTAAAAATTCGCCTTCTTGTGTAATATAGGGTAAATTACCACCTCCAATTTGATATGGCAGGAATTCATCGAAGAAACTTTTTGATCCGATTAAAAATCCGTCGCCATATGGAGCATAAAATTTGTGTCCGGAAGCAACAAGAAAATCAATATTCATATCTTGCATATCAATTTTATGATGTTGGATAAACTGGCAAGCGTCCACTAAAAAGTATGCCCCGTATTTGTGAGCTAATTCGCCAACGGCTTTTATATCTGGGCAATAACCAGTAATATTTGAAGCCGCAGTTAAAACTACAACTTTTATTTTGTTTTCTTTGAGTATTTTTTCAATGTCCGTAAGATTAAATTCAAATTCGTCGTTAACATCATATTGCAGAACCTGCTGCCGTCCCAATTCTTGAATTTTTTGATTTTCATTCTCAACTTCATTTAAAGAAACTTGTTTTGAACCAAGCATTTTTATGCCCTCAGTTTCTATCCACGGGAGCCAAGATGAGCTATGCTCAACTTCTGAAACAGCAACCTTGCCCGATAGAAACGAAAAAAAGTAAGCAGCGGTGTTTATTGCTTCGGTTGTATTGGTTGTAAAAATAACATAATTATCTTTTGGAGCATTAACAAAATCCTTAATTACCTCTCTGCTATCTTCGTAAATATCAGTTGATATTTTAGATTTTGCTCCAGCTCCACGGTGGACCGAACCATAGCTTATTAAATAATCGTCTACTCCTTTCTGAACAGATAAAAGGGGCGGAGTAGTAGCCGCATTATCCAAATTAACATAATTAGTTAAGCCGTATTTTTGTGTATTAACTTTATAATTAAGTATTTTTGAAGAAAAAAGTTTTTCTATTTTGATTGCCATATTTTTTTAATTTAATTTATTACTCAAAAAATTACTCAATTCGTTGATCTTTACTCTTTCCTGTTTCATTGTGTCTCTGTCGCGGACGGTTACTGAGTCGTCTTTTAATGTGTCGAAATCAACAGTAACGCAATAAGGAGTTCCAATTTCGTCCTGACTGTAATATCGCTTGCCGATGTTTCCCCGCTCATCAAATGCAACCGTGAAATCTTTTTTCAAGGCATAATAAATTTCTTTTGCTTTCTCCACCAGTTCAGGTTTATTTTTTAGCAATGGAAACACCGCAACTTTATACGGCGCCAAACTTGGTTTTACTTTTAGTACAATTCGTTCGGCCTCTTCGGTATAAGCGTCGCATAGCACCGCCAGCACCGACCTATCCACTCCCCAGGTCGGCTCAATCACGTGAGGATATAATTTTTCGCCGGTTTCCAAATCTTGATACGGCTCTTCTTTAAAATGATTTTTCAAATCAAAATCTGTACGATAAGCCAAACCATATAGCTCTTTCTTACCAAACGGATAATCGTATTCAAAATCAATGGTTTTTTTGGAGTAATGCGCCAGTTCATCTTTAGAAACAGCCAACTCGTGAATATGTTCTTTTTTTAATCCCAAGACATCCGTCATCCAGCTCCACATTTCTTTTCGCCAATGTTCAAACACATTCTGCCATTCTGATTCTTTAATAAAATATTCAATTTCCATTTGCTCAAACTCGCGGGTCCGGAAAATAAAGTTTCCCGGAGTTATTTCATTTCTGAACGCTTTTCCGATCTGTCCAATTCCAAACGGCAATTTTCTTCTTGTCGTATCCAGCACATTTTTAAAATCGACAAACATTGCCTGAGCGGTTTCGGGCCTGAAATACACCTCGTTTACTTTTTCTTCTGCGGGGCCAAGAAAAGTTTTCAACATTAAATTAAATTGTTTTGCCTCAGTTAAATCTTTACTGCCACAATTTGGACATTTGCCGTCAATTTGATCGGCGCGATAACGTCCGTGACATTTTTTGCATTCAACCAGCGGATCGGTAAAAGTTGCTAAGTGCCCGCTGTTTTCCCAAACCTTCGGGTTCATTAATAACGAAGCATCAATGCCAACCATATCATCTCTTTGCTGAACAAATCTTTTCCACCAAGCCTGTTTGATATTATTTTTCAACTCAACACCAACCGGTCCGTAGTCCCAGGAATTTGCCAGCCCACCGTAAATTTCAGAACCGGGAAAAATAAACCCGCGTCTTTTGCAGAGCGAAATTATTTTTTCCATTTTGTCATTTTTTTCTGCCATATTTTTTATCTTGTAAAAGTTAATTGTTTTATATTAACCCTTTGGCTCGGCAAATTCAATGCTTTTATACGACAAAAGCGGGTCAAATGGTGTATCCGACCTGCTTTTTCCAAGATAAAACTATTTTTTCAACTGGCTCAATAAATTCAAAACGATATCTTCCAGCGAAGCAATCTGCCTTGCAATATCATCAAGAGACGCTGTGGTGACCGGAGCCGGCGCATCAATATTGAAGAAACCGCCAAGATTATCAGTAGAAGTACCGCGACCATTATTATATATAATGTACACCTTGTACTGGTTATCTTTGGGCGTAATTGTACTGGGAATAGTCCACGAATAAGATCCTTGACTGGCCGGAGCGCTTCCAATGTAAGTATCTGGAGTGGAACCGGTGCCGGTAACGCTGGAATCGCGTAGGTTAATAAACACATTTGCGCCTATCGGCAGATTGGCCGATGTCCATGTAATATTATGAGTTTCTCCAATTTTCCATGACTCTCCGCCGACAGGCGATGTAAGAGCTACAGAAATAGCAGTTGTTGAACTGGTTACCGTAAGAGCGGCTGTACCAGTTACTGATCCGCTGGCAGCAGTGACAGTTACTGAACCGGGATAAGTTCCGGTGGCCACTCCGGTTGCTGAGTTGATTGTGGCGAATTGATTGTTGCCCAAAGTCCAAGTAAATGTTGGCTGAGGCGACATCACATTGCGGTTTTGGTCATAACCCGTAGCAGTAAATTGTTGAGTGGCTCCTTTCAAAATTGAAACTGTGGCCGGAGAGACTGTTATAGTGGTCAAAACAGCAGTTGTTGAACTGGTTACCGTAAGAGCGGCTGTACCAGTTACTGATCCGCTGGCAGCAGTGACAGTTACTGAACCGGGATAAGTTCCGGTGGCCACTCCGGTTGCTGAGTTGATTGTGGCGAATTGATTGTTGCTCAAAGTCCAAGTAAATGTTGGCTGAGGCGACATCACATTGCGGTTTTGGTCATAACCCGTAGCAGTAAATTGTTGAGTGGCTCCTTTCAAAATTGAAACTGTGGCCGGAGAGACTGTTATAGTGGTCAAAACAGCAGTTGTTGAACTGGTTACCGTAAGAGCGGCTGTACCAGTTACTGATCCGCTGGCAGCAGTGACAGTTACTGAACCGGGATAAGTTCCGGTGGCCACTCCGGTTGCTGAGTTGATTGTGGCGAATTGATTGTTGCTCAAAGTCCAAGTAAATGTTGGCTGAGGCGACATCACATTGCGGTTTTGGTCATAACCCGTAGCAGTAAATTGTTGAGTGGCTCCTTTCAAAATTGAAACTGTGGCCGGAGAGACTGTTATAGTGGTCAAAACAGCAGTTGTTGAACTGGTTACCGTAAGAGCGGCTGTACCAGTTACTGATCCGCTGGCAGCAGTGACAGTTACTGAACCGGGATAAGTTCCGGTGGCCACTCCGGTTGCTGAGTTGATTGTGGCGAATTGATTGTTGCTCAAAGTCCAAGTAAATGTTGGCTGAGGCGACATCACATTGCGGTTTTGGTCATAACCCGTAGCAGTAAATTGTTGAGTGGCTCCTTTCAAAATTGAAACTGTGGCCGGAGAGACTGTTATAGTGGTCAAAACAGCAGTTGTTGAACTGGTTACCGTAAGAGCGGCTGTACCTGTTGTGCCTGTATTTTGCTGGACCAAAAGAGTTTGCAGCTGCGCAATCAAAGCGTTTATCTGCGTTTGAAGCTGAGCTATCAGCGCCGAGTTATCAACGGTTTGCGCTTTGACAAATCCGCCAAAGCCAAAAATCGCTGTTGCCAAAACGGCTACTGCCAAAAGATATCTGATTTTCATGCGAAAATTTATTTAACAAAACATACCAAAAATTTTCAGCTGAATATTTTTGATACGTATTATTAAAAATTAGAAATTAGTTAATTGTACCCCCCCCGTTGCTAAAGTCAATGCAAATCAAATTAGAGATTGATTGAAAATTGTGAATTGAAAATTGAAAATTTATTGAACTATTCCGCCTCCGGAATTTGTGGAATCATCAGGCAAACTTGTATTTACTGATGGAGCCGAACTCTGTATTGTTGCTCCGGTGAACTGGTCATCTCCCAAAATAGTTGCCTGTCCAATAAGTTGCGCCAAACTTCCAACCTGAGAAAAAGTTGGATTTAACGACACCTGAAAAGACAAAGACGTTTGCCCTCCGGCAGTAAGATCTCCGGCTGACCAGACAACTTGTCTGCTGCTGTTATCAAAAGAAAGACTAGAAGCCTGACTGCTTGGAAATGTTATGCCTGTTAAACTCACCTGATTTGGTAAAATAGCTTTAACTTTTATGTTTTTTACATCGTTAAAATCATTTCCAACCTGCCAGGTTATTGTATAAGTAGTTGCACTATTTGCCCTTGGAGGAATACTGCCAGAATTTAAAATTCCCGTGCCCGCTTGATTTGAATAATACGCCTTTTGCGATACACCCAAATCTGAATTAACTTTTGTATCAAATTCCTGGTTTATATCAGAAGCGCTCACATTGTTTTTTATCACCAAATTATTTTTTTCCGCATCAGAAATGTCAAAGTTACTTTTTAGCTTTACAATGAAATTAACATCTGCTTCTTGCTGAGCGCCTAAATTCTCCAAGCTAAACACCTGCTGCGGATTCCATGTAATTGAACCATCGATTTGATTTACCTGACCGTCAGAAGATGTTAATGTTGACAAATCAAACGCAGACCCGCTAATTTTAGAAATAACGGATAAGCCATTAAACGGCGTAGTGCCTATATTTCTTAAGGATATTTGATAATTTAAAGCTTCTCCGGGAGATGGAATATAGCCTTCAGAACCGTTAATTTGCTGAGAAATATAAAGCAATGGCTGTATAACGTCCACTGTTTGGTTAATGTCTTTTATAACAATAAAGGTCCCGTCAACCCACATCCCAAGATGAGCAGAAAAATTAAGACCGGTTCCCGTATCGGCAGATACCAACCCTTTTATTGTTATTCTGCCGCCCTGAGATTTATTTAATGTGTTCAGCTTCCACTCAATATTATCAAGAGAAGATGGAACGGCTGATTCGGCCGTAAATCCGTTTTGATTATCAACCTTAATACTTAAATTTTCCAATGGATAATCCATATCTGAAAAGTAATTTATTGAATAACTTAACTCTTTACCTTTCTCAACTTTTGAAGACAAGTCATACGTCAGCGTAACCGGAACCGTATCAATTTTTGTGGTAAAAGTTGCATCTGACTCATACACTGCCGACAAATTTTGCGGCGTGTAAGTGATGGCAGCTTTTGCAACCCGCAAATCTCCTTCCTTCCCTAAAAGCCTGCCTCTAAATATTACCGAGCCGCCGTCGCCGGGAGAAATATTGTTTAAATTCTGCTTCAACCGCAACCGCCCGTCTTCCGTCAAAGAATAATCAGGAAGATCAAATGTTATCCTTGGATTTTCCAAAACAAAACTGCTGTTATTTTTGTAGTGCACCGTATACTCAATTTCATCACCCATTGTTGCGGTTTGAGGCCCCGTAATTTCCAGCTGCATTATTTGCGTTGAAAACCCCGCCTCTCTCCAATACAAAAATCCTAAAAATATGCCTACGCATACTACAAATAAGAAAACAAAAAGAAATAATTTATTAGAAAATAATTTTTTAAGTTTTTTCTTCATGCTACTGTTTAACTGTTAAAAAATAATTTTTCATTTTTGAAATTTGCCAAATCAAAACAGTATTTAAGGTTAATATCAAAACAAAGATTAAAATCAAAGAGTTGCCTCCTAAAAATATTCCTCCCATAATTGCCACGATGCACGCCCCCATTGTGGTTACCAAGTTATCCATTCCAACTCCAACCAGCGCATCTCCAATTCTGCCTTTAGGATTTACCGTAAAATTATGAACAACAATCATTTCTCCGGTGCATCCGATAACTCCGGCCAAAGCTCCGGCTATGACAAACGGCAATCCGGTAATCGCGCAAAAATTTTCAACCGCCACCACCATGCTTTCAGCGGCAAATAAAATAGCAATTCCTGAAAGAATTAATGCTGTTAATATTAAAAATGTAGATTTTTTTTCATAGTATCTTTCTTCTTTTTCAATTGCTTTTCCTAAAGTTCGTTGCCGTTTTGTTTTCCTGAAATAATACATTGCCAAAATGCATAAAGCCAAAATGACATATCCGATAGGCATAATCAGCTGATATAAATCTCCGTTTATATTTGACGGGGGGTTTTTTATTTTACCAAAAATAACCATAGATAAAACAACAAGCGCACTTAATATGGACAATATATTCAGCACATCTAAAGATTCATCAATTTCAGGTAACGAAGGCTTTATTTTGTGTTTTTCCATAGGAGCCACCATTCCCATTTTCTTTAATCCGGGCAGCATAAATACCGATTTTTTCTTTTTATTGGCAAGATTCTGCCTCCAAACGCACCAAGCAGCATAGGCAACGTTATAAATATTAGACCCAAAAGTTGTTGAAGCGGCGATTATAGCAAAACTTATAGCCAAGCTGTAATTTTGTTTCAGCAAACTCAAGCTCAAAACAGCCGCCACAATTCCCATAACCATATCAGGAAAAGCGGTTCCTAAAGATTGCAAAAGTCCGCTGGCAATTTTGGTCCGCTCACTTAAAATCTCTGTTGTTTCTTCAATGACCTCGGCAATTTCTTTTAACACAAAAACTCCGATTATGACCACTAATAAAATATCGGCACATCGTAACCAGAAGCCGTTTTCTTCTCCCATAAATCTTTCCAAGCCAAACTTCATAAAAAGAGACGCCGATACTAAAATTATGATATTTGTAAACCTATTTTTAAAAATGTTTTGCATATTTACATTTTTTTACTATTTTTTACTGCTATATTCGGTTAATAAATATTTATAGTAATTTTTTGAAACTGATTTCAATGATTCCTGAGTTTCTCTTCTTATTTTCAATTTCAATAATGTCTCGCCATTTGTTCCCTAAAATTAATCTCAACAACTTTATGGTATCTATACTGATAATCTCCATCTCTTTTTTTAAAGCTGCACAATTTTTGCAGATTACACCTCCGTCTTTATTTGAAAAATAGAGATTATGCGGTTTTAATTTTTGATGGCACGAAGCGCAGTTTGAAAGTTCGGGAGCATGCCCTAAAGCGGCGATGAAATTCCAGAAGAAATAATAATATAATAAAAAATAAGATTCTGTTTTGTTTAATTCTGAAAAAGTATTTTTCACCAAATCCAATATTTTTTTATCCTGTTCTTCACCGCGGATAAAATGGCTCAAAACTCTTGAAATATGATAGCCAACCTTTAACTTTTCTGAATTACCTACGCCATAAAATTTATCCAAAGTAGTTGCATCAGTTAAGGTTTTCCTGTTTTTGCCTTGGATAAATTCAATTTCTGAAAATGAAAATATTTCTATTCCGCCCCTCAGCTTTGAATTTATTTTTCGTATGCCTTTTCCCAAAACTTCCACTCTGCCGAAATCTTCCGTAAAAACTGAAAATAATCTGTCCGCTTCAGACCTGTCTTCTTTTTTGAATATAAATCCCTTGGTTCTGTATCGAAATGCCATAAAGCTCCGCTTCCATAATAATTTAAATAATTATTTTTTAGATTTGCCTTCAAACTCATCCTGGAAGAACTTTTCATCTTTCTTTATTTTTTCATTTTCTCTATTGTTCCATAGAACGTCCGGTTTCTTTCTTTTTTTCTCATAATTGCGACCCAAATCCTCCTTTGTCGTATCTTTCAAAAGTTCTTTGCCCACCCGATCCTTTGCCGATATTTCTTTTTCAAAAAAATCTTTTGTTATTTCCACTGCCTCTTTTGTATTTTCTGCGCCCAGTGCTTTATTTAATTCACCTGTTTTCGCCCTTTTTATATATTGTCTCTCGGCATTTTCTATGTCCGTCGTACCGGTATGTGGACCAGAGAACTTATTTGGCCATTTATTCTTTTCTTGCTCGTCTTCTGCTGTTTCTATTTTTAGTTTTGTTTTTGAATTAAAAAAGCTCTTTTCAGTTGGCAATTGATGCTCTTGCCCAACTTCTGAACTATTTCCTGGCCGGTAATCCGGGCGCGGCGTTGAATCAGAACCAGCGGATGGCAAAGAACCCTTATTTTTAATTTCAAACATATTATTAAAATAATTAATTTTTATTATTTCCTTAACCTAAACCCCTTATTCTTACTGCTTACGCCTTGCTTCCGAATTCTAGATCTTTTCTAATCTTATCTTCTATCTCTTTTTTAACTTTTGCCTCGCGTAATTTTTCTGGATGGCCGGCATAATCCGTGTGCATACGCTTTTTCTCAAAATCAAGCCACCTTCCAACTTTTCTTTCGTAAGTCTCTTCTTCCCCACGAGTTACCAAACCATCTTTATTTAAATCTCTTGCCTTTAATCTTCCTTCTTCGTATTTTATCTTCTCGTCTGTTTTAGCTAAATCTTTTAATTCGGCCTGCCTCAATCGCGCATCATGACTAATTACATCTTTCATCTCCCTTCTCTGAATCCCGGGATGTCTTCGTTCCTCCCTCTCTATTGCAGCTATTGAAACTCCTGTTTTCACTCCGCGCCTACCCAAATATCTGTCCAAATAAGTTTTGCTTGTTGCTTTATCAGTCGGTAAAGACCGGCTATCTGATAACCGCGGGTTTGGCGATACGCGGCTGTGACTGATGCGACTAATCCCCCCCTGAGGCAAATCAGAAGAACCCGGAGGCGGAAGAGGTCCGGTCGGACGTCCTTGGTTATCTGGCGCTGTATTATCTAGAGGTGGAAGATATGACGGTCTGTCAAATTCTTTCATTTTTAAAATAGTTTATTTTTTTATTTCTTTCATATCTTTTTCGTCAATAATCCTTAGCATATCGTTTGCTGTTTCTTTATTAAAATCTTTTCCGAAGATAGACAAATCATCCAGCTGTTTTAGTAATAGGATAACAAACAACACCGCCAATCCGAAAACTATTTTAAGGATATCAACGATAAGTGTGTGGTTTGGAATAAAGTTAAATGAAACCATCATTAGCGCAGCCAATAAATACACCAACGTCCACTGCATCGGCAAAAGCTGCTGACTATAAAGCATAATCATCTTTTTCCTGGAAACTTGCACTTCCGCAAACGCCTCTCCGTGCGCATCGCTAAAGTGGCTCAGCTTATCAGCATCGTCATCATTTTTATCATTCACTTCTTTATAGGCATTAAAAACTCTTGTGATTGTTGTTGAAGGATTTAATATGTGATATGCCCAGTTACCGCTCTCCAGTATTTTAGTATAATGATCTCTTAGAGCTTCTCTTACTTTATCTTGGGCGCTCGGCACCACCCCTGATATTCTGTATAATAGGGAGAAAAAGCCATCGGTGTTTGAAATTTCATCAGCAATTGAAGTATATCGGTCGTTTTGTCGGGTGATGAAATATCCGGCGAACAGTGTGAAAAAGAACGTAGTCGCCACAATAATGTCCGAATAATCATTTACATCAAAATTGACATAAAACACATACAAAGAATATATAACTAAAAACGCCAGCAACGATAATACAAAAAATGTTTTACTTTTCATATACAATTTTTACTAATAATTTTTGCCCGCCGATTAAAAGCTCTTTTGAACCGGGAACCTCCTCCAAATCGGTGCTGATAAAAATTTCGTCCGCCCTGACATCTTTCGCCAAAGTTTCTCTATTTTTTTCCAAAATCGTTGCCATTGCTTCTTCTCCGTAAAAATAAACAGAAATTTTATCGTTTGGCTTTAGCCCCTGCTCTTTTCTTATATCCTGCACAAACCTCACAATATCTCGCATCATTCCTTCTTCTTTCAGCTCGTTCTGTTATGTTCGTGTCCAATTCAATCTCTTTCTCTATTTTATCATCAAATAAGATTTCTTTCACGTTCACCTCGTCCTTTATCAAATCCAACAGCTCTTTATCGTTTTGGATTTTGGATTTTTGATTTTGGATTTTTAGTTTACTGAGCGGCTGTCTTACTTTCAACCCTTTCGCGGTTCGCTCGGCAAGCGCCAAGTTAACCACATGTCTCTACCTCCGACATTTGCTCTATAATACGACCATCTGCCTTTTTAGGAAGCTTGGGCCATACAGTCAAATGCACGCTTTCTTCGTCTTTATTCTCGCGCACCGCTTTAAAAAGTTGCTCGGCAAAAAATGGCATAGCCGGAGCCATTATTTTTGATAGCTGA
The DNA here is from genome assembly GCA_963761865.1 of Candidatus Staskawiczbacteria bacterium. GTDB lineage: Bacteria > Patescibacteriota > Minisyncoccia > Minisyncoccales > Staskawiczbacteraceae > VGLO01. The sequence continues at coordinate 122,829 of CAVXIE010000003.1, read as the reverse complement.
AATAACACATGCCGCAATGTGGCGATAGCCTCTTTTTTATCCACACCGCCCTCTTTAAGACGCTCACGACTGCGCCGCAAATACCAAACGGAAAGGTCGTCAATGAAATCAGTCAGAGGTCTGGTTGCATCATACAATTGGTAATTTTCATATCCGTCAGTTGAAGCTTTTAACAGTTCTTGCAACCGCATCAGCATCCACAAATCAAGCATATGTTTGCTTTTATCACCGGCTAACGTACCGTCTTCATATAACTGATAAAATGCCAGCACATTTTGTAATCGCCCCAGATTTTTTTTCAAAATCTCGTCCACGCCCCGCTCTGAAAACGAAAGACTTTCCGCCTGCACCACCGGCGAAGAGAGCATATAAAACCGCATCGCATCCGCCCCGTACTTTTCTATCATAGCCGTGGGATCAGGATAATTATGCAATTTTTTTGACATCTTTTTCCCGTCTTCCGCTAACACAATTCCCGTCACAATACAATTTTTAAAAGCTTGAGTATCAAACAATGCTCCCGCCAACACATGCTGATAATAGAACCATGCGCGCGTTTGGTCTTGTGCTTCGCCGATAAAATCTGCCGGCAATCTTTTTTTCAGCTCTTTTTTATTTTCCGCAGGATAGTGAAGCGTGGCAAATGGCACAGAGCCGGAATCAAACCAAGTATCAAGCACATCCGGCACGCGTTTCATCTCCCCGCCACAACTGCAAGCAAACACCACCACATCTACAATATCTTTATGCAAATCCTTCACCAAAATACCACTGGCCTTTTTTAATTCTTCAGCAGAAGCAAATACCCGTTGCTTGCCGCATTTTTCGCATCTCCAAACCGGAATAGTGTTTGCCCAAAATCGCTGGCGTGAAATAGACCAATCGCGAGCTCCCTCAAGCCACTGACCAAACCTTCCTTCTTTTATATGTTCGGGTACCCAATTAATTTTCTTCGACGTTTTCAACAATTTTGGTTTTATTTTTTCCACAGCCACAAACCAAGAACTGGTCGCGTAATTTAACAGCGCCGTATCGCATCTCCAGCAATGCGGGTACGAGTGCAAATATTTATTTTTTTCCAAATCAAAAACTTTTCCCTGTTTTGAAAGATAATTCCAAATATCCAAATCAGCTTCTCTGATTTCTTCGGGCTTATTATTGGCACGGAGTTTTAAATCCAATCCCGCGAATTCCCCGGTTTCCGGCTTAAATGTGCCATCCATTTTTACGTGCTGTATAAACGGTAAATTTTCTTTTTTGCCAAGCGCCATATCGTCCGCGCCAAACGCAGGAGCAATATGCACAATGCCGGTGCCGTCTTCCGTATTCACAAAATCACCGGCATACACTTTCCAACCATTCTCACGATTTTTTAAATTCTTATCATTAGCGTAATAATCGAATAACGGTTCATATCCCAAGCCGACTAATTTATAACTCTTTAAAGTTGCTGACAGTTGAGGAATCTCTCTATTCGCATTTGCATTCCCTCCTTTTTTATAAAAATCTAAAGAAGCAATATAATTTACATCGCCATCCTTAAACGCAACATACTCGACACCTTCCCCCACCGCCAACGCCACATTTCCCGGTAACGTCCAAGGCGTTGTTGTCCACGCCAACAAATAAACATCTCCTGATAATCCAATTTTTTCCGGATTTTTAACTTTAAATTTTACCGTCATCGATAAGTCTTTTATATCTTTGTATCCGTCGGCAACTTCTCCCTGGCTCAATGTCGTCTCGCATCGCGGGCAAATGTGCATTGATCGATAATCTTCGTAAATTAACCCTTTGTCGTATAATTCCTTAAATGCCCACCATTCACTTTGCATATATTCAAAATCCATCGTGCGATACGGATGTGTCATATCCGCCCATCGGCCAAAGCGCGGAATGATCCTTTCCCATTCATGAATAAAAGTAAAAATGCGTTCACGGCACAAGTCATTAAACTTTTTCACTCCCATTGCCACAATATCTTTTTTTGATTTGGTGCCAAGTTCTTTTTCAACAATATTTTCAATTGGCAAGCCATGACAATCCCAACCCCACTGACGCTCAACATAAAAACCCTGCATTGTTTTATAACGAGGGATAGCGTCTTTAATTACGCTTTGCAGCAAATGGCCGTAATGAGGCGTTCCGGTGGCAAACGGCGGACCGTCATAAAACACAAAAGCATTGCTCTTTTTATTCTTTTCAAGCGATTTCTCAAAAATCTTGTTATCTTCCCAAAACTTCAATATTTTTTGCTCCGTTTCCGGAAAATTATATGCCATATTAAATATATTTTATTTTACCACCCCATTATCTACAAGCGCCTCAAAATGATCCGGACTGTTTCTCCTTAAATATTCTGAAACCTTACCTCTTACGTATTCTGAAGTGCTTATACCAAAACTTTTCGCAAACTTAATAATTTTTTCGGTTGCCTCTTTAATTTTTGATTCATCTTCAATCATATATTCAATTTCAACTATTGCATAGCCATAATCTATACTGTCTATATCAATATTAAACACCTCTTTCTTGTATTTTTTTCTAGTAGTCTCTAATGTGCAAAAAGCATTATATGTATTCTCAATTAATAAATCCTTAATAGAGACACCGGGATCCACATTAAAATATTTCAAAATTTCTTCGTCTTTTTCTAGTTCCCTATACTGATCTGAAACCCTTTCTTCAATTTTATCGTTCATTGGAATTTTCAATTCAAACCTGCCATTTCTCTCGCGGAACCAAATATCTTTTTTGGTTAAGGAATAATTTGAATCATCAAAATATGCATCTATAATTTTTTTCTCACCCAAAAATTCAGCATCTTTAATGAGAGCATTTTCTTGGTCTTTTGTTAAAATAAACTTTTTTTCAACTTCAATCATATCTAATTTAACTCTCTAATTTGTCCTTTATGGATTCTTTCGTCCGGTGAAATTTTTACCGCTTCTTCCAATGTAAGCCCTTTTACTTTTGATTCCAGCAGCCAAAGCGGACATTCATGACTTATAATTAAAATCACTTTATTTTTATATTTTTTATCAATATCCTGTAAAAAATCGTACACTCGGCCTAATAGGTCGCTGTAATTTTCTCCTTCCGGCATGCGTTTACTAATTCTCTCCTTGTCAGTTTCAAATCCAAGATAGTTTGATAAAGGCCCACCGTTGAATGCACCAAAGTTAAATTCTCTTATTCTTTCGTCAAATTCTATCTCCATGTTATTTAAACTTCTGCTAACAATCTCTGCTGTTTGTTTTGTTCTTAATAAATCCGATGCAAAGATAAAATTTATTTTTTTACCTTTTAGTTCATCTGCAGCCTTTTCTATCATCGCCACGCCGCGCTCAGTCAAAGGATTTTCAAACTTTTCCGGCCAGCAAGAGACAACTTCTTTCACATTAGAAACCGCCTGCCCATGCCTTAAGATGTAATATTTATTATTTAGTTTCATTTACATTTTACTTAAACTTTTTATTCCAAGCAGCCACATTCCGTTTTTCATGACAATCGAGAATGATTGCGTAACTGCAATTTTATACGGTGAAAATTTATCTTCCCTATCAACAATTTTATTATTTGCGTAAAAATTATTAAATTCCCTAGCCAATTCTGTTAAGCATAAAACTATAAAATGCGGCTCATATTCTCTAGCTGACTTTTCGATAGCTTCAGAGAAGTGGCTCATCATTTTTTCTAACTGGCTAATTTCTTCGGGAACATTTTTAAAAGAAGCTGAAATTTTTTGCGCTTTTGCTTTTTTTAAAACCGATTGCGCTCGTGCATAAGAATACTGCAAATACGGCCCTGAATCTCCTTCAAAAGAAATTGATTTATCAAAATCATAAATGATATCTGAACCGGTTGATTGTTTTAGAATCGAATATTTTATGGCTCCAATCGCAACGCTTTCCGAAATTTCCATTTTTTCTTTGCTAGACAAATCACGGTCAGCAATTTTTTGATTAACCAAATCTTCCACTAATTGGATTAACGATTCTCCAGTAATGACCTTTCCGGTTCGTGAAGACATTTTGCCTTCGGGCAAACGCAACATTCCATGGCTGATATGGCTTGTTTTTTCCGCTAACTTCGGCAGCACTTCTTTCATTGCGCAAAGCATCACTTTAAAATAATCGTTTTGCTCATTTGCTGTGACAACCACTGATTTATTGTATGCATATTTTTTATATTTCATTTCCGCCAAACCCAAATCTTTCGCTTCGTAGGTTGGCAATCCTTCTGAATTGATAAAAACTCTGGTATGCAACCCGAACTGTTCACCCTTGAAAATAATCGCCCCGTTTTCCCCCTTTTCAAAAATTCCTTTTTTAAGTCCGGCTTCAACAATCTTTTTGCCAATACCCATTACCTGGCTTTCAAAAATAAAATAATCAAACTTAGTTCCAAGTTTTTTATAAATTGCATCAAAATGTTTTAAACTTATTTTTTTGCCTTCGTCATAAAGTTTGTTTATTCCCTCGTCGGTTCTTTGATAGATTTTTTTATTAAGTTCAATAATTTCTTTTTTGGCCGTTTCGTTCTCTTCAAACATCTTTGCGCCATGAGCGTAGGCTTGCCCCCAATTCAATGTATCATCGTTCATCTTCCCCCAAATTGCTTTTGCCACATGAATTCCAACATCACCCTGATAACAAACCCGTTTTACTTTTGCTCCCTGAAATTCAAAAATTCGCGACAACGACTCGCCAATCGCATTGCTCATTAAGTGCCCAATATGAAATTCTTTAAACGGATTTGGGTCAGTATAATCAATGATAATTTTTCTATTTTTCAGATCTTTTCCCTTTCCAAAATCTTTATCCACTTTTTTCAAATTATCAATAAAAACTTTATCAGCAATAAAAAAGTTTATAAATCCGGGACCGGCAATTTCTACTTTTTCAAAAATATCGTTATTAATTTTTTCTTTTATTAAGTTGGCAACCTCTACTGGATTTTTACCAATTTTCTTTGATAAAACCAAGGCAATGTTCGTTGAATAATCTCCGTGCTTTTCATCATCAGAAATTTCAACCGAAAAATTTAAAGCCTCTTTTGAAAAGCCCTCAACTGCTTTTTCAATTATTTTTTTAATTTCCTCCTTCATTGTATAGTTGTCCCAATAAATTCTTTTCCATTTAAAAAGTTTTCCAGCCTGTCCAAATGTTTTCCATTGATTACCGCCACTTTTATCTTTAAAATCTCCGCGTCTCTTGATGCTCTTGGGTCAAACGGCATTGATAATCCCGGACTCCATTTATTGCCCACAATTTTTCTGAAATTTTTCCAGTCAATTTCTTTAAAGGCTTTTGCGTTTTTGAATTTCGTCGGATTTTTATCGTACACATAATCAATATTAGTTAAATTAACTATGGTTTTAATTCCCATATTTTTTGCCAGCGTTACCGCACAGTAATCTGTTGACCAGCCCGGCTTCCAGCCGCCCGCCACCACAACATCTTTTCGGGTGTTTATTTTTTTTGTAGGATTTGTAATTATTTCAGAAAAAGCCAATTCGCCAAAGGCTTGTTTGACAATCCTTGCATTCAGCTTTGATACATCTATACCCATCAAATCTCTTTCATTGTTATCTGCGCCAAATTCCAGTAGGGCGTTTTGATAATTTCTGCAAACCTTGCCGCCACCAACAAAAACAAAAAATCTCTTCTTATCAAGATTTTTTACTATCGCTTTTTTAAAAACTTTCAAAAAAACTGTATCTATATCGTTTGGCGCCACCAGCGACCCGCCCAGCGAAATTATTATATTTTCTTTAGTCATTATAGAATCATTCTAGCTTATTTGCCTTAAAAATTAAAGAGATAATAGCCTCTTTCGCTTTGTGACTATTGTAGTGCCTTAAAGCTCCAAAATATGATTGGAGTGTTTGGTAAAATGATTTTTTGGATATTTCACCCGTATATAACTGATCTATTTTTGAACTTATCTTTCGGAATATTCTGTGCTTGGTTTTCGGTCGTAAAATTTTACGATACGGAAAATTTACATATCCTAAAAAATCAACTCCCTGCCTATACTTTCTTATAGATACTTTATTCGGGTGCAGGCACAGCTTCAGATTATTTTTCAAGAAATAATCTATTTTACAAATTAGACTTTGTAAATATCCTCTGTCGCTATCCAGAATAATAAAATCGTCACAGTATCTAATATAGTATTTTATTTTTAAGTTATGCTTAATAAATTGGTCCAGTTCATTAAGGTAGATATTAGCAAAAAGCTGACTGGTAATATTGCCCAGAGGCAATCCTTTCTCAAAACTTTTGATTACTTTTCCCAACAAACAAATAGCATCGTTGTCTTCTATTTTATTTTTAATCAGATTTATTAAAATTTCTTGATCAATAGAATCAAAAAATTTTCTGACATCACATTTCAACATCCAACAGGTTTTTGTGTTATTTGCGCTAACCTTATTGGCAAAACAATTTAGCCTATTTACCGCTCTATGAGTTCCTTTGCCATTTCTGCAGGAATAAGAATCAAAGATAAAAGATTTATCAAAGATAGGATATAAAACTCTAAATATGGCATGGTGCAAAATTCTGTCTTTAACGCAAGCCTTATGAATATGTCTTAATTTTGGATCTTTGATATAAAATGAGTAATATCCCGAATGCCGATAAATACTGTTTTTTAATTCACTATGAAGATTTATAATATTATCCCTCAGATGCTTAAAAAATTGTATGACATCAGGCTTTTTAGTTTTACCCTTCTTAAATTCATTCCAAGCTAAAAGTAAATTTTCAGAAGAAACAATTTTATCAAATAAACTGTCACCTTTAAGCCCCCCCCCCTAACATTTTTTGGTTTTGCATATTTTTTATATTTACCTTACAACACAAAAGGAGTTTTCTAAAACTCCTTTTTATGCAGATACTTCGGAACGGGCACGCAAGCTGCCATCGGAGCTGTCGGAGTAGTACCAGTTAACGTTGACCTTGTGATTGTCGGAGTTCCAATTGACGTTAGGCACATTGCCGTTGCGATTGCGCGAGCCAGTTTATTATTTAACTCCTTCCGTATCACCGAATATTTTTTGCAAAATATTCTGCGTTCGCTCTGTCCGCCGCAGAGAAGTTTTCTGAGCCAAAATTCATTACTCAATAGAATTAAATAAGCAGTTTCCTATGTGGCTAATTAGGTAGATTAACCACGCGCTTATTGTATAATAGAAAAGCCCCGAGTTCAAGTTTGAACTCGGGGCCGAATTGCTCGTCTTCGCCGCGCTGTGGCGAGGCTCAGCCAAGCAACCCTCACGCCTGCTCCGCCTCGATAGGCTTCGCAGGCGAGGAAACTTCGGAACGGGCACGCAAGCTGCCATCGGAGCCGCCGGAGCAGTACCAGCGAACGCTGACCTTGTGAAAGTCGGAGTACCAATCGACGTGAGGCACATGGCCGTAGCGATCGCGCGAGCCAGCACACTGCGTCAGATTCTTGACATCCAAATGTTCGGTCGTAGCCAAGAAGTACGCGAGGCCAAGCAACAATCGCTCCTTGATGGTGATGTCTTGGCATTTGGCTTCGCATCGTTGGTCAGCCGATTGGTTGGCATTTCCCTCGTCGGCTTCCACATTTCGACGGAAGGCAGCAAGATAATCGCCATCGCGTTCGGCGTCGCGCTGTTCTTTTTCTTTGTCAATTTCTTTTTCAAGGTCGACATCGAAGAGCTCCAGCTTGACGCCGGCTTTTTGATAAGCCGCAATCAGCTTAGCGTAGGTCAATCCCTTGACCATCAGAAGCTTCCAGAGATTCGGGTCCTCAGTGAGGTCGAACTTCTTTGCGACTTCCTCGTACTCCAATTTCATACCGCACAGCTCGTAGGCCTTTGCCAAGTCAATATTGGCAACGCCGGACGATTCCCCGCGAAGCATCTTTTTCAGACGCCCCAACCATTGCTTGCCGTTTTCTCCGGCAAGCTTTTGGTTCAAATCGTTCAGCGGTCCAATAACGTCACAGAGCGCTAGCCGACTCATAGTCAGCTCCTTTCAAAATTTTCACGTTTCCTAGTTGTCAAAGGCAAAGAAACACTCTTCACCTTATTGGCTTAATATTAGCATATACAAACATACTTGTCAATAGTTATTTTCCACGCTAATGTGATACTATAAATCTAATGCAAATATACTCCGAAAACAAAAAAGCCCATTTTGATTACGAAATCATTGAAAAATATGAGGCGGGTTTGGTGTTGCTCGGACAAGAAGTAAAATCCATAAAAACGGGGCATATTAGTTTAACCGGATCTTATGTGGTTTTTCGCGGCGGCGCCCGCGGCGCCGCCGAGCCGGAGCTTGTTGGCTCTAAAGTCCCTGCCTATCAGCCCAAAAACACTCCTGCCGACTATAATCCTGAAAGATCCAGAAAACTGCTTTTGAACAAAAAAGAGATAGATTATCTTGCAGGAAAGGTAAAAGAGAGGGGTTTTTCACTTGTCCCCTTGAAAGTTTACGAACAAAATGGTAGGATAAAAATCGAATTCGGATTAGCGAAAGGAAAGAAAAAGTTTGATAAAAAAGAGAAGATAAAAGACAGAGATGTTGATAGACAAATCCGAAGAGGGGCAGAGTAACGGGAGTGTCAGTTTCGACAAGCGCTCTTTTCTAAAATAAGCAAATTCAGTATTCTGAAACCTGACTAAACTTTCAGAAAACCAATAATTGCTAACTTATTTAACAAGCAGCAACCAGCTTTAGCTTACGCTTAGTTGGCATCCTTACTGACTACTCCTGATAAGCAGATAAGGGTGTTATACAATCAGGATAGGTACTTTTTCTCCCAGGGAAGCTACCAAAATAAATGGGATAAGATATTACAAATTTTGCATACTTTTTATTTAATATCCGAAAACCCAAAGTGTGATAAATTTGTAGAATTATTTTAGTAAGGCATTTGGACGCGATTTCAATATCGCCACTTCCACTAACTAGGTGCTAGATATTAGGTGTTAGATTTTTGCTAACATTTAAAACCCAACATCGAAAACCAACATCGAAAGAATACCAATAAACAATTTCATACGGGCAAAAGAGGTAAGAGTGATAGACGAAACCGGCGCGCAGCTGGGAGTACTGAACATTTTTCAAGCGATTGATTTAGCAAAATCAAAGGGCTTGGATTTAATTCAAGTCACAGAAAAAGTTGAACCGCCGGTATGCAGAATCGGAGATTATGGGAAATACCTCTATTCGCTAAAGAAAAAGGAAAGAAAGATTAAGACAAAAACCAAAGAATCAAAGTTAAAAGAAGTTCAGATTGGATTTAATACATCGCCTCACGACATTGAAGTGAAAGCAAAACAAACAGAAAAGTTTTTAAAAAATGGAGATAAAGTAAGAATCGGCATGATGCTAAAAGGCAGAGAAAAGGCAATGGGAGATTTTGCCAAAAAGAAAATAGAATTTTTTATGGAAACCGCCAATAAGTTAATCCCCATCAAAGTTGAAAGGGAACTTAAGCGCGAAATAAAAGGTTTTACAATGATAATATCTAAACAATAGCTTATAGGTTCTAGTTTATAAGTTCTAGTCAAAATACTAAAACCTAAAACCTAAAACCTAAAACCTAAAACCTAGGAGATGAACAAGACAAAAAAAGCATTAATAAAAAGATTTAAAATCACAAAAAATGGGAAGCTTTTGAGGCGCCTTTCAGGTCAAAACCATTACCGATCCAAGAAAACCGGAGAAGCCAGAAGAAAAGGCAGAAAGTGGGTTAAAATCGCAAAATCTGAAGCCAAAAGAATTAAAAGATATTTACAAACATAAACCAACTGTTTTAATGTTAAAATCGTTGTAGTTGTTGTAATGCATTTACAACAAGCGAGCAACGCGAGCGATAGAACATTTAGAACAAGTACAACATTTATATGACACGAGTAAAAAAGGGATTATCGGCACATAAACACAGACGCCACTTATTAGTACAGGCGAAAGGTTTTAAATATGGAAGGAAATCAAAATATAAGTTAGCCAAAGACGCGTTAAGACATGCATGGGAATATTCATACAGAGACAGAAAAGTAAAAAAGAGGGATTTCAGACAATTGTGGCAGTTGCAAATAAATGCCGCCTGCAGAAAATTGGGAATAAATTACAGCAAGTTTATGGGTGAGATGAAAAAGAAACATATTGAAATTGATAGAAAAATACTATCCCAACTTATTGTAAAGCATCCTGAAATTTTTGAAAAAATAGTTGAAGAAGTGAAGAAGTGAAGCGACTCCAATATACGAATAACATCCGAATGATACGAATAAAAAAACTGTGCCACTGCACAGTTTTTTATTTTAGAATAATTAGGTCAATTAGAGTAATTAGAATAATTCATTTGATATATCCTTCTTCTTTTAATAGTTTCTCCTTTTGTTGAGCGCCTCGGTTATATTCTCCTAACTTTCCATCGCTTCTTATAACTCGATGACACGGAATCATAGGATCATAATTTTTGCTTAATGCCGTGCCAACCGCTCTGACTGCTTTAGAGTTTCCGGCTAATTTGGCAACCTCTTTATAGGTTAATACTTTTCCTTTTGGAATGTTTCGAACAACTCTATACACTTTTTCTTGAAACAAACTCATTAGCTTGCCATAACTACCTATTGCTCTTTTTGCAATAGGTAGTTATGGGCTTTTTTTAATAATTCTTTTGCGTTCTTAAACGTAACTTTTTTTACCGCCTGATCAATTGGCAGCCATGCAAACCCAATATGTTCTTCTGAGATTTTTACATTTTCTGTTTCTGTGCTTGCCAACAAAAAAGTCACCAGTTTAAATACCCACGGAGCTTTCTTTTTAGCTTCGCCCTTCAAATCATATCCCTTTTTAAAAAAATACTTAGAGTATTCTTTAAACCCCGGAATAATGGTTAAATCTTTTATGCCCGTTTCTTCCTGAACTTCTCTTCTTACCGTCTCCTCAATTTTTTCTTCTTTTTCAATATGCCCTTTGGCAAATTCCCAGTGCTTTGAAGGGTAATGCAAAAGCAGATAGAGAGGCACTCCGTCTTTCATTCTAAATATAATTGCCCCCGCTGACTTTTCTTGTGGCATTTACTTAAAGCGTTTCAATAATTCCTCAACTGGTAACGTATTTATAATATCGTTCTTCCCCGCCCACCCTCTTCTTGCTTGCGAAACTCCATATTCCATTAAATGCAGATGCTCTTTTTGATGAGAATCAGTATTAATAATCATTTTTACTCCCTCGTTTTTTGCGCGCCTAATATATAAATCCCTTAAATCTAATCTTACTGAAGAATTTATTTCTAAAATAGATCCGGTTTCTTTAGCGATTTTTAAAATTTTATCAAAATCTATTTGGTATTCGTCTCTTTGGCCAATAATTCTTCCAGTCGGGTGGGCCAAAATATCAACATTAGGGTTTCGCATCGCTTTTTCAATTCTGGCCATCATTTCTTTTTTCTCCATTTTTAAAGTTGAGTGAACCCCGGCGATTACATAATCTAGCTGAGCCAAAACCTCGTCAGAAATATCAATTGAGCCATCATTTAAAACATTTGATTCGCACCCATGCAGTATCCGAAATTTTGAATTTTGACTTTTGAATTTTGAATTTAGGTTATTTATATATTTATGCTGGTCTAGTAATTGCTTTTCGTTTAAACCATTTTCAATTCTTAAAAATTTTGTGTGGTCAGAAATTCCAATATATTCATAACCCAAATCCATTGCAGCTTGCACCATAACTTCAATAGAATTTTCTCCTCCGTCCCAATTTGAGTGACAGTGCAAATCTCCTTTTATATCTTTTAAATCAACTAATTCGGGCAACGTATTACTTAAAGAAGCCTCAACCTCTCCTTCGTTTTCTCTTATTTCCGGTGGCATCCATTTCAATCCCAAAACTTCATAAACTTCTTCTTCGGTTTTTCCGGCAATTTGTTTTTGACCCTTAAATACCCCATACTCGCTCAATTTTAAACCTTTATCAATGGCAATTTTTCTTGTAGCAATATTATGATCTTGTGACCCGGTGAAATATTGTAAAGCAGAACCATAACTTTTTTCCGGCACTACACGTAAGTCCATATCATAACCGGCTTTTAAGTGCACCGACGCTTTTGTTCCGCCTCTTCCCCAAACCTTTTCAACGCCAGGGAGTTTAACAAAAAAATCCATAACCTTTGCCGAATTTTTAGAAACCACTAAAAAGTCCACATCTCCAATAGTTTCTTTTCTTCTCCTTAACGACCCCGCTATGCTTATTTTCTCAACTTCTTTTACTTTTGCCAGTTTTTCATAAATTTCCCTGGCAACCGGCAATATCTCTCCCAAAAAAACCCTGCCTTTGCTTTTTTTCAAAAATTCTATTCCTTGCAAAATGTTCTCTTCCGTTTTTTCTCCAAACCCAAATAGCGGCGCTATGTCGTGTTTTTTAACTGCCTTCTCTAAACTTTTTAAGTCCTTAACCCCCAGTTTTTCATAAAGCGTTTTTATTTTTTTAGGACCCAGCCCTTCAACTCTTAAAAGTTCATCCATATTTACCGGTAGCTTCTTTTTAAATTCTTCGTAAATTTTAACTTTTCCGGTTTTTAAATACTCTTCAATGTGATGCGCTAAATTTTCACCAATTCCGGAGATCTCCCGCAAACCATCTTTTCCTTTCTTCCTATAAATATCGCCAATATCTTCCGGCAACGCCTGCAAGGAAAAGGCAGCTTTTTGATAAGCGTACGGCTTAAATGCCACTCCGTCTATTTCCATAAATCTGGCAATATCATTAAAAATTTTAGCTAATTCTTGGTTTTTCACTTTCTTCTATTGATAGTTTATTAATGTTGTGATTAATGCTTAACCTCATTTCTTTTTTTATGGAAAAAATGAAAGGTATTGAGGCCAGGGTTAAAAATCCCGTTAATATAAAAATAAATTGAAACCCAATATAGCCTGCGATAACTCCACCGATAGCTCCCATTACTCCAATGCCAACCCCGGAAAGAGTGTTATCCAAGCCCGTTTCATATGCTTCAGAGCCCTTGTCTATATGCCGTACAAATATGGAAGTTGCCGAAGGAGTGATCATGGAAAATCCCGCCGCGTATAAAACTTGCAAAGCGTAAATATGCCATGGCAAAGAAGAAAAAATAAATCCAATTTGAGACAACCCTACAACTAATGTTCCGGCGACAAAAAACCAAAAGTCATCCATTTCTCCCTTATTTTTGTCCAAATAACCGGCTATGGGCATTTGTAAAATTAATTTCGTAATCCAATAAAATAGTGTAGCAAAACCGGCCGTTATCGCAGCCTCCCTGACATTGCCTGTGGCAACTTTCTGTAAAATGAAAATTGCAAAAATAGGGTTCATTAGCCCCAACGCCGAATTTATAGAAAGATCCCAAAATATATATGCCTTAACAACTTTATTTATTTTTTTAAACATAAACTTTATTGCTTTTTGTAAAACAAAACAATTTCGCCAACCAATATAGCGACAACCAGATCTTTATACTTTATAAACTTTATATCCCTCCCTGATCTGTTCTGAAACTTTTACTCCAATGCCATCTCCTTTTTTGGCTTTCTTCACTTCTTTATGATCAATCTGCATAGACTTAACTTCCTGATTAAAGTCCGTGCTTTCTCCTCCGACAATTCTAATTTCATCTCCAATAGCCAATGGGGCCGACAGCTTAATTATCCCAACGCTTATATTGGAAAAATAATGGGTGATTTCACCAATTAATTTTCCTTTGCTTTTTTCTTTTACCATAGTGCGTTTTATTTATTTTGCGCCGACCTTTCACTATATTCTAGCAAAAAACAGTTCAACTAAAAAGCCCCACTGAGATAGTGGGGCTTTTTATATAATCTAGATACGTGAAACTCTGGTAAATCCCGAACATGGCACAATTTCAATTCCTCTATTTTCCAGCGCGTCCATAAGTTGATTCATTCCTAAAGAGTCAGATGACATATGTCCGGCAATCACAATATTGATATTTGCGGCCTGAGCTTCTTTTTTATGTTCCTCTGAAATGTGCATTCCGATTACTGTTCCAATCCCGGCCTGGGCAATTTTTTCATACAGCTTCGGCGAGCCTTCTGTTCCTCCGGTAATTTCGCTCAACGCAATTTTTCCGCATCGGTGATCCGGTGCGCCGACAAAAATTTTCGGCCCGACTCCAATTTTCATTGCTTCTTTATATTCCGGTATTTCTTTCAACGCCGAAACAATATCGCCAACTCTTTCCATTTTTTTTGATTCAATAAAATTCTTTAAAAATTTGGCTGCCATATTATCAGAAGAGGTGTGGGCATTCATAACATTAATTCCCAACAGTTTTGCCGAATCAACAGTTCGTTGATGGTTTGAGGCATTTACCCCGCGAGCAACTTCTGAAATCCGTTCCCGCATCAGTCCTTCGGCAACATTTATAGGCACTCCATAAAAATTATACACATCGCACTGTAAATCCATAACATCAGCCAACTGAGCCAAACCTCTTCCAATCGGATGGTGTCCAATAACCAAATCTATATTCCCAAGCTGTTTAGCAATTAAAATTTCTTCCGGTCCGATATCAATTCCCACTAATACTCTTTTTATTTCTTTATCTTCTGAAATATTATAAACACCGGAATCTAAATATGGGTTCTCCAGCGCTTCTTTATCAAATTCTTCTTGTTCTTTTTCAGAAAGCTTTTGAAATTGGGATTTTTTTCTATCCAATAATTTTTGAACGCCTTCCTTTCCGCGAAAGTCGCTCTCCATCCCCATTTGGGTAAATAAATTTTGAATTTCCTGTATTTTCACCCCCACACCAAACGAGTTTATTATTTCAAGATTTTTCAATCTTGAATATATTTCACTCGATAGTATTTATAAATACCACTGCGTCTTTATGCTGCCCTCGACACCATTTTGGGAAAAATCAAAACTCGTTATGGTGTGGGGGTAAATTCCCTACACATTTTTATTTGTTTTCCAGATCTTTCAACTTTTTACCTCTGCTTTTTCTCCATCTTTTATTTATTCTCCCATTATGTCTTGTATGAGAAGTTTTCATAGTATTAAAATGTTAAATTTATTTTTTATACTTTTTTTCTTTTTTAGGAGAATTTTTCTTTTCCTGAGATTTAGCTGGCACTGCTTTTTCTTTCTTTACTTCAGTCTTTTTTACAGCTTCAATTTGCTTCTCTGGTACTGCAGCCTTTTCACTGCTGTTCTTGCCAATAAATCGTTTATATAATTCAGAAATGAGCTCTTCCTGTTTTTTAATACCCAAAACACCCCTGCGAATGCGAGCCTTTTCTGACCTAATAAATTTCTTATCAGATTTTTTTATCAAATTATTTTGTGACATATTTTTGTATTTTAGACTTGTTGCTTAATAAGAATTGATGCGAAATGAAGTAATTTTTTAGCGAAAAATATAAAATATATTTTCTAGCTCGGTCGAAATAGGAAAATTAATTTTCCTATTTCTCTCTCGCTTCGCAAATATCAGAAAATTAAGGAGGTTTGACGCATTTGGCAAGCCGACGCAATTTTATGATTTTGCAGCAAAAATTGCAAATTGCAGCAAAATTTCTTATTAAGCAACAAGTCTATTTCATTACAATAAAAAATGGCTTATAACCATTAATGTATTATCTGATACTCTAACCTAAAATCAGTAAAAAAGCAACCTATGGCTTTAGTTTTGCCAACTCATCGCGAGCTATTTGTCTGTCATCCCATGGATTTTTTTTGCCGTCGGCAACACACATCCATGGTTCACACCCCTTGCCAGTGATTACAACAGCGTCGTTTGGCTCAGCCAGTTCAACTGCTTTTTTTATCGCCTCTTTCCTATCTATCACAATATGATGGTCGTGACCTTCTGCCCCGTTTGCAACCTGCTCCATAATTTCCAGCGGATCTTCATCGTAAGGGTCTTCATTTGTAATAATTATTTCTTTGCAATATTGCTGGGCCAATTTTCCCAAAACAGGCCGCTTCCACTTATCCCTTCCACCGCCGCAAGACCCCAAAACGCAAACCAGCGACTTTTTGCCAAAGGATTTATATACTTCTTCCAGCTGGGCCGGAGTATGAGCGTAATCAACCACTACCAGCGGATTTTTATTTACAATTTCCATTCTGCCCGGGATTGCCTTTGTTTTTTCAAAAGCTTTTTTGCAAACATCCAAACTAATTCCATAATGTTGCGCCACGCAAATTGCCGCCAGGGCGTTATAAATATTAAATTCTCCCAGCAAATTAAGGTTGAACTGCGTCCCTTTAAAATCAAACTTTAACCCGCCATCCGTACTTATATTTTTTGCGTCATTTAGACTGAAGCTTATTTTTTTAGCCGCTGGAACGTCTAAAAAGTATTTTGAATTTTTATCATCGCCATTGATAATATGAATATTTTTTGTTGCTTTAAAAAGCTTTAATTTTTCTTTTCTATAATTTTCAAAACCTCCATGGCTTTCAATATGTTCCGGAGTTAAATTGGTAAACACAGCCACATCAAAATTAATAAATTTGTGCCTGAATTGTTTTATGCCTTCCGAGGTAACTTCCAAAACAACAAAATTACAGCCCGCCTGCTTGGCTTGCTTTAAAAATTTCTGAATCACAAATCGTCCCGGCATGGTCATTTTGTATTTATTTTCCCATTCTTTTTCGCCAACCTTAAACCGTATCGTTGAAATAGAAGCAACTTTATTTTTAGCTTGCCCTGAGCCTGCCGAAGGGGCTTCTTCTAAAATTCTCGTCACAAAATCATTGGTGGTTGATTTGCCGCTGGTTCCGGTAATTCCGATAATTTTCATCCCGCCACTTTTTCCGGCAAAACCGGAAGCAAAAGCCCCCAAGAAAACCCAGAGCCAATAGTAAAAATCCAACAGAAAATGAGGAGTGATTTTTTTGATAACTGTTTTTAATTTCATATCATTAATTTAGCACGGATTTTGAATAAAAAAAAGCCGCGGGTTGATTTCCCGCAACTTTCAAAGTTACATATAAAAAATTACTTCCCTAAACTTTTAAGCGCCTGCTTTATTCTTTCTTCCATGTCTTTAATTTTTGGGTCAATATGACTTAACGCTTCTTTGGCTTGTTGTTTTGGAAAACCTAAACTCATTAAAGCCAACTCAGCCTCATCAACAGAATCTTTTTTACCTCCCAGCATTTTTATTTTTCCGGTTAATTCCAAAATTATTGTCATTGCTTTTTTGGAGCCGATTCCCGGAATTCCTTCAAAAATCTTTTCGTCTTGTTTTAAAATTCTGTCTTTTATTTTATCCAAAGACCCAAGAGCTGAAATGTCCAAAGCTGATTTTGGTCCAACTCCCCGGATATCCATCAATGTTTCAAAAAATTCCAGTTCTTCAAACGACAAGAATCCATACAAATCCAGCGCCTCTTCTTTTACATTTTGATAGGTAAACAGTTTGATTGATTCGCCAATTTCTGGTAGATTCAAGAAAGTCTTACGCGACAAAAAAACCTGGTAGCCAATACCATTTACTTCAACTATAATAAACTTATCCCGCTTTAAAATAACTCTGCCGTTTAAATAACTTATCATTGATTTATTCTATTATGTTTCAATTAGTATCAAAATACAAGCCGAAAGGAGATCAGCCTAAAGCCATAAAACAGCTTTCTGAAAATATACAAAATGGCGTGCCGCACCAGGTGCTTTTGGGCGTTACTGGCAGCGGCAAAACGTATACAATGGCCAACGTCATACAAAAAATACAAAAACCAACACTGATAATTTCGCCAAATAAAACTTTAGCCGCCCAGCTTTACCAAGAGTTTAAAGAATTTTTCCCCAACAACGGCGTGCATTATTTTGTTTCATATTATGACTATTATCAGCCTGAAGCTTATATCCCCCAAACAGATACATATATAGAGAAGGATGCAAAAATAAACGAAGAAATTGACCGGCTAAGACACGCGGCAACTCAAGATGTGCTTAGTAGAAAAGATGTAATTGTTATTGCTTCGGTTTCATGTATTTATAACATTGGCTCCCCCGAAAACTACCAAAAAATTTCTCTAGAAATAAAAACAGGACAAAATATGAGCCGAAAAGATTTTATTTCACATCTAGTTTCAATGCAGTACAAAAGAAATGATATAGATTTTAAACCGGCGACATTTCGAGTTCGCGGCGATATTGTTGAAATTTATTTGGTAACCGGAGAAAAAATATTAAAGGTGGAATTCGGTGCCGAAAAAATCGCGGCAATTTTTTCGGCACCGCCTGGCGTTACTTCAAATTTCAAATTTCAAATTTCAAATTTTCGCTTATTTCCCGCCACATTTTGGGTTGCTCCCCAGCAAAAACTGAATATTGCGATTGGAAACATAAAACTGGAACTTCAAGAACGGTTGAAAGTGTTAAAAAAGCAAAACAAGCTGGTTGAAGCTCAGCGCCTTGAACAAAAAACAAACTATGATTTGGAGATGATTCAAGAAACTGGTTTCTGCCACGGCATAGAAAACTATTCAAGCCAGCTGGAATTTAGAAAACCGGGCGAGCCGCCATTCTCGCTTGTTGATTATTTTACTTACGCAAACCCTTCTACGTCGTCATTGCGAGCGGCCGCCCCGCGGGGCGGCCGCGTGGCAATCTCAAACAAAGACAGTAGTGGCTTCTTAATGTTTATTGACGAATCTCACATTGCTCTGCCTCAAATCAGGGCCATGTCGGTTGGCGACAAAATGAGAAAAGAAACATTAATTGATTTTGGATTTCGCCTGCCTTCGGCAATTGATAATCGGCCGTTAAGATTTCCTGAGTTTTTAGAACGACAGCCGCAAACCATTTATGTTTCGGCAACTCCGGCTGAATACGAAAAAGAAAAATCCCTTCGTGATACTCAGGGTAAGCCGGCTAACTATATTGTTGAACAATTAATCAGGCCAACCGGGTTGCTTGAACCCTCAATAGAAATTAAAAAAACCGAAAACCAAATACAGGATTTGGTGGAACAAATTAGAAAGGAGATTGCCGAACCCCACACCAATCTCGAACATGCGAGTGGTAATAAAAAGAAAGAAGGCGAAGCGGCTGTGCCTGTCCTTGGCAATAATCTCGAAAAAGAAGGTAAGATTGGTGAAGGGGTTTCGCGGCGACAAGGAAAGTATATTCCGCCGCTCAAAAAGAACAGGGTACTGGTAGTTACTCTAACCAAGCGGCTGGCGGAAGAAATTTCAGATTATCTGACAGAACGAAAAATAAAAACGCAGTACTTGCATTCGGAAGTGAAAACGATGCAGCGTCCGGAAGTTTTGAAAAATTTTAGGGAAGGAAAATACGACGTGCTGGTTGGAATTAATTTACTAAGAGAAGGTTTAGATTTACCGGAAGTTTCTCTAGTAGCAATTTTAGACGCAGATAAAGAGGGATTTTTGAGAAACAAAACCACTTTGATACAAACGATGGGCAGGGCAGCACGTCACCAAAACGGCAGAATAATTTTGTATGCCGACAAAACTACAATGTCTATGCAATCAGCCATAGATGAAATTGATAGAAGAAGAAAAATCCAGGAAGATTATAACAAAGAACACCACATCACTCCGCAGGCGATTATAAAAGATATTCGCGACTGGGGATTTTCCAAAAAAGAAGACGTGGCCGAAGAATTTTACTTAATCCACGACCGCAAGCTTTTAGAAAAAGAGATGAAGCAAGCTGCTAAAGATTTAAATTTTGAGCGCGCCGCCGAACTCCGCGACCTGATTAAAAAATTAGAAACCGAAAAATAGAATAAGTGAAAAGCGGCCCGCGGGCCGCTTTTCACTTTAATTTATTGTCCAACCTCTTCTACGTCTCCCTCTTTCCCTTCTTCTACTGGCAACCCGGTTTCAGGATCCAATACCGGCTCTTCCGGTTTTGGCTCGCCTTCAACCATTTTTTTTGTTCTTGCCATATTTTTTAATTTGTCTTCCGGTTATTATTTTACCTAATTAGTAAAACAGCCACCATCGACAAATAATTATCATCTATTATTTTTCTTCATCTTTCTCCGCTTCTCCTTCATCTTCCGGCACTTCCACGACCGGTTCTTCAGCAATCGGTTCTTCTACAGTCGGCTCTTCCACAACTGGCTCTTCAATTTCCACTGGTGAAACTTCGGTTTCTTCCGGAACTGCTGGGAATACCAGCTCTCCCGGGTCTCCAAAATTTATTTCTGACATATTTTTTTTATTTATCCTAGATTAATCGTTTTGCCGAAAAGCAAAAATTAATCCCGGAAAAATATTTTAACCTCTACGCCGCTCTTCTTTTTTCTTTCCTGGCCACTGCCTTTTCGGCATCCTCCCTCATTCTTTTGTCCGTCCGATCTTCAACTTCATTTTTCATCCTTTTCTCTGCCTCTTTTACCATAGTACCGAAATAATCTATGGGTATTTTAGAATCGAACGAGCCCTTCTTATTATGCAAAAATATTTTCTTCTCCGGATTGCCGCGATTCAACATTCTGCCCCAAAAACCTCTTTGTTTATCTATGATTTTGATACTTTCCATATCGTAACCATCTTTTATTAATCCCAAAACAGCATAATCCGAAAGTATAATACCGGTCCCATCTAACACTTTATCCGCGTCGTCCAAAATTCTGTAAAGAAATTCTCTGGCGCGTTCCGATTCTTGGACATCCGCTCCTTCTTCCTTTTTCCTTCTCGCATATTTTGTATAAGAACCACTAATAATCTCTCCAATTAATTTTTCACCCTCTTCATCTCTAATTTTATCTCTTTTTTCCGTAACCATTTCCTTTTTAGTAATATCCAGCTCTCTTTTATCTTCGGCTCTTTGAATTGCGTCATCAATATTTTTAGCTGATTTTTCGCATATTGCTAAATAATCTGCAACTGATTTCATCTCTTTTTCCGGGTTAAAATTCTGTTTTTCTGATACATTCTGTTCCACATATTTATAGCCATCCAACATCGTTGCGAAGTATTCACTTGCCAATTTACCGGTATTTTTCATTTTAACCTTGATGCCACCTGCCTCTGCCTTCTGATATCTGTCAACATGCTCCCCGCAAAAACGTTTCAAGTCTCTCACTTTTTGCAAAACATCTTCTCTGCCCCTCTCAACTTTTTCCCTTCTTACTTCTTTTGCTATCCCTTCAGCCGTAATTTTGCTTATCAACTCTACTCTGGCCGCATCATTAACTCTATCGGAAAACTCTTTATCGCTTTCGCCACTCCTTTGCTCCATTTCTTCGCGCAAAGTTTTTGCTCGCTCATCTATTTCCTCGTTTTTACCTGCCTTTTCATCTAATGCGCACAAGGTTACCAGATAATCCAATTTGTGATTTAGTTCAGCTAATCTGATTTCCCACTCCCTTCTCTCATCCGCCAACAACTGTTCCCCTCCTTCGCTAAGCATTCTTTCGGCATACATTATCTGCCTTCGCAAATAGTCTCTCTTTTCAACCGCAGCCCCTGTCCATTCCCAACCCTTTCCATCATACTTTGGATCAGCTTTTTCTTTAAGAGCAGCATCTAAGGAATCAGTGTCATATTTTTCTCCATTTTTTATTTCCTCCCTTGCGTTAAACGTTTTATACTCAAGCATCTTATCGACTTCCTCCGGCCACTTATCCAGGGAGATGTATTTATTGGTTAAAATCATAACCGCCATATGTCTTCTCTTCTTTTCTTTCTCGGCATCTCTGCCCACATTCTCTGCACCGTAATTTCCCACGCTCGCTAAATTTCTAAATGCCTCCACTGCTTTGGCAATAATTCCACGGTATTCCCCTCCTCTTTTAAAAGCTTCCAGCGCCTCAAATGCTTTTGCCTTAATCCCGGTCTTTGGTGTTCTCCCCGGCTTTTTCTGATCGACATAGCCGAGCTTTTCCTCTAAATTAGAAATGTAATTATAAAGTTCGCTGTCGAATTTTTCGCTTATTCTATCAAGCGGCCTACTATAGGCTGACGCCAAAATTTCGTTTTGAGCTTTATAGAGAATGTGCGCCTTTATTCTTTTGAAAAAATCATCAAAATTTTCTTTGGCACCAGCCGTTTCAAGAAGCTTCATGTCCGCCATATCTCGGCGCTTTCCATCTCCAGCCTCAAGCATATCCCAGTAAGCATGAAATTCTTCGTGATCAACCAACTGTTCTACGGTAAACTTTCCCGGCTCCTCTTCTGTATTCTTCGTTACTCCTTTATTTTCTTCGTTGATTACGACAAGAGAAAAACTTTCTTTACCCAGTTTATATCTTTTTACAAAGCTAACTATTTTGTCCGCTCTGCTACCCGCAACCGCATCTCTATCTAACGGCTCATCCAAAGACTCTCCTTTCTTCTCTTTATTATTTATTATTTGACTAAAAGTATGGCCATCTACTACAACCTGTAAAGTACCTCTTCCTCCGATTTTCATTTCAATTTTTCCTTCTCCAATCTCCTCTTTAAGCTTGAGCAGATCCTTCAACACAAGAGCCGGAACGAACGGCTCATCAGGAATCTCCCCTTTATGTCTTTTATATCTTTTGTTTGCCAAAAGCGTATCGATAGCGTCTCGCCTACGATTAAATTCGTCACCTGTTTTGTTGATGACCTCCACGTCTTCTTTCTTAAGTCTTCTTTTCTCCCCATCGATATGTGCTACTCTTTTTGGCGCTTCGGCGTCATCATCGACTTTCATCCAGTCATACAGATCACCTCTCTCGACCGCCAATTCTAATTGCTCCGTCGCATATTTTTGAGACGCGCTTCTCCTTGTTTCTCTTTCTCTTATTTCTGGACTCCGTTCGGGCAGAGACTCTATCGGCTGACCGGCCTCTTCCGCAGGAGTCGCGATCGGAAGCTCGGCAGACTTCCTCGCCTCTCTGTCGCGTATTTCCTGCACCTTGGTTTCAAGCTGTCTCCTCTTTTCATCTTTATCAAAAAAAAGCGCGACAGGGGCAAGGTCTCCTTTGGTCTCGGTAAGCTCCTTTTCCGCCCTCCTCAATTCTTCTTCGCTATATTTAGATTTCGCCTCGGCCAGGTTTACAGCTATCCCCTCTACACTTTTTGCAGTTGCCTCTGCATTTTTTACTTCGTTTTCTTTTGACATATTTTTAAAAATTTAAATTTTAATCTTAATTTGTTAATTATAGTATTTTAAAAGATATAAAGTCAATTTACAAGAAACTATCTTGCCCTATTGACAAGTTTATATTATCGTGTATAATAAAGACAGAAAGTGAAAGGAGGCTTCTGATGGCAAAAACCAAGAAGAAGCTGAAGAAAAAGTTCCGGCAGCGATTGGCGCTGCTGGAAAAATTGACCAAGGCTCTTTTAAGAAGAAGGGGATCGGAAATGGCTAGCGTGAACGAAACCCTGGAGCAACTCTCGACAGCTCTCGGCGAACTCGCAAAGATGGTCGTGACAAACACGGAGGCGGTCGTGAGGATTGACCAATCCGTAAACACACTCACAACCAGTCACCAACAGGCCGCGACCAAGCAAACCGAGTTGCAGAGCGCGCACAACACGCTCCGAAGCAACCACGACGCCCTCAAAAGTGCGCACGAGCAGGCGCAGGTCGCCGACAATCAGCACGCCGAGCGCATGGCCAACATCTGGAAGGGGATCAACGAATCGCTGGAGAAAATCCGCGGTGTCGTGAAGAAGTGCTAGCGAAAACAAAGGCGCGGTTTGGAAAAGGAAAATTCCAACCCGCGCCTTTTACGTTGCATAAAACAATTAAGCAAACTGCCACCTATCTCTTGCAAAATCAAAAATTTCTGTTATACTATCCTTATTAACAAAAGCTGCAGCTAAAAGCTAAAAGCTATAAGCTAGAAGCTAAATTAAGTGGCAATTACACAATCTGCAAAAAAAGCGATCCGACAAACCAAAAGTCGCAGAGCTCATAACCTGCTTTATATCAACAAAATTAAAAACCTCGTAAAAGAGTTGAAAACTTTTGTTGCGCAAAAGAAAATAAAAGAGGCGAAAGAGTTACTGCCGAAAGTTTTCCAAATACTGGACAAATCAGCCAAAGTGGGAATCATCAAGAAGAACAACGCTTCGCGAAGAAAATCCAGAATTGCAAAGCTTATAGAAAGATCTTCAAAATAACAGAAAAGCCGCGGCGCATAACGCCGCGGCTTTTTATTTCTTTATATTTTTGAGACTAGCAGATCCAGTGCCGTTTCGGCTTCAATTTTACCGGTTTTAATATCAAGATCAATTTGAAAAATTTTCCTGTAAATATTTTTTAAACCCTCAAAAGAAAACCGTTGACACATAAAATAATTCTTTTTTACTACAAATGGGTGCAACCCGCTTCTTTTGACAATTGAATTATACATTAAACCTTTTTCTGCTAACTCTTTAATCACCAGCAGTGTCCTAAATTGATAGGTTATCATGCTTAAAAGATAAAACGGGTCTTCGCCGTCGTCTAAGTGCTTTTGCAAAAAATCCAGCGCCTGTTTTTTATTGCCGGCCGCCAGAGCATCAATTGTTTTAAAAATATCTGTTTCAATTTTTGGCTTTACCAACAAAACAACATCTTCTTTTCTCACCGTAGCGCCATTTTTAAAGCCGGCTATTTTCCTTATTTCATTTGAAAGCTTCCACAAATCGTTGCCCGTATAATTAATTAATAAATCCAGCGCATCTATATTAATTTTTTGCTTTAAACTTTCAAATTCTTTCTGAGCCCAATCTTTTAAATTTTTACCTTCCAGTGCTTTGAATGCCTGTGATTTGCATTCCTTTGTCAGGGTTTTAAAAATTTTGATTCTTTCATCAACTGCCTCGCCTTCATAAATTACCACCACATCTTTCAGCCCTTCTATTTTTTTTATTTCATCAAGTATATCTTCTTGAAACTTTTTATTTGAAAAGAGGTTTTTTAGAACAACCAGTTTTTTTTCGGCGAACATTGATGAAATTTTAAAGTTGTCATAAAAATCCGAGAAATTCATTTCTGACGCATCAAGCACAAGTAAATTCAGCCCACTTTTACCGGATTCTTTATAGCTTACCACTATCTCGTCCAGTTTTTGTTTTGACCGATACGAATCCGGCCCGTAGATAAAAATTATCATTTTCGTATTTAATATTTAACGACAATATGTCTCCAAGGACTAGAAGCTTCTAATATTTGGAGACATTAAATTTCTTCTATTAGAAATATTTTAACAAATTTTTCCAGGGAATAAAACTGCATCGCCGCTCTAGTTTTGTCGTAAATATCACATGGAGAAATCCACACACTTTGTTGAAAAATTTTATATCCTAAATTTTTAAGCGCGCTAGTCAATAAATTTCTAGATTTTTTATATTTTTCGGGAATATCAAAAATTAACATTATCCATTTGCCGTCTTTTCGTTTTCCTTGTCCCTCTAGTTTAAAACTTGCCTTTAATGCCTTAGATACGCCCTTTTTAGTAAGAAGCACTGCCTTTCTGCCCTTCAACCCTTCGGCTTTTATATAGTTATTTCTTTTGAGATAGTTAATTAACTTACTAAATTTTCTTATTCCAACCTCTTTTTGATATTTTTTTACAATGGGGTTCTCGTTATTTAATAATATATTAGTTTTCTTATACCTATTACTAAAGATAAAATCCCCCACACTCTCTGCTCCACTTATGAATACATATATATCTTGAAGAAATTTATCTGTAATAAACATTTTAGTTGCTATTTTTATCATTATCCTCAATATTTAGAAGCTTCTATTTATTGAAGACAATACTAATCACAGACTGGTCCCACTTCATATAATCAATAACTTAACAATTAATAGCCCAAAAGATTGCCAAGAAAATTTATAATTACAGTACCTGACATTTGGGACAGAAGAATGCGCTTCTGCCGCCGAATATTATTCTCTTAATTGGCGTACCACATCTTTGGCATGGCTGTTTTTCTCTTTTATAAACCTTTCTTTCGTCATCAAAATTTCCTTTCTCTCCGTTTACATCTCTGTAATCAGAAAAACTTTCTCCTCCAAGCTCTATTCCTTTTTCCAATACCTTCCTTATTGCGTTGTATAGCAAATTTAATTCTTTATCGGTTAATTTTGAAGCGCTTTTTTCCGGATTGATTTTTGCCCACCACAGAGATTCACTCGCATAAATATTTCCCACCCCGGCAATAACTTCCGGAACCATTATCACCTGCTTTATTTTTCCTTTTTTATTTTTCAGAATTTCCTTGAATTTTGACAAGGTAAAACTTTTTTCCAAAGGTTCAGGCCCCCACCCTAAAAACTCTTTTGATTTTACAAATTCTTCTGTTTTCCATAGCTCTACTTTTGCAAATTTCCTGACATCAGAAAGCGCAATCATTTGCCCGTTATCCAAAAACAAAATGAAATGTAAAAATGTGTTTATCTTTTCTTCAAACGGTCCCGATTTTTCCGGTCTCCATTTTTTATTTTCTAGAATCCACTTACCAACCATCAGGTGCCCGGTCATTTTCATATGGATCAAAAGAGTATATCCGCCGGATAAATCAAAAATAACATTTTTTGCTCTGCGCCAAACCTTTATTACCTTTTTACCGACCAAATTTTTCTTAAAAATTTCAAAAACATTCGTTTTTATTTTTTGCCCAGGCAACCGTGCTATTTTTTCCCAATCTGACCACACATTAATAAAGGTCTTTTGCAAGACCTTTATTTGTAAACCATTTACAGTTGTTTGTACTTCCGGTAATTCTGGCACCTTATTTTTTCTTCTTTACTGTTTTCTTTTTCGGCTTTATTTTGTTTTTTACAATTTTAATCCTATCAATTTTTTTCTGCAAATCTATTACTTTCATATCTCTCAATCTAAGCTGTTCTTTTAATATCTCAAAATCCTTCATGAATTTTTGAAATTCAATCTCTCTATTTTTTACCTTGCGCTCAGAATTATCTATTGTTTCTCCCATGAGTCCCACTATTTCTTCAACTTTTCTGTCAAAAGCTTCCTGTAATTTTTTTGAATCATATTTTGCCTGACCGACATTTTGGGCGATCTTATTAAATACTTTTGCCAACTGACCCAGCTCGTCTTTGTTTTGAATGAAGAACCTGCCGGCAAATTCTCCGCTGCTTAATTTTTCAGCTTTTTTTAATAAAGTTTTTACCGGCGTAATAATATTTATACTTACAGCAAAAGCGAATGAGACAATGAAGACAAATAAGATAAGTAAAAATGGATACAAATTATAGTCTAATTTTTGGTAATAAAAAGCCGTGAACGCCATCGCAACAAAAAGGCAGGCGATGATTATTCTGAATGCAATTTTATGAGAGATGCTAATCATTAAAATTACTGTTTTAAACTCGGCAAACGATCAATTAAGCTGTAAAAGCCTAGTTCGCTAAAAATATTTTTAACTTTTTCGTCGTTGAAGTTTCCAAATTTGCAGGCTTCCAAATTAAATTCCAACGGAACGTCTTTTTTGGTTTCAACCAAATGCAAAGACAAAAATGCTTTTTCTTTATTTTGTTTTAAGGCTTCTTTGACTTTCGGTTTCAATACAGCCGTGTCGGTGGCAATTTCTGAATACAAATTTTCAATGCTCCCGTAATTTTTTATCAGTTCAGCCGCAGTGGTTTTGCCAATTCCCGGGACTCCCGGTACATTGTCTGAAGTATCACCGGTAAGCGCCTTAAACTCATTCATTTTATTAGGCGGCACTCCAAATCTTTCAATAACTTTTTTATCGTCGTAAATAACCGAATCTTTAATGCCCTTACCTAAAGTATACAACTTTATTTTTTCGTCAACAAGTTGAAGATTGTCCAAATCTCCGCTGACAATAAAAATCTGGGCGTCTTTTTCGTTTTGTTTGGCGATTGTTGCCACTAAATCATCTGCTTCAAAACCTTCTTTTTCAAACATTGGAATTTCAAAACATTTCAACACTTCTTTCATAATTGGTATTTGCGAAATTATTCCACCGGGAGTTGCGGCTCTGTGCGCTTTGTATTCTTTATATTCTATGTGGCGGAATGTCGGTTTTGGAGTATCCAAACAGGCCACTAAA
Organism: Candidatus Staskawiczbacteria bacterium; assembly: GCA_963761865.1. GTDB lineage: Bacteria > Patescibacteriota > Minisyncoccia > Minisyncoccales > Staskawiczbacteraceae > VGLO01. Next base: position 94,822 of record CAVXIE010000003.1, on the reverse strand, counting down.
TAATTGGCGTTCAAATCTTTTATCGCTTTAAACAGTGTAAGCAAAAATCCGTACACAGCTCCCGTCGGCTGGCCCTTTTTATTTGTCAGCGGGGGCAACGCATGAAACGCTCTATATAATAGAGAGCTGGAATCAATAATTATTAACCGTTTTTCATTTTCCATTTTACAATTATACCATTTTATAACATAAAATAAAAAGTGTCGCTATATAAAGACACTCTGATAACTATTAGGCCTACTCTTAATGATAATTTATACTTTTTTCTGTCTATCAATGATTATCCTTCTTTTGTTCTCTTTCAAATGATTGAATTCTATATCAATAATTCCTTCTGGCAAAACTCCTGAGATTTTTTCTGGCCACTCTATGGCCACAATATTTTCCGGATTTGAAATTATTTCCCTAAATCCCAGTTCTAAAATTTCTTCGGGTTCGTTTAGACGATAACAGTCAAAATGATAGAAATACGAAAATTTTGAATTTTGAATTTTGAATTTTGAATTTATTTGTGGTTTGTAATTTTGGATTTGAAATTTCTTCATAATAATGAAGGTCGGGCTAAGAATTTTTTCTTCAATTCCCAGGCCCTTTGCAAACCCTTGAAGAAAAGTAGTTTTGCCGGCACCAAGTTCTCCGCTCAAAGCTAAAATCGTTGCAGAATTTTTTGGGTTTGAAGCCAAAATCTCGCGCGCAAAATTTTGGCCGAGCGCCTTTGTTTCCTCAAAACTTTTGGTAATATATTTTTTTATGTTATCCACTTGCTTTATTCAATTAAATGAATTAGTTTGAATTAATTTAAATAACAACCCATGGAATCATCAAGCGACATACAAAAAATTATAACTGAAGCAAAAAATATTTGTCTGATTCCTTTAGAGAATGAGCCGGAGAGCTTAAGCGCTGCTTTGGCCCTTTTTTATACTTTAAAGGATTCTGGCAAAAATGTAAATTTAATGGTTGACAGATTTCCTGATAAACTGCAGTTTTTGCTTCCTCCACCGGACTTTATCTCACAGCCCAAAAGCTTTGTAATCGCCATCCCAAGGTCAATTGCCAACGTTTCCCAAATTTACTACGAGAAAACCGATGAAAATTTAAAAATCCACCTGACGGTAGACAATGGCCAAATTAAAAAAGAAAATCTTTCTTTCTATTTCCAGGAAGCAAAGCCCGACTTGATTATAACATCAGGAATCCAAAATTTTCAAAAATATCTGCAAACCAATTTAGACTCCGCCGGATTTTTACTTGATGCACCGATTTTAAATGTCGACAACAATCTAGCCAACGAAAAGTTCGGCCAAATTAATTTAGTGGAACAAAAATCCTTATCCGAAATGACAATGGAAATTATCAGATTGATACCTCAAAAGACTGATATTTTTAATGCCCAACCTGCAACGTTAAATAAGAATAGCGCCCAATGCCTTTTGACAGGACTTATTATCTATTATGAAGATTTTAGAAGTCGCGCTACTTCCCACGAAACATTTTCAATGGCTGCAGATTTGATAAATCTAGGAGCAGCTCACCAGCAGATTATAGATAATCTATATAAAACAACCCAGCAAGAAGTTATTTTTTTCACCAGCATATTCCAAAATCTAAAAAATGAGAACAGTTTTTCTGTGGCAACATTAGACTCAAAAGATTTTGAAAACTTCGGCGAGCCGGAAGCAAAATCTGCAACGGAAAAAATAAAATCTATCGGGATCCAAGGCGATATGCTGGTATTATGGAGAGGACATTCATCAGCTCCGTCAATAAAGGGGTTTTTATATTCAAAGAAAGAAAATCTGCTTAACGTGGTTGCCTATCAGCATCAAGGCGTGATGAAAAATGGCTGGGTATTTTTATCAATTCCGGGAGAAGATATCAATTTGGTAAAAGAAAAAATTTCAACAATAATTATATAAAACAATGGAAGAAGAAACAGAAAAGAAAAAAATACTGGGCACTGTTACCATATTGCAGGAAGTTATTGACGACGTAAGAACATCCATAAAAAGCGTTGCCGATTTCAGAAAAAAAATTGAAGAATATTCCTCCAAAAATACCACCGACCTTTTGGATATGATTTTATTTGGAGCAATTAATCTTCTGGCTTCAGACATTCATATTGAACCGCAAAAAGACAAAGTAAGATTGAGGATACGAATTGACGGCTTATTGCAGGACGTTGTGTTTTTTGAACAAAATATTTATCAAAACGTTTTATCCAGATTAAAATTGCTGTCAAAAATAAAGCTTAATATTACCGACACGCCGCAAGACGGGAGATTTACCATTGAAATAGAAGATGCGTTAATTGAAATAAGAACTTCAAGTTTGCCGGCTGAATACGGCGAAGCCATTGTGATGAGAATCTTAAATCCAAAAAATTTACGCGGACTTGAAGCTTTGGGATTAAGAAAGGATTTATATGAAATTTTCTTGAAAGAAATTAAAAAACCGAACGGAATGATTATTGTAACAGGACCTACCGGGGCAGGTAAAACAACAACACTGTATGCTTTTTTAATGAAAATTCAAAGTCCGGAAATAAAGATTATAACAATTGAAGACCCGATTGAATATCATATCAGCGGAGTTTCGCAAACACAGGTTATGCCTGAAAAATCACACTTTATTCCCGGGACAACGCAAATGGTTGCCGACAAAGGATATAATTTTTCAGAAGGACTAAGATCAATTGTCAGGCAAGATCCCGACGTAATTTTAGTTGGTGAAATTAGAGACGCCGAAACCGCCAAAATTTCCTTGCAGGCAGCTTTGACCGGCCACTTGGTTTTATCTACTTTGCATAGCAATGACGCCGCCGGCACCATTCCAAGACTAATTGACCTTGGAGTTGAAGCATCGTCAATTGCCTCAGCTCTTAAGATGGTAGTCGCCGAACGTTTAGTAAGAACAGTCTGCAAAGAATGCTCTGCCCTAAAAAAACCTTCCCCGGAAGAGTTAACGGAGATCAAAAAAGGACTTAAGGGCGTTTCAAAAGAACTCTTTGAATCAAAGAATTTGGATACAATTAAAGTTGCCCAAGTCAATGAGAAGGGATGTCAAAACTGCAACTTTACCGGATATAAAGGCAGAAAAGGAATATTTGAAGTGTTCTTAATTGACGACTCAATGGAACGGTTTGTTTTGGGAAACCCACCAGTTTCAGAAATTAAAGCATTGCTGGCAAAGAATAAAATGGTAACCATATATCAGTCCGGCCTGATTGAAGTTGTAATTGGCGAAACAACCTTGGAAGAAGTTAATAAAGTAGTTGAAATTGGCGACTAGAGGGATAATTTCCAGTTCCTTATTTACAATAATTTTTGCAACAAAAAACAGCTCTGGAGTTGGGGGTGCATTGTATCTGGGATACAAGTAAAAGTTTGTCTGAGGAATAATCGAGCCGGAGCAAGATTATCCGGAAGCTGAGACAAACCCATATAAGACCCCCAACTTCAAGGCTGTTTTTCTTTCTATATACCTACTATAATGAGGTATAAATCGATATTTTAGCTAATAGTCATATTGTATCAGTTAATCTTATATATGTCAACCCCTTTAAGCAAAAAGCCCGTAAAAGAAGACGAAATACTGGATTCTGCCCTAAGACCAAAAAATTGGTCTGATTATGTTGGTCAAGACAATATTAAAGAAAATATTAAGGTTATTTTGACCGCGGCAAAGCAAAGAGGCCAGTCTCCCGACCATTTATTGCTTTACGGAAACTCGGGACTGGGCAAAACCACACTTGCTCATTTAGTGGCGATAGAAATGGGTAAACAAATAAGGATGACTTCCGGTCCGGCCATCGAAAGAGCCGGGGACTTGGCGGCAATACTGACAAATTTACAGGAGGGCGATGTGTTGTTTATTGACGAAATCCACCGAATGCACAAAACCATTGAAGAATATATTTATCCGGCGATGGAAGAATATAAATTGAACTTAATTTTGGGCAAAGGACCAATGGCTAGAACCATGGAATTACAATTGCCGCATTTTACTTTAATTGGAGCAACCACAAGGCCGGGACTATTATCGGCGCCACTGAGGAATCGCTTCGGAGCAACATTCCAGTTGAATTTTTATAAACCCGAAGATATTCAAAAAATTATAGAACGGTCAGCAAGAATTTTGGGAGTTGATATTGAACCCGAAGCTGTAAACATTATCGCCAGAAGATCCAGATTCACGCCGCGCGTGGCAAATAGACTTTTAAAACGAGTCAGAGATTTTGCCCAGGTTCAAGGAATGGCAATTATAAAACCGGATATTACAAATCACGCGCTGGATTCTTTAGAGGTTGATCATATGGGCCTTGAACCCGGCGACATTAAAATATTGCTGGCATTGATAGAAAAATTTGGCGGAGGACCGGTTGGTTTACAATCATTGGCGGCGGCGGCGATGGAAGAAGAAGATACAATTTTAGATATTTACGAACCATATTTAATGCAATGCGGATTTATGGAACGAACCCCAAAAGGCAGAGTCGCTTCAAGGTTGGCATACGAACATTTAAAGCTGACGCCAAAAGATAAACAAAATTTTTTGATATAATTTTGCAATAAAAAACCCAGCCAAGAAATGACTGGGCGTAACCCCAGCGTTTTGCCGAGGCTATGGATTTCTACTGAGCGATTTTCTCGGGAGTTGATGATGTGAGCTGCCGCTCAGTCAACTGTTCTTCTTGGGCTTCTTGTTCCCGGATTTCCCGGTATGTCTTCTTGTCGTCACGGTAGCAGATCACCAGAATAACCGTGAAAAAGACAGGAAAAATAATAAACACCAATGCCCCAAATTCGCCGTTTACTAATGCAATAGCAATACCAATGAGGATCGCAATATCAACGAAGGCTAGAGCAATATGGGTTGCCATAGCTTCTTTTTTGAAATCTTCGGACGCTTTCATGGGTAATCTCCTTTGAGTTGTTTAGAAAAGTTAAGCAATCTACAGCGCGACCAAAATTATCGCCCAGATGCAGAAAAACATCCAGGGTAAAAGATTGATGGCATAGATTCGCGGAGCCTTTCTAATTGTATCGGATACTTTTCCGGTAAAAGCACGAAATGCAAGTATAGATGTTTCCATGGTCTCCATTTGAGCAAGACGATCTTGCCAATAATTGATACGCGAACGCATTTTGGTGTTAACAAAGTGCCAGAAGATACTCATTATAATGCCGAACACCGCCACTAAATAGTGTTGGGCTGTCGGCACATTTGGTGATACTGCAATAGGCAGTCCCGCCAGGTTGACTATGGTCAACAATTGATTTCTGGACCACGCCAGAGTTCTTTCGGCGCAGAAGCAATTAGCTAAGCCAGTATACATCATCTGCATCCGCTGGTCATCGTTAAGCACTAGACACACTCCTTTCTATGAAAAGTTGAAGCCCAATATTTCAAAGACCTATCTTTCTTATAATATAACTTTAAGATAAAGTCAAATTACTAAGCGCTTCATCTCAATTAAAAGACGGCTTTCAAAAATATTATTTAATCAATTACTAGTCCCAATAATTCGTTTTGTTGAAATAGTCGTCGGCTTTGTCGATGATTTTTTTCATCATTACGACGCATTCCAGCGGATATTTTCCGACGGCTGTTTCATCTGAAAGCATCAACACATCGGCACCGTCAAAGACTGCATTTCCAATGTCGGTAACTTCGGCATAGGTTGGATGCGATTTTTCAACCATCGAAAGCATCATTTGAGTTGCCACAATGGCCGGCTTTTTATGCCAGTGTGCTTGGTGAATAAGCTCTTTTTGCAAAATTGGTAATTCTTCAATTGGCATTTCAATACCCAAGTCTCCCCTAGCAATCATAATTCCATCAGATTCTTTTATCACATCTTCAAGCACCGGCAACACCACCGCTCGCTCTATTTTTGCAATTATTTTTATATCCGGCCCGACAATTTTGCGCAATTTTCTGACATCCTCCACGCTTTGCACAAATGACAACCCAATATAGTCAACTTTTTGGGCAACGCCAAAGGCCGCATCTTTCTCGTCTTTCTCGGTCAATCCCCCTCCTGATAAATTAGTTTTGGGCAAATTGATTCCTTTCTTTGATGATAAATGCCCACCTCGTTCAACAGTGGTATAAATTTTGCCGTTTTCAATGTTCGTAATAGTCAGTTCAATGGCGCCATTAGCCAAGTAAAAAGGATGGCCGACTTCCAAATCGTTTATTAGGTCTTTATTATCAATTGGAATACAAGTTTTATCGTCGCCACATTTGTCATAAGAAAAAGAATATTTTTCACCTTCTTGCATATTTATATCTTGAGGCAAAACCCCAACCCGTATTCTGGGTCCGCAAAGGTCCTGTAATATTTTCACATCCCTTCCGGTTTCTTTTTTTACTTTTTTAAGATTAGCTTTTAACTCAATCAACTGTTCGTTTGAAGCGTGTGAAAAATTAAGCCTGGCTATTTCCATCCCGGCCAAGGCCATTTTTTTTAATAATTCATAATCGGCTGATCTTTGCCCAACATTTACCATTATTTTTGGATTCATAAATTTTGTATTATAATTAATTTAATTTATATAACATTAAGATAATACCCTATTTTTTATAAAATGACAACCTATCAAATATCTAAGAAGTTTTATTTTATATTAACTTTAATACTGTTTTTCTCTTTTTTCCACGCAGCTGAAGCTGCGAGCAAATCTGACGTTGTTATTAATGAAATTGCATGGATGGGCAGCACAAGCTCTGCAAACAATGAATGGCTTGAGCTAAAAAATAATACACTCTATCAAATTAACCTGACCGGCTGGACATTAAATTCAGCTGACGGAAAGCTAAAAATAAAACTGACAGGCATAATTTATGCAAACGGTTTTTATTTAATGGAAAGAACCGATGATAATTCTGTGCCAAACATTAAAGCTGATTTAATTTATACCGGCACACTATCAAACAGTGGGATGGATTTGAGACTATATGACAATTCAAATAATGTAATAGATGAAGTAGACTGCATAGACGATTGGCCTGCGGGCGATAATACCACAAAGCAAACTATGGAAAAAACTGCCACGGGTTGGCAAACAAGCCAAAATCCAAACGGCACACCAAGGGCGCAAAACAGCGCGGGTTCAATTGAAAAACCAGCACCAACAATAACTTACCCGGCCGGAATTATTCTTAACGAGCTAATGCCGTCTGCAAAAAAAGTTAATGAAGCCAATGAATGGTTTGAACTATTTAACACCAATAATTTTAATGTTGATTTGTCTCAATGGAAAGTTAAAGACATTAAAGGCGCAATGACTGTGTTTATAATTCCACAGAGCACCGAAATTTTGACGAATGGCTTTTTGGTTTTTAAAAGATCCGACACAAAAATTATATTAAGCAGCAAAGGGGATGGATTAAACCTTTATTCCCCTGACGGCAAAATTGTTGACACTGTTTCATATGAAGATGCGCCCATTGACCAATCTTACAATAAAATTGGCGATACATGGCAATGGAGCAAAAACCCTACGCCAAATGCTAAAAATATTATCACAGTTAACGCCGTTGTCCCAAAAACGGTGCCTGCCTCATTGCCAAAAACAAATAAATCTGTTAATAGTACAGGTAATAAAGATACTGCTTCGCTAGATACCTTTCCCAACACAAGCTCAGGCACAGAAACACAAAGTCCATGGCTCTTGTTTTGTGCTGTTGTGGGGGTAGTTCTCATTTTAGCAATCACCGCCATATTTATAAAAATTAAAATTAACGAAAAAGTTTCGTAATTCATAAATCATATGTCAGGTCATAGTCATTTCAAAACCGTCGCAGCAACCAAAAACGCTAACGACGCAAAACGAGGAAAAATTTTCTCTAAAATGGGCAGAGTTATTACCATTGCCGCCAAAGAAAAAGGTGGCGATATAACAACTAATGCCAACCTTAAAAATGCCATTGAAAAAGCCAAAGAGTTCAATATGCCCAAAGAGAATATTGAGAGAGCTATTAAAAAGGGCACCGGCGAATTGGCAGGTGAGAATCTGGAAGAAGTTTCTTTTGAAGGATTCGGTCCTGGAGGAAGCGCAATAATTATAGAAGGAATTACCGACAATAAAAACCGGACATTGGGCGAAGTTAAGGGAATTTTAAACCAATATGGGGGCAAAATAGCGGGCGAAGGAGCGGTAAAATGGATGTTTGAAAGAAAAGGTTTGCTGGTTATTAAAAAGAATCAAAAATCTAAAGAAGAGTTGGAAATGGTCGCGATAGAATCGGGCGCAGATGATATCAAAGAAGAAAATGACGATGTGTATATCTATACAAAACCGGAAGATTTAGAATTAGTTAAGAAGTCACTGGAAGGAAAAAATTTAAACCTTGAGTCCTCTTCGTTAAGCTGGGTTGCGAAAGAAGAAGTTACTGCAAGCGACAAAGAGAAAGAAAATGCCAACAAACTTTTTGAAGCATTGGATGAAAACGACGCCATTCAGGATATTTATTCTAATTTAAAAAACTAAATGATAATTTTAGGGATAGATCCCGGAACCGCCATCACAGGATATGGAATTATTAAAACGAGAACCCAAGAAAAATTTAACATAGACTACAATGAAAAACCGAAAGTTATTGATTTTGGCTGTATCATAACCGACAAGACAAGTTCAACTGGAGAACGATTAAAAATTGTATATGACGAAGCTAGCGCATTAATAAAAAAACATAAACCGGACTTAATCTCAATTGAAAGTCTTTTTTTCTTTAAAAATTTAAAAACGGTTATGCCCGTTAGCCAATCAAGAGGAGTCGTTTTGCTGGCAGCCGCACAAAATAACATTCCGACTATGGAATTTACTCCGCTGCAGGTTAAAATGACTGTCGTCGGCTATGGCAGAGCTGAAAAAAAACAGGTCCAAGAAATGACAAAACAACTCCTGGATTTAAGCGCCTTTGATTTAAAAGAGAAAGACAGAAAGAAAGATGACGCTGCAGACGCTCTCGGAATCGCCCTTTGCGCCGCGTTAAAAAAACGTTTTTAAATACATTTTTACGGTGTGGAGAAATTGGGGGTTGACAATATTTCTTTAAAAAATATAATGGGTGCAATAGTATAAATAATCTATTTGTTAATTAGGTTTATTTTTTTTTAAAAGATCCATCAAGATGAATCTTTTAAAAAAAATAAACTAAAAAATAATGGAAGACGATATTTTGAATTTAATCAATCAGGCTGACGATGATGATGACACAACTATTTCTGACGACGAAGAAGAATTAGAAGAGGAAGAAGACGCCGATAAAAAAGATGACGAAGAAGATGATGATTTAGAGGCAGCGGATGACGAAGACCAAATTTAAAAATATTATAAAAACAAACCCAAATAGAGGGTTTGTTTTTTTATCCCGCCTTTAATTATGTTGCTTTTTGACAGAAACTATGTAAAACTATGTTTCAAAATAGTATAATAGCTTTAGCCTGTGGAATTCTTGTTTAAATAAAATTATGTTTAAAGATAACAACAAAAGAAAAATAATTTTAAAAATCCTAAAATACTTGGCTTTTTTATTTTTGGCTGCCTGTTTTTTGTTGCTGGGCTTATTCATCTACTATACTTACGATTTGCCGATGCCGGAGAAATTCGCAGAAAACCCCTTCGTCCAATCTACCAAAATTTATGACAGAACCGGAAAAGTTCTTTTGTATGATATTTACGGAGAGGAGAAAAGAGAAGTGGTTCCGTTTAATCAAATTTCTAGACAATTTAAAACACGCTGTTTTAGCATCCGAAGACGCCAGGTTTTATCAGCATGGCGGCATAGATATTCAGGCAATCGCCAGATCAGTATTTGTTGATATAACAAATCAGGCGACAGATCAGGGAGCCTCAACTATCACCCAGCAACTTATACGTTCTGTATATCTTACAAACCAAAAAACGCTTGGAAGAAAAATTAGAGAGATTGTGTTAAGCATAGAACTTGAACAAAAATACTCTAAGGATCAAATTTTTGACTGGTACTTAAACAAAATTCCTTTCGGCTCAAATGCTTATGGAGCAGAAGCGGCCAGCCAAACTTATTTTAATAAAAATGCATCTGATTTAACGTTGGCTCAAGCTGCTACGCTTACCGCCATGATCCCGGCGCCAAGCTACTATTCGCCTTATGGGTCTCATAAAAATTTACTTCTTGAAAGAAAAGATTATGTTTTACAAAGAATGCAGGAAGTTGGATTCATAACCAAGGCGCAAATGCAGGAGGCGCAAAAAGAAAGCATTGTTTTCTCAACAGATACAACCGCTATAAAAGCTCCTCATTTTGTAATGTATGTAGAACAATATTTAGTTAATAAATATGGAGAAGATTACCTTCAACAGAAAAGGGGCTTAAAGTTTATACAACATTGGATTGGGACTTACAAAACTATGCAGAGCAGGTAGTGAAGGACGCTGATGCAAATAATGTGAAAAAAGATGCCAATAATACAGCTTTAGTGGTCATAGATCCAAACAATGGAGAAATTTTATCCTTAATCGGTTCAAAAGATTACTTCGCCAAGTCATATCCTGCAGGATGCGATGCAAAAACAAACGGCAGCTGCTTATTTGATCCTAAATATGATGTAGCTACCATGGGTCAGCGGCAACCTGGATCTTCATTTAAGCCGTTTGTATACGCCACAGCTTTCAAAAAAGGATACACGCCGGATACTGTATTATGGGATGTTAAAACAGAATTTAATCCAAATTGCAGTCCGGATGGGACCCAGATTAAAGATCAATATGGCTTACAGTGTTATTCTCCTCAAGACTACGACGAAAAATATAGAGGCAAAGTGTCTTTAAGGTCCGCTCTGGATGAATCGCTTAATATCCCCGCCGTTGAACTTTTGTATCTTGCCGGAATAAAAGACAGCATACAAACTGCGCATGATATGGGAATTACATCTTTAAATGAACCAAACAGATATGGCCTTTCTTTGGTGCTGGGCGGCGGAGAGGTCAATTTACTTGATATGGCGTCGGCATATGGGGTATTCGCAACAGAGGGCCTTAAAATCCCTCCTGTGAGCATTTTAAAGATAGAGGACAGTAACGGTAATATAATTGAACAAAATGACAAACAACCTACAAAAGTTTTAGATACTCAAATTGCAAGACAGATAAGCAATGTATTATCGGATAATAATGCCAGAGCTCCCATCTTCGGATATAATTCTCCTTTGTACTTTCCCGGCTATCAGGTTGCTGCAAAAACAGGGACAACATCTAATTTTAACGACGGCTGGACTATGGGATATACTCCTTTTGCAGCAGTCGGCGTTTGGGTTGGTAACAACGATAACTCTCCGACAAAAGACGAAGGCGTGGGGTTGGCGGCTCCTATTTGGAATAAAATTATGGGAAAGTTGCTGGCTTCTCACCCGATAGATAATTTTACCAAACCCGACCCTGTCACGAATATAAATCCTATTTTATTGGGACAATACCCGCCGACAGATCCTCCTCATAGTATTTTATATTATATTAATAAAGATAATCCTTTGGGTCCTCCTCCGCAAACTCCAAACCCTGATCCGCTATATAATAACTGGGAGGCGGGAGTTCAAAATTGGGTCGCAGAACAGAATAAAATTATGAGCGTTAATCCCGGATAATTAAAAAACCGCCATCTGGCGGTTTTTTAATTACTGTTTACTTTTATATAGATTTAATAGGCATCACCACATACAAATAACTGATATCTCCAACCGGCCGCAAAATACATGGCCCCTCTTCTTTACTGATGTTAAATATAACTTCTGAACTTTTAATATTTAAAAGCCCATCCACTAAAAATTTATAATTAAAAGATACTTGGATTGAATCTCCTTCTATTTTAGCGGGGACAACAGACTTATTTTCCCCAATATCAGCATTTTTTGCGAATATCTCAACTTCTTTTTTTTCTGCATCAACTGAAATTTTTACCTCGTTTACTTTACCGGAAAATAAAGAAGTTGTTTTGATTTTATTTAAAAATTCTTCTTTCTGTATCACAATTTGCGTCTTGAATTTTGTCGGTATAATATCTTGGTAGTTAGGATACTCTCCTTCAATTAATCTTGACGTAACCTGAATTTGAGGATGCGCGACTTCTTTCATTGGTAATTCAAATAAAACCTGCCCTTCATTAAAAAGTATATTTAAAACTCCTTCCCTTTCCTGGAATATATTCAGTATTTCTTTGGCGGCTTTTTGTGGAAGTATAAAAGAATGATCTTTTTCCAGAGGATTTTGAACCGCAATATTTTTTTCGGCCAACCTAAAACTGTCCGTTGCCACAATTTTTATGTTGTTTTTTGAAAATGAAAAATAAATACCTGAAATTTCCGGTCTCGACTGAGACGGAAGTGCAATATCAACTACCTGCGAAAGACTTTGAAAAAACATCTTATTATCAATTTCCAATCGTCCGGTGCTTTTAAACTCGGGGATAATCGGAAAATCTTCCGGGTTAAAACCTTGGATTTGAGTTTTTATATTTTTACATTCAACGTGTAAATTTTGCCCTTCTGATTCAATAGTGATTTTTTCATTAGGCAAAAAAGAGATAAAACTGAATAAAAACTTAGCAGGAACCATAGCCGTTCCCTTTTTAACTATCTTTGTTAAAATCCATAATCTTATAGCTGTTTCTAAGTTTGTTGAAATTAAATTCAAGAAACTTTCCTCAGTATTTATTAAAACATTATCCAATATCGGTAAAGATAAATTTTTGCCGACAATTTTTTCTATAACTCCCAATCCATTTTTCAAATTTTCTTTTAAAATTTCTACTTTCATAGATAATAGTTATATATTATATATATTTTATTATTACTAGGGATGCGCTTTTTCCTAAATATTGATTTTAATTAAAGCTGATTTATGTTTATTCTTTTACTAAATAACCTGTGGATAAATAAACTATATTACAGTGAATTTTTTAGTGGAGATCATTTGTTTCCGTTTTGTGCTAATTTAATCCCGTTATTTTTTTACAACTTATCCACTATATACTCTTTGTTTTATTAAGTTTAATTCTTCTGTTAATTTACTGTTTTCTTCATTCTCTCTTAAGATTTTTTTGTAGGCATAAATTGCAGTTGTATGATCTTTGCCGCCAAATTTTCTGGCTATCGCCGGGAAAGAATATTTTAATTCTTTCCTAAGTAAAAACATTGCTACTTGCCGTGGTCTGACGATTTCTTTTTTTCTTGTGACATCAAAGAGACTTTTTTCGTCTAGGTTATAAAATTTCGAAACGGTTTCTATAATTTTTTTATAATTTGCAACATCAAACGGGGAAAAAATAAAACCTTTCAACAGTCTTTTAGCAGTTTCCAAGTTTGGAATATTGTTGTTTATTTTATGGTAAATAAGCATACTGTTTAGCGCTCCCTCCAACTCCCTTATATTTCTTTTTATATTAGAGGCGATATATTCCAAAACATCCTCCGGCAGTTCCAGTTTTTTCTCTTGAAGTTTTGTTTTTAAAATAACCAATCTCGTTTCATAGTCCGGCAAACTGACGTCGACAATCATCCCTCCGGCAAATCTGGATTTCAGTCTTTCTTCAAGTTCCGGGATGGCATTAGGCGGTCTATCCGACGAAAGGATAATTTGTTTATTTTTTTCATACAAAGAATTAAAAATATGGAAAAACTCTTCTTGGATTTGGTTTTCCCGGAAAAAAACTGTATGTCATCTACAATTAATACATCGATTGGAGCCAAACTGGCTTTGAATGCTTCCATGCTGTTTCTTCTGATAGCAGAAACAATATTTGAAACAAATTTTTCTGAAGAAACATAACGTATTTTCTTTTTTTCGTGGTTAGCCGCTATTTTGTTTCCGATCGCCTGTATTAAGTGGGTTTTGCCCAATCCAACGCCACCATATATAAAAAGAGGATTATATGTAAGCCCCGGATTCTCTGATACGGTCAGCCCCGCAGCGTATGCTAAATCATTAAATGAACCAACTACAAAATTTTCAAATACATATTTAGGGTTAAGGTTTGTGTCTTTATTTACTTTAAATTCATCAAATTTTAATTGTTCTGTGCTATTTTTTTCAATTATTTCTTCTTTCGCCGTTTCTTTGGCGATATGTGGATTTATTGTGAATTCCAACTCTTTTACAGAGCTGTCGGTATCGTGGATAATTTTAAGTATGTTTTTATAATATTTATTGCTTAGCCATTCTTTGGAAAAAGCGTTCGGAACTGAAATGACAACCTTTTCATCTTCTTTTAAAGTTATGCTGGTGTTTTGAAACCAGGTGGCAAAATTAGCCTTGGATATATTTAACTGCATCTGGGCTAAAACCAATTGCCATAATTCGTTATTGTCCATAAAGATAAATATTGAATAGTAAAACCAACAATTCTATTTTTTATTTTTGCGGAAGAATTGTCAAATCAAAATAAAATAAGCTCAAAGGTTAATAAACTGTGGATAAGATGTGAGATATCCACAGATACAGACGCACAATAAAAAATTTTCATAAAATAATTTTCTTTTTCTTTCGGTTGACTGCAGTCGTTTATTGTACTATACTAACTACATTATAATAAAATAAAAATTTATACAAACCCATGAGCTTTACATATAACCCAAAAAATAAAAAAAGAGCCAGAACCCACGGTTTTTTAAAAAGAAAAATGACTTCCACAGGAAAACAGGTTGTTAAAAGAAGAAGACAAAAAGGAAGAAAAAGATTAACCGTATAATAGACTTAATAAACAATGTTGCCTAAGAAAAATAGGATTACTAAGAAAAAAGATTTTGATGTTATTTTTAAAAAAGGCAAAACAGTGAAAAATGGCTTTTTAATATGTAAAATGTTAAGAAGCCATTTTTTGGATAGCCGGTTCGGTTTTGTTGTCAGCAAGAAAATATCTCTTAAGGCGATTGTCAGAAACAGAGTAAAAAGAAGATTGAGCGTGGCGGTGTTTGCCTTGGCTGGAGAGATTAAAACTCCTGCCGATATTATTTTCATCGCCCTGCCAGAGATTAAGGATAAGAGTTTTTTGGAAATTGAAAAAGCAGTTAAGGAGTGCATCAGTAAGATGTTTTGAATCATAAAATAATTGTTAGTAGCTCTCGTTGGCCATAAAGTGTATTATATATCTGGCCAACACCGCGACGCATAATGTACTTCGTATTTTCAAGCCCCAAAGAATATTATATCCGGCTTTCATTAAGAAGTGAATTTACTCGCTTCGCTACATAAATTCAGCTACATAAAATCAAATGTTTGAATTTTTAATCAATATTTATAATGTTTTATTATATCGGCCGCTTTTTAACGCGCTGATTTTAATTTGTAACTATTCCCCAAATAACGATTTTGGCATAGCAATTATTGCCCTTACAATTATCATCAGGCTTATTCTCTATCCGCTTTCGGTCCAGGCGTTTAAATCTCAAAGAGCGTTGCAAAAACTGCAACCGCAAATGCAGGAAATTCAAAAAAAATTTAAAGATAACAAAGAAAAACTGGCAATGGAAACGTTGGCTATTTATAAAAAAGAGAAAATAAATCCTTTCAGCGGGTTGTTTTTGGCTTTAATCCAATTGCCGGTCTTGATAGCGCTTTACAGGGTTTTTTTAGGAGGCTTGAATACCCAGGAGCTCAGCGGATTATATAGTTTTATTAAAAACCCCGGCCATATAAATGCAATATTTCTGGGAATAGTTGACTTGTCAAAGGCGAATATAATTTTTGCGATCCTGGCCGGCATTTTTCAATTTTTCCAGACAAAAATGCTTTTAGTAAAGCCGAAAAAAGGACAGCCAAAAAGAGACGATGTCGCGGCAATTATGCAGACGCAAATGACATATATTTTCCCTGTAGTTACTGTTCTTATACTTTTTAAGTTACCTGCTGCGCTGCCCTTATATTGGATTACCAGCGGACTATTTTCAGTTATCCAACAGATGATTATTCTTAAAAAACAAGCGGTTGAGGCGCTGCAAATTACCAATGTTAAATAACGATGATTTGGGAAAAATAAAGGAAATTACAAAAGCATTCCTGGAAAAAATGACCATGACGGTTTTAGATATAGAAATAAAATCTTATTCTCAAAAAAATAAAGAGCAAGACCAGGAAGTTGATGTAGCCGACATAAATATTAAAGTTGAATACCCCCAATTTTTAATTGGACAAAACGGACAAACGCTGACAGAGTTTGAAAAAGTTTTAAAAATGATTTTGCATAAAAAAATAGAAAATAAATTTTACGTAAAAGCTGATGTGGATCATTATAGAGAGCAAAAAGTAGAATATATTAAAAGAACGGCGCGTGATTTAGCCGATGAAGTTTATTCTACCGGACAAAGCAAAACCATGGCGCCAATGCCGGCATTTGAAAGAAGACTAGTCCATGTGGAATTAGAAAACAGAAAAGACATTATCGTAGAAAGCCAAGGAGAAGGATCCGGAAGATATATTATAATTAACCCAGCAAAATAGATTTAAGCGTAGAACTAACTAAAAACCCGCCGGGCCTGGCGGGTTTTTAGTTAACTAAGGTTAATATCTAGGGATAATGTCCATTCGGTATATTTGTCTACCGTTATCTAAAATTGAATCGCTTGGTTGATTTGTAGCGTTATCTAGGAGCCAAACAGAGTCTGTGTATTCCTTACAAATATCGGTTTCAGCATCAGATTTAGAATAAAGAATAGTATAGTAGTTTCCATTATTTTGTATATTTTTAAAGCACATATTAAGGGCTATGCCATTACAAAGGGTCCCTGTTGCTGGAGGGGCAGCTCTCAATGATTCATCGGGCGTGCCAGCATATCCGAAAGATGCAAGCGACGAGTACCCTTCATATGAACTATATTGGTCACCTATATTTTTTTGGGGGGGCACAGCGCCAATTGCAGACAAATCTAGATGGGTGTCGTCTACACCAAAAAGGCTAACTCCTCCATCTTGGTTAGCTCCATTCACGAGATTGATTGTCCTTCTTCTTAAAATGTATGCGAAATTAAAATTAGCTGGAGTTATATCTCCTGGAATTTCAATACACTGAACTCGGAGGGTACGGAGGCGGGATGTTAACATCATCTCCAAACATTGGTCCGGAGCACATGTTGTCATCATTTTTTAAGATAACTCCATACCTAAAAAGATTTACATCACTGTTAACGATTTTCATTGACATTGGCCTTTGTGATTCATCTGTTTGGTCAAATCTGGGGATTCTACTATCTGATTCTTGGGCGCAGGACCCGTCGGCGGTATAGCAAGTACTAATCCCTTTGCAATTAGGGGTTAGGTAGTAATAAACGCCAGAGTGTGTGCGCTCATAAGAGAAAGATAATACCTTATTCGGGTTATCATAAAGACGAAGATAACTAGTATCATTTGGATCAGATATTATACTATTTGGATCGTTCCAAGTCGTTGTTAAATCTACAATATTCCCGCAATGCAACGTCCATGTGTTGACGTTGAGTGCTCCTGTTGCGTTTTTGCCTCTATCAAAAGAGAACCCCGTCTTATCATATGCCCAAACTAGTATATTTGGTCCAGGGCTGCTACAATAATATACAAGTTTACTATAGTTTTGATTTAATGTTGCTGTATTAATTGTGGCGTTTGAAGCTGTTATAAAATCTCCATTGGGGTGAACTGGGTCAACAAACCCCGGTCTAAAGAGCCAGACACCTGTTGTCATTTGTCTTGGTTGGTTTGTTGTTTGTATTAAATCGGGATTTATTGTGTTTAAAATTATTGTTGAAACCATTAAAAGTACTATCCCCAAGATACAATCTAAAATCCTTTCTCTGGCGTTTCCCACTGCTGAAGCATTTCCCATAGCAGCTCCAAACAAAACTGCTGTGCCATAATACACGATAGTGATAACCGCAATTATGCCGGAGATTACTACGAAAAATAGATAAATATAGGAGATATAGGTGGTTAAATTGGGAATTCGTCCTGTCTGTGGTCCTCCTGCCGGAGCGCCAAATAGATTGGGGTAGGTTATCTCAAGTGTGGTTGTTCTCGCAGATGCCGTGCCCGGAGGTGCTGGTGCCGGTTCGCCAGGACCCACTGCTGCCGAACAATGAACGGTTGCTCCTCCGCCTGGGCCGGCGCAGTTCCAGCTCCATGGTCCGGTACCGACTATTGGTGAAGATGTACCGACGGAACAATTACTAACCGTATTAAAGGGTGTGCCAATAGGGAATGTATGGAGAGAATTATTTCCACAAACACCGGGGGCGGTACCGGTAGTAACAGTGACAGCACAATCTACGAAAACAGCATTATTATAAGGGTTGCCAAAAAGACTGCCAGTATAGTGAGTGGATGCGAGGCTCGTATCCATACAATGACAGGTAGCATCTGTTCCCAGTCGGAGACAGGCAGAGTTTTTGTTTACATCGCACTGTACACCACTTGTGCATGGAGTTGGAGGTTGGGTGCTATAGCACGCGGTATCTACGCATGTTCGGCCAGGGGTCCAGCACCAACTCCAAGGTGCGTTTAAACACCATGCCCCAAAACTAGGGATGGTATAGCAGTCACTAGCCCAAGTGGAAGTTTGACCAGCGGGACAAGCAGCCATCACTGAGCTAGACAAGCTTAGGCAGCCAACAAATATTATTAAAAATAAAACTATATTTTTTTTCATTTTTTATTAAATATTGCTACATAAATTGGCTACGTTTGCTGTTCTTGTTTTTCCGCCTCTTCTTTCTCTTCTTTCAGCTTTTTCTTTGCTTCTTTTATCTTTTCCACTTCTCCGGGCGCAGTTGTTATAATCTGGTCTTCAGTATAACTTGCCTTTATCCCAATGTAAACGTGTTTTTTGCCGGCAAAAAATAGCCCTTCTCCAACCGGAGCCTGCAGCAACAGCTCTCTTTCCTGGTCGGTTAGGTTAAAGGCTTTTTGTAAAACATCTATGGCGGCAGGAGATTGTTTAAGTAAAAGCTGCAAAGACGAATTGGTAATAATAGCTTTACCATAAGCTGATTTCATAAAGTCTGCAACGTCCTGAGTTATAGTTGTAACTCCCAGCCAATATTTTCTGCTTCTCTTGACCAGTCCAAACAGAAAAGAAGCTCCGTCTTCAGACTGCATCAGCCACCATGCCTCATCAATGACTAAAATTCTTCTTTTTAATTTTGATCTGACTGTGTTCCAGACATATCGCATAATAATAAATAAAGCTATCGGTTTTAAGGATTCTTCCATGTCTCTGATGGCAAACACAACAAAGTTTTTATTCATTGATATATTGGTTTGCTGGTTGAAGAACCCCGAAAAAGTTCCTTTGGTGAATTTTCTTAATCTTCTGGCAAGTGATTCCGCTCCCGTCATGTTTTCCAAAACTTCAGCGAAGTCGGACATCAGCGGAATATTATTTGCCCAGGTTGTAGGATCTGATTGCGGGGTGATATCTCTTATCGCATAGGTTTCAGAAAGCGCCTGGTCTAAAATACTGTCTTCTTCTGTGGTAAGTCCGCCGAACATTATTCTTAATAATCCAACCAAATTTATGATGTTTGACCTTAAAATGTCTTCAGGATTTTCATCGGGACCCGGGGTTGGCAAATCAAAAGGATTTACGTGGCTGTCTGAAGTTAAAGAAATTTTGAAAAAGTCTCCGCCAACTGCGTCTGACAAAAACTCATATTCGTTTTCAGGGTCAATGACAATAACGTCAATTCCCATCATCAAATATCTTAAAATTTCCAGTTTAATTGCATAAGATTTCCCGGAACCGGATTTTGCAAACACAACTGTGTTGGCATTTTCCAAAGAAAATCGGTCAAAAAGAACAAACGAATTATTATGCCTGTTGATTCCATATAAAATTCCTTCGTTGGAACTTAAATCAAAGGAAGTAAAGGGAAACGTTGTAGAAAGCGGCTCGGTATCAATCGGTATATTAACAGCAATTAAATCCATATTATAGGGACTGGTTGATATAAACCCTTCTTTTTGTTTAAACAACGCCGGTTTTATGTAAATTAAACGGGATTCAAAGATTGATCTTAACGAAGTTTCTATTTCTCTCAATTCTTCCTGGTTGTTTTGGTAAACAGTGATATATAAGCCAAACCTGAACATTTTTGATTGCGCAGTGATTATTTTGTCCCGTATGGCTTCAATATCTCTGTACGCGGTTTCCAGTTCAGGGTCGCGAATTAATCCCCTTTCTTGTCGCTCCAGAAATTCAGAGCCAATCTGTGTTATCTTTCCCCTTAATTTTTTTAAAATCATCTGGTTGTTGATAGGATGCATAAAAAACGAAATATCCATCGGCGAATTCAAGTTTATTGCCGGAGAAAGCCAGCCGGTGTCCAAATATCTTGGATAAGAAAAAATGAAAAAAGACTTGGCGATTTTGTCTCCTAATTTAATGCTATCCTGGCTGATACCGATATACGAAGGGGCGATAATGTCCTTTATGCTCAGCGGCTCCTGTTCAACTATCGTCTCTTCGGCATCAATTTTCTTTTTTAAAAATGGCAGTTGCATAATTTTAAATTCAAAATTTAAATCTCAAATCTCAAAATCATAATTAAAAGTTGAAAATCTTTTTCGTCGTTTAAATTTTGCATTTTAAGATATCATTTTTAGGTTTGAGGTTTGGACTTTAAATTATTTAAGCAATTCAGGAAGTATTTCAGGATAATATCCAACCTCTGCTTCCGACGGATGGTGTATCGCCCATAGCAATTCTATCAATTCAACTGAAGTTAAAGGCACTGCATCAAGTCCTGATCTTCTTAATCCTGTTGATAAAAATTCCATTCTTTGCCAAAGCTGGTTTTTGCATTTTTCAAAATCCTCATCGTTCATCTGGTTGCCGGCGCCTTTTTTGCCGGACGAGAACGGGTTCATACTTTTCAGTGTTTTCCCTGTGCCCAGTATTTCTGCCACTGCATACGGGACTACCATAAAAAAGTTTTTCGTCATCACATTATCCCCTTCAACCAATTCTTTCACGAACTCTCTATATGATGTGGTTTGCGCTTTCAATAGTTCGTTTGTTTGAGCTTCTTCAAGTTTCTTTATGCTGTCTAAATATGGGGTGATGTTAATGGCTCTGGACTGCACGATGACTTGGCAGGTAAAATCTAAAGAGTTCAGAAAACTCTGGAAGGCATAAATGATAGAAGACTGTTCTTCACTGGATTTCAACGCAAAATTTATGGACGAAACCATAAGCACGCCTCGGATTCCGCCGTTTTTTAAGGTTATTACACCTTCCCGGATATCTTTGATTGGTAAAAAGTCTTGAGTTGTTTTATTCGACATAATGTTAATTTTAAATTTCAAATTAGACCGTCGGCTTCTTTGTTTCCACCATTTTCTTTGTTTTTCCCAGCCCGCTTTCCTGCATTTTCAACATTGACTTACCCGGTTCTTCGCTTACAGCGGACTCTTTTCTTGCCTGCAACGGGTAAGAAGCCTCTTTCTTTTTCCAAACATAGTTTTTTGATTCAATTGAAAAACCAAGAAAGTGCAGAAAAAATGTCGGCAGAGAAGTGTTTTCTATTTTCATAAACGCGATAGCTGCAGTAAATCCGGCAATCGCCAAAGCGACAATTGAGAAAATATTAAAGTTGGTTATAAAAAGATGGAGGATATAAATAATTGCTCCGCCGCCGACGAGTTCAAAAAACTGTCTGAATGTCAAAAAGTAAATAATTTTTCCTTCAGATTCTATAAATTGTGGCAAAGGATATTTCTCCATTTTTATTAGCTTTTAGGTGTTAGCTTATAGCTTTTAGTTAATTTTATTATTATTTCCTAATTTTTGTATTATAACATTTAACATTTTTAATACCTCTTCCAATAAAATATCCGCATTTTTATAATGTATGTCCTTATATAAATCTTTAGCTATAATAATTTGTGTTTCTAACTCTGCCGCTGACCCGTATGCGATATTTAAAAATTGTATGTATTCTTTTAAGTTTTTTCTTGATTGCCCTTCTGCGATATTTGATGGTATGGATATTGCCGCCCTCCTCATCTGTGAAGTCAATGAATAAATTTCTTCCTTTGGAAAGTATTTAGTAATTTCATAAATATATTTTACTAACTCAATGGATTTTTGCCAAACGGTAAGATTTTTATATGACTTTAAATACATTGTGCGTAGGTTTTAGGTGTTAGCTTTGAACTTTTAGTCCGCCTAGAAGCTATAACCTATAAGCTAAAAGCTAATCTATCGGTTCTCTATATCTATCTTTTGACGTATTCTGTTTTATCTTTTCTTCTTCCTTTTTCTTCTCAATTTCCTCCCGCATCTTTTTCAACTCTTCGGCATTTTTATCCACATCCGAAATCTCAATTTTTTTCGGTCCCGCCGTTTTTGTATCTGCCGGCTTCGGTGGTTCTTCTTGTTTGGGCGCGCTAGCTTTAATTTTTTCCAACAGTTCTTCTTTGAATTTTTCTTTTTGATATTCGTCTTTTCGTTGGTCCGCCTCCTCTTGTTGTTTTTTAATTTCATCATTTACCTCTATTATATCAGTTAATGGCACAATTCTATTTTTAATGTCGTGTGCCAACTTTTCCGCATCTTTTTGATGCATTTTCAAATCTTTTTTCAATACCTCAATTATATCTTGAAACTTCCCCTCCTTGTTCAATATCTTTTTCGCCAATCTAAAAATCATAACTTTTGGGTTTTCCTTTTTTAGTCTTTCGGTGAGGCTAAGACTTGGATTTAGTGCTAGATTATATCTTTGCATCAATTCCAAAATCGCATTCTGAATTTCTTCGGAATACTTTAGCTCGTACCTAGTTTTAAGCGCGTCTTTTGCCATTTTTTTAAGGGCGACCCATAAGGTCTCTTACGAATCGTTCTAATTTTTCTTTTCTTTCTTTGTATTTTCTTTTCTTTTCTGGATCATTTTCTTTCTTTTCTTTGTTGTCTAAATCTTGCCACTGCCTTTCTATCTCAGAGTCTACAAAATATTCTTCTGGGCCAGTTTGCTCTTCGGGCTTGAGCGGAACCTTTGTTGTTGGAGTAGGTATTTTTATTGTTTCAGCCGCCATTCTCATTGCTTGAAGTCTACCCCTATAATAGCTATCAAATTCTGCCTCAATGGCTTTCTCTGTTTTCCCTGTTCTTGCCATTTTTATATCTTCTTGACGTTGTTCTTCGGCAGATCTCATAAACCCCTTATCTCTGAGGTCTTTCATTTGTTTATTTTTTTGATCCTTGGCTTTATCGATATCTCTAATATTTGTAATCTTTCCGGCGGGATCTTTTACCTCAGTAGGTATCTCTATCGGTTGTGGTCCAGAATTTATAAGCACTTCTTGGTAATAATCTTCAAATTCTTTTTTAACTTCTGTCTCTGATTTGCCGTGCCTTATCATATCAAGATCGTATTTGTGCTGTTCTTCCGACGATCTCATAACCCCCTTCTTTCTTAGACTTTTTATCTCTTCAGCTCTATCGGATTCGGCTTTAGCAATTTCCTCTGGCGTTACATTTCTTTCAGTTACAGCCGTTGCGCCGCCTTTTATAAATTTGTTTTTAAGCTGTGCGCGCAAGGCGGGCGTTAATCCATTTATTGCGTCGGCAAAATGTGGTTCTGGAATGGCAGATAGTTTTTCTGTTATTTGTTCGGGCTTTAGTGTGGCGATATTATTGGCAACATCTTGGACTATTTTTTTTGAAATAGCTTCTTGGACTAAGCCATCAGCTTTATCTATTATCCCCTCTAATTCTTTTGGATCAATAGCGTCAATAATTTCCCCTATTTGATTTTTGTGGTTTTGAAGGACTTGTGCCATTACTTGGCTTTCAGATAATGGTCCTATCGGTGTGGTGGCTCTAAGCTCCGCTTCCGCTTTAGTTTTTTCTTCTACGGTATATCTTGGCTCCGATTCTAATTTCTCTACCACCTCTCCCAGTTTTTTTGGATTAATTTTTTTCATAATTTCATCCGTTCTGTCTTTGCGTTTTTGCAAAATCACGGCCTTTTTTTGGTCTTCAGATAATGGCGCGGCGCCGGGGTTTGCAGCTTGATTTTCTTTTTCTGCTTTATCCATTTCCTCCTTGGTGTATTTTGGAATTGATTGCAAATGTTTAGCCAAATCTTTTTCTGGGATAACTTCTAGCTTTTCCTCATCAATAGGAATACTCAATGCGCCACTTATCATTGCATCCCTGCCCTCTTGGGTTAACCTGCGATTGTTAAGGGCGCTTCTTAGTAGGCTAGCAGAAACACGCCTTCCCCAATCTTTTTGAACTTTAGGGGAAAGGTCTACGGCTTTATCTCCACTCATTTTTTCAGCACCGCTCTGTATCGCTTGTTCTTTGTGGGCGAGGGTGGTTGGCAGTTTTCTGGCTTCTTCTTCAACTTTTACTTCGTCAAAGTCAGGGTGAAGCGCCTTGATTTCAGCTTTTTTCGCCTCCAATATTGCTCCTTCTTCATCATAGCCGGCATAGTTATAATTTAGTGTTGTGGCATCTTTTAAGGTTGTAGTGCCAAAATGTTGGTCATGGTATACAATGGCTCGGGCGTTTCTGTCAAAGCTTTCTTCAGCAGTTTTTCCGGTCTTGATTTTATGCAAGTATTTCTTTTCCACCGCTTCGTCGTAAACTTGAGCTCCTCTGTCGGTTCGGTGTGATATATTGGCTAGCTTTTGGGCTCCCTCTTCGCTCTTGCCCTCATCTCTTACTAGCCTGTCTTTCTCTTTTGTTACATCTTGTTCTTCCTGTTCAAGGTATTTAATCTTGTCTTCTTGGCTTGTTTCTTGTAGCCACTTTCTGTCTTTCCTTGCAAAAGAGTTTCTTCTTAATATTCCTACAGCATTGTATTCTGCTGTTCTCATCACACCATCTTTATCTATGCCAGCTTTTGCTTTTCCAGTCCTTACTAATTCATCTATTGCCTGAGTGTCTTTTTCGACATCATTGGAATCTCCTGATTTAGAATATACATCTGTTTTGCCAGTGACAGAGGAATAGGCAGCCAATGCTTTGTCGCGATCCTCTTTCTTCATATTTTGAAGTTCTCCATTATCTCTGGCCCTTTCAAAGTTAGCCATAAATTCTGATCGGCCGGTCTTGCTAATTCCGGGACCCGCAACAATAGACTGCTCCCTCCCTGCGGCTGTTTGAGCCGCCGCCGCTTCTTCGTGTTCCCGAGAAGGTTGTAATTGTTTTCTTCGTTGCGCTTCGGTGTAGCCCCGTCTTAACATTCCCATATTTTCTAATCCTTGTGTTGCGGAATTTTTAATATTTTGCATCCCTCTCGTCAGGCCTGTCTGCTCTCCAGCGAATCCCGCAACTCCCCCAAATCCTTTCTGAAACCCCTCTTTTGTGGCGCTTAACGCTCCGCCGATGTCTCCGGTTGCCAATTTGCTTCCAATCTTTGACCCTTGGAATCCTCCCACCGCAAACCCCGCCGCCGCTCCTGAATATTTAATAACCATATCAGCTATCGGCCCGGCATTCTTTTTGGTAATTTTCATCCCAATTACAAAAAATGCTAACACTACAAATATTTGAAACATTGTTTGTGCAAACCCATTCATTAAGTCTTGACTTGAAGCGGTCGTAGCGACAGTGCCCCACTGGTTGCCAAATGATGCCAGAACATCAGTTCCTACGTTAACGAAGAATATGCCCCCCAACCCGATAAAGCACCATTTTAAAAAAGTTTGCCACCATTGGTTAAATAGTCCTTTTGCTTGTGATAACGGAAAAACATATAATGCAAAGACCAGCGGAGAAAGGATAAACAACACCGCAAGAATTACGTATCTTTCTAGAAATGTTATTGCTAAATATGTGAATGTTGTTGCCACGGTTAGAAATACTGCCGCGTACAGAGTTGTAATCCCCAATTCCTGAGAGGTTTTTTCTATTGTTGCGGGCGCATCTCTAGCTGGAATATCTTTGGACAAATCAATATTATTATCTAACTTCCGTCGTATTGTAGTATAAGAAGTATCTATTTCTTTTACTAGAATAGACTCTGAACCTAGCGATGGGGTCAGTGTTAGTGTGATAATATTTGATGCATCAATTATTAGCCCACAGAAAACAGTAGAAAAATTGACTAAAAGAGCGACTATTATTATCCCTTTTAGCAATTTCTTCGCGCTATATTGTTCAAGATTTAATATTGTTGCTATTGAAACGAAAATAAGAGCGACAACAAGGACCAAATCCGCCCAATTTCTAATAGTGGCCCATGCTGTTAAAAATACAGTACTCCTTGTTATCGGGCTTGAAATAACTAGCTTGACTACAAATACAAATAGGCTAAAACTGTAGCCGCAGGCTATCCTTCCTGTCCAAATTAGCGCCTGCATGGCGAAAATCAAAAGTCCTATTATGAAGTTTGTAATTCCTGCTGCAATTTCCTCCTTCATTCCGTTCAGACCCCATATAAGCGCTCCTAGCGATGCGACAAAACCAACAACGGTAACTATAGCTGCGATCGTTGTTATTCCTCGCTCATCTCTTAATGTATGTATAGTCTTGTCAATTATATTTTTTATTTTTCGTTGTTGCATTATCAATTTTTTAAAATTCTAAGACTTGGGAAAAAACGGTTACTGTTTTTTAGATACTCGTTATAGGGAGGATTATTTTTTTTAAATTGGTTTTCTTCAATCATGTAATAAAAATATAGGCAGATATGGTTGATGCATGCTAGTAAAAAAATGGGGACATTTAACAGGCAAAAGGCACTGCCGAATGTTATAAATAAAAATACATAATATGAAGGGTGTCGTATGTATTTATATATTCCGTTAGGGACTTTCCCTTGTTTAAGAACTAAACAGCTCGGAAATGATTTTTCAAAAAAATTTATATACGCAAAGAACGAAATAGCCAAAAAGCAAAAGAGCAATCCAAGGAATTGTATTGCTACCAAATAAAAAGACTCTGTTAGGTAGAAAGAGGGCAGAAATATTCCATTTGTTATTTTTAATCCGCTTGTAAAAAGTAATACTAATCTGTGTACAGTAATAAAAAAAACTGCAAATACAAATATATAAAAGGGAATAAGCAAAAACTCTATAGACTTATTGGGTAGGAATTTTTTCATCTTTAGGTTTAAATAGAAAGAATTAGCCGTGTATAAGAGCCAAGTAAGTATCAAGAGTATATATGCAAAAAAATCAATTATTGACATTTGAATATGTAATTATTCCTCTATCTTAACACAATTTACGGTGTCAATAAATTGTGGATATCCACAGTTAAAAACTGTTGGTTAAATTTTTCCAGTCTTCAATAGTTGGTGTCTCGGCGCGCTGTTTGGGTTGGATATTATTTTTAAGAAGCCAGGAAAATACTGTCTCTCGGTCTTTTTTTAAGGCTGAAGACAAATTATTGAGCAATTGTTTCCTCGGATGGGAAAAGCCGGCTTTTACAATGGTGAAAAATTGTTCGGCTTCTGTTCTTGGGATTTTTTTAATATTTGATATTTTTAATATCGCCGAATCAATTTTGGGTGCCGGCCAGAAGCAATTTTTGGAAACGTAGGAAAAGATTTTGGGCTCGGCGTAATATTGTACAGAGACTGCCAGCAGACTCATCTCGGGAGGCTTGGCGCAGATTCTTTGAGCGACTTCTTTCTGAACCATTAAAATGATGTCTTTGGGCGGATTTTCATTTTCTAATAAGGCTCTTATTAAAGGGGCGGTAATATAATACGGGATATTAGCAACTAGCTTATAGCTTATAGCTTTTAGTTTATAGTCTTCAAAAATTTCAGATTTACTATTTTGAATTTGTTTTGAATTTCGGACTTCGTGCTTTGGATTTAAGAGCTCTAAAATATCATCGGGAATTATTTCTATATTTTTATAATTGTCTAGAGTTTCTTTCAAAATTTCAACCATATTCATGTCTTTCTCTACTGCAATAACCTTGCCGGCACTTTCTGCCAGTTTTTGGGTCAGAGTCCCTATACCCGGCCCTATTTCAAGAATAGTTTCTTGGGGCGAAATTTCGGCGGCCTCAATAATTTTAGCAAGCACTTTTTGATCTATTAAAAAATTTTGGCCTAACCCTTTTGATAGGCGGATCCCGTATTTACTTAATAAGCTTTTTATTTCAGTTGGTGAAAGTAAATTCATAACAATATTATAGCACAATTAGTGCGCGATTATTAAAATTTGACATATAGATTACACGGTTTTTAATAGAGAGAGGATGGGGATAAGTACTTGACCGAGGTTCTTGGAAATGGTAATTTACATAGTATAATACTATTTTGATTAATTTCCTAAAAAGAAAACTCAACCAGCTCAAAAAAGAAGGATTTTTCAAGAATCCGGTGTTTTATTTTAAGGCTATTCCTTTTGTTTTGCTTGGATTATTGCTTGTAAGCTCCAACAGCTTGGCCCAATTAAACTCTTTTAATAAAAATGCGCTTTTATCTTATAGCGGGGCTTCTGCTGGCTTAGAAAATAACCAGCTTTTTTTTAATCAAAATAACCAGTTGGCTTTAGAAGCGCCTGATTTGAAAATTATTCAGGACGACTTTGTCTCCGGTATTTCAACGCCCAGAGTTCTGACGACTCAAACTTTGGGAGATATTTTCGGAGGTAACTCTCAGCCTAGAAAAGATGTTGAGAATTATGTTACTCAGCCGGGAGATACCATAGAATCTGTTGCCGCAAGTTTTAACATTTCTACAAATACAATATTATGGGCAAATAATCTTTCCAAGGGTTCGCCATTGAAGGTTGGACAAAGCCTTACTATTCTGCCGGTATCCGGAGTTTTGCATATCGTAAAATCCGGAGATACTGTGGCAGACATAGCCAAAACCTATAAGGCAAATCCCGATGATATTATTGCCATAAATTCCCTGGCCAACGAAGGAGATATATTCATAGGAGACATTTTGATTATCCCCGGAGGAGTAATGCCTCAAAGAGCTTTGTCTTCTAATAATCAGATTCCTCTGCCTGACAACTTCTTTATTTTCCCGGCAGAGGGAATAATTACTCAGGGTTTGCATTATTATAATGCAGTTGATCTTGCCAATAAGTGCGGGACGCCAATTTATGCGGCAGCTTCCGGAGTTGTACAAAGGGCTGTGTTTAATAACCAATGGAATCTGGGAATGGGAAATTATGTTACAATTTTGCATTCAAATGGAACAGTCACCTACTATGGTCATTTTGAAAATGTATTCGTGAAACCGGGGCAAACAGTTGCTGTCGGCGACAGGATTGGTTTAATGGGAGAAACCGGAAATGCGACCGGATGTCATGTCCACTTTGAAGTTATCGGCGCGGCTAATCCATTAGCAAAATATGCGTTAGGAGCATTAATCAGCTATAAATAGTCAATAAAAAAATCAGCATCGTGCTGTTTTTTTATCACAAATCATCAATTATCAAAATTCAATTATAAATTAAAAATTAGATCATTGATAATTAATTAGAAATTAGTCATTAAAAATTGGGAATTTTCTATTCTCTGACTCTGTACATCAATGCCTCTGCAATGTGCTCGTGTTTTATATCTTCTGATTGCGCCAAGTCTGCGATTGTGCGGGCTACTTTTAGGATTCTATGATATCCTCTTGCTGATAATTTGCCGGAATCCACATATTTCTTTAAAAGCGTTTGCGATTGCCCATCGTGCTGACAATATTTTTTAATTTCGGGAATTTGCATTTCTGAGTTAGTTAAAATACCTGCGCCGGCAAAACGTTCCTTTTGAATCTGTCTGGCTTTTTCTATTTTTTGCCTCAACGTTCCGCTTTGTTTTTCGGGAGAATTTTCGGCAAGTTTTTCATATTTTATCGCCGGAACTTCTATGAAAATGTCTATTCTGTCCATTAATGGTCCCGATAATTTCCGTTTGTACATTGCGACTTGAGAAGGTGAACAAGTACATGACTTTTCGGGACTGTTTAAATATCCGCATGGGCAGGGATTTGAGGCCGCCACAAGCATAAAACGGCTGGGAAAAGTAAAATTATATTTTGACCTTGAAATGGTTATCTTGCCATCTTCTATAGGCTGACGCAGTGATTCCAGAACGTCCCTATGAAACTCAGGAAATTCGTCCATAAACAAAACTCCACGATGAGCCAGAGTTATCTCTCCGGGCTTTGGCGGGTTTCCGCCGCCGATAAGTGCGACATCAGAAGTGATATGATGCGGTGAACGGAACGGTCTTGAGTTAATAAATGTTTGATTTTCTTGAAGTAATCCGGCGACGCTATAAATTTTTGTTACTTCAAGTGATTCTTCAAATGTCAGCCTTGGCAGAATTGACGGCAGAGATTTTGCCAGTAAACTTTTACCGCTGCCCGGCGGACCGAAGAAAAACAGATTATGTCCGCCGGCTGCCGTAATTTCCAGCGCTCTTTTGGCATATTCTTGGCCTTTGACCCAGCCAATATCTACATAGCCCGAAGGCTCTTCGGTTGGGTCTTGGTTCTCAAAAATGTACGGCGATATTTTTATTCTATTTTCCAGATAGGACAAAGCTTGTCCTAGGGACTGGGCGCCGATTATTTTAACTTCTTTTATCAACGAAGCCTCTCTGGCATTTTGGATTGGCATTATTATCTCTTTAAATCCTTTTTTCTTTGCCAATAATGCGAATGATAGCGCGCCTTTTGTCGGTTTTAATTTTCCATCTAAAGACAATTCACCGATGAATAATTTATCGGTCGGATTTATGCTTGTTTGTTTTGAGGCGATTAAAAAAGCCAATGCTATTGGCAAATCGTATAACGAACCTTCTTTCTTTAGGTCGGCCGGTGCAAGGTTCACTAAAATTCTGAAGGTTCTATTGTGGGGCGACAATAATTTTGTATTTTTAATCGCCGACTCAATTCTTTCTTTTGATTCTTCAACCGCTTTATCGGGCAACCCTACTATTGAAAAAGACCTTAGTCCGTGCGAAACATCAACTTCAACTTCTACTAATTGCGCATCTAAACCAACAACTGCGCCAGAGAAAATTTTACTTGGCATAATATTAAATCAAAACTCAAAAATCAAAATGCAAAATGACATTGCAAAATATAAAATAAATCTAATGCAATTATTTTCAATTTAGAATTATGATTTTGAGGTTTGAATTTTGAGATAATTTCTATTTATTGCATTCTATGCAGAGTTTCGCTTCAGGACAGGCCATCAGTCTTTTCTCTTCAATTTCCTTGCCGCAATTCTCGCATTTGCCGTATTTTTTATTTTTTATCTTTTCCAGCGCCAAATCAATATCTCTAAGTTTTAATTCAAGGTTTTCTTCCAAAGATACCAGATTCTCATATTCGCCCGCTTCATCGGCCTCTTCCTCTTTATTACCGCGATCTTCGCCCGGATATTTCGCAGACCAATTATGTTTTATATTTTTATCTTTCGTGGCGAAACTTTCCAGTTCTTTTTGAAGCTCACTTTTTTCTTTTTCTAATATCTCTTTTAACTTGTTAGTCAATTTCGTGTTCATGTTCTTGACATAAAATTAATATTTTTAATCCTGACTCTTAGCCCAGCTCTCTATATCTTCCATAAATTTTTTACGTTGTTCGTCTTCGCCTTTTGCATTTGTCGGATTTAATTTTGTGGCCGGCGGATTGTTTTGCGAAGAATCCGGTTTTGATATGACAATATCTGCAACTTTCTGCTCTACCGGCGCCATCTTTTTATCCGCCTCTCTTTTTAAGATATTGGAATATATCTCTTTCAGGGATTTATCAATTTCTGATATTCTGATATCTGCAGCATCCCCTTTTGACTGAGGCTTGTTATAAGAACTTATATTATCCGGCAAAGATTGGTCTTCTGACGGCGTATTATTTATTTGACCCAACAAGTCTTCTTTTTCCGAGGAAAGTAAAAATATCTGTTGCTTCTCGGCTTCGTTGGCTAATTTCTTTGCCTTATCTGTTACGCCCATCTCTTGTTCTTTATTTTGTGATAATGACTTTGGATCTATTATCATTGTTAGATAGCTTTTAGGTGTTAGGTGATAGCTTTTAGAAATTACTATAACCTATAAGCTAAAACCTAGAAGCTTTTCTTGTTTTTTGGTTTAAATCCGGCTTCAATCGCCGACAAATTGATTCTCCCCAGCTCGTCAATCCCGGTTACTTTGACCGGAATAATATCACCCTCTTTTACAACTTCTTGCACACTTTTAATTTGATATGGAACAAACTTTGAAATATGAACCAGCCCTGATTGCCCCGGTAAAATATCAACAAATGCGCCAAAGTCCATAATTTTTCTTACGGTTCCCTGGAAAATTTCTCCAACTTCAACTTCTTTCGTAATTCCTCTAATTTTGGCAACGCATCCATCAACCGCAGCTTGATCTTGACCGGTAATAAACACCAATCCCGTGTCTTCAATATCAATTGTAACCCCAAATTCTTCAATTAATTTATTAATAACGCTTCCTTTTGGACCAACAACTTCGCCAATCTTTGCAGGGTTAATTTGCATAGAGAATATCTTTGGAGCATAAATGCGAAAGGCTTTTTCGTGGTTCAGCAATCTGTTTCTTTATTATATCAAGAATTTTAAATCTTGCATCTTTTGCTTTCGCTAAAGCCTCTTCCATAATTTCTTTTGTGATGCCGTCTATCTTAATATCCATTTGAATGGCGGTAATTCCGTTTTTTGTTCCGGCAACCTTAAAGTCCATATCGCCAAAATGATCTTCCGGTCCTTGAATATCAGTCAACACTTTATATTTTCCGGTTTCTTCATCTTTTGCCAATCCAATTGAAATTCCTGCAGCCGGCTCTTTAATTGGTACTCCGGCGTCCATTAAGGCTAATGTAGCGGCACACACCGATGCCATTGAGGTTGAACCATTACTTGATAGTGCCTCAGAAACAATTCTTATGGTATACGGAAAATCTTTTACTTCCGGAAGCAAAGGCAACAATGCTTTTTCGGCTAAATGCTCCGTGTCCAATTTCTCTTCTTTTTGGGCCTCGCATTGGAGCCGTTTCTCCGGTTGAAAACGGAGGGAAATTATAATGGTGCATAAATCTTTTTTTACCGACAACTTCCATTCCCTCCAAAATTTGTTGGTCTCCAGGTCCGCCCAAAGTTAAAATTGATAAAACTTTTGTAAGTCCTCTGTGAAAAACGCCACTGCCATGGGTTCTTGGCAGTACGCCAACTTCAGCAGAAAGAGGACGAATTTCGTCTGTTTTTCTTCCGTCCGGTCTTTGATTTTTTTCAATAATATTTTTTATAATAATTCTTTCCATTTCTTTTTCAAAAAATGGCAGAACTTGTTTTGTTTTATTTTCGTCAGGGTATTTTTCTTCAAGCATTTTCGCCAAATCTTCTTTCAACAAATCCACTGCTCCAAGATTTTTTTCTCCTGCCGGAGCTTTTGTAATTGCGTCTTCCAGCTTGCTTCCCAAAAATTCTTTTATGTCTTTATAAATATCCAATTCTACAGCAGGATTAAATTCTGCCTTTTCTTTGCTGATTTTTTTGCCGTTTTTTACTTGAAAATCAATAATTTTTTTAATTTCTGCTTCGGCAAATTTCGTAGCTTCCATAACTTCATTCTCTGAAACTTCTTTGGCTCCCATTTCAATCATATTGATTAAAATTTCACCTTTGGCATTTTGTATAGCAGACAAAGTTAATTCAAAAGCGCTTTCCAGTCTTTCTTTATAGGTTGGGTTTAAAACAAATTTTCCACCAACTTTTGCTACTTTTATTGCCCCAAGCGGACCGTTCCAAGGAATATCTGAAACACTCAACGCAAAAGACGCGGCAATCATTGCCACTATATCCGGGTCATTTTCTCCATCCCATGAAAGGCAAGTTACAATAACTTGCACATCTTTTTTGAAATCTTTTGGAAAAAGAGGCCTTACTGCTCTATCAATCATTCTTGAGGTCAAAATAGCTTCATCTGTTGGCCTTGACTCTCTTTTTAAAAATCTTGAGCCGTAAATTTTTCCTGCCGCGTAAAACTTTTCTTCGTATTCAACTGTTAATGGGAAAAAATCTTGCCCATCAACGTTTCTTGAAGACATTGTGGCTGTTGCCAAAACTTCTGTTTCTCCGTAACTTACTAAGCAAGATCCCGAAGCTTGCGTCGCCCAATCTGTTATTTTTATTTTCAGCGGCTTTCCGCCAAACTCTAACTCAAATATTTCTTTGTCCATGTTTTGATGCGACGCCGATTGCTAATCGCACACTAATTCACGAATACGTTTATATAACGTATTAGTACATTAGGGTGTCATTTGCAAAATAGCGACGCTTTAACTATTTATTTAATAAAAATTTTTCTGGTTCTGAATCTAAATCTATAAATTCGTCGGCTGCTTCTTTTAATTTTAGTGAAGTTGTCCTGCCAAAAGCCACTACTTCAACTCTTTTGCCTTGGTTTTTTAAATATTCAACCAGCGGAATAAAATCTCCATCGCCTGATGCCAGGATTACAACGTCTAAACTTGAAGCGGTTCTTATTGCATCAATAACAATACCAACATCCCAGTCGGCTTTTTTGGCTCCGCCGTAAAATTCCTGCAAATCCCTTACCCTGGTTTCTATCCCAAGTTTTGTTAATGCATCAAAAAAAGGCTTTTCTTCGCCAGTTTTTGTGCGCACAACGTACGCAAATGCTCTGATAAATTTTCTGCCTGCCACTGAAGTTTTTAGAACCTCTGCAAAATTTACTTTTTGGTGATATAAATTTCTGGCAGAATAATATAAATTCTGAACGTCTATCAATACTTCAACTCGTTGTTCTTTTGGTTTTGCGATCATGCAATGTGAGCAACCCCGCCCTCTAAGCTTCTATTCTTTTTCTTAGAGCGCGCCAGGCGCTTCCATAATGTTTTAATTTTGTTTCTCTTTGGGTTGCAGCTTTCTTGTTTAAATATGATTCATAATAAACCAAATTTGCATCGCCCCTTGATTTGTGTTCTTTCAGTCTTCTCCTCAGATCTTCTGAATATCCTATATAAAACTCATTGAATCTTTTTAGTATGTATACATAGTACATAGAGATAGAGGGCGGGGTAAGTATTCGCTGCGGCTCCCTTATTTTTTTAGTCCTACTTTTTTAATAACCTCTTTATATCTTTTTTCATCTTCTTTTTTAAGATACGCGAGGAGTTTTTTTCTTTTAACAACCATTCTGATTAATCCTCTTTTTGAGTGTAAATCTTTTGGATGATCCTTTAAGTGCAAAACCAGTGCATCTATTTCACTTGATAAAAGCCCAATTTGTACATCCGAAGAACCGGTATCTTTATCGTGAATGCCGTGCTCTTTAACTAACTCTGCTTTTTTTTCTTTCTTTAACATAAAATGAATTTAAACCTCAAATCTAAAAATGCAAAATGATAATGTAAATCTTAAAATGAGCCGTAGGGCAACTTTTAATTTTGAATTATGATTTTGAGATTTAGATTTTGAATTTTTGATTAATGGCTAATGATAGTATGTTTTTTACTTTTTGTCCAGTTTTCGCTTGAGCTGGAGTGTGAAAATGTGCACCCAGCAGGGATCGAACCTGCGACCATCACCTTAAGAGGGTGCTGCTCTACCAGCTGAGCTATGGGTGCAAAATCGCACTCATAGCGATTGAGTGCGAACCGATGGTTTTATAACGGGTTCCACCAGCTTCCGGCGTTAACATATCCTATCACATGAAGCACAATATTGACAATAAGCCAGGCACCAAAAACCAAGATAAGTCCGATAGCTGCTCCTATTAACATTTTTTTACCCATATCATAAAATTTCGGATAAAAACTTGCCAAAAGAATAAGCAACCCTCCAAGCACCACTAGAAATCCTGCTAGTGGTAAAGCTATTTTCCACAATAAAAAGAAGTAGATGTTTAAGCCTAGTATAAAAACGTGAGATAGTTCACAACGGCAGGCTAGGCTAGTAGTGGTATAGGGATAAATTGCTATTTTAATATAAGTTCCTGCTTCGGATTGGGCATAGGGGGCGTCGGCAATGCAAGGGGCAGCAGGGTTGGTGGCGTTCATAATTTTCTTAAATGATTTACTCGCAGGGCAAGTAAATGCGATGCGATCGTTATTCATAGTAATTATGGCTTGCGGCAAGGGGCCGGGAATTGTATTGGTACGAATATCAGGGTCACTTAAGGCGGGGCAACTTGATGCTGTAGCGGTACACCCTATATAGTATTGGTAGGCTCCGTTTGTTGTTGATGGTATTGTCATTTTTCTTCCGCAAGGCACCAGTCCCTTGCTAAAATTTACGCTAGACGAATATGCGGGCTGATAAGAAGGGGTCTCTTGTGCGGGATCTGCGGCAGCTCCAACAGGTCGTCCATTCCCGGATTCGTCGCATAAAGGTCCGCCGGCATTGCCAGCAGGAGCGCCATTAATG
Source organism: Candidatus Staskawiczbacteria bacterium (assembly GCA_963761865.1). Classification (GTDB taxonomy): domain Bacteria; phylum Patescibacteriota; class Minisyncoccia; order Minisyncoccales; family Staskawiczbacteraceae; genus VGLO01. Next base: position 58,472 of record CAVXIE010000003.1, on the reverse strand, counting down.
TTATTGGTATTATCATTACCATTGCCACCACCGTTAATAGGAGGAGTAGCGGGACCAGTAGCTGGCCACGCAGTCACTTGTATTACAGCGTTGCTGCACGCGTTTCTGACCGTTCTCCCCTGATTTGCTTGGTCGCCAGAGCTACCGTCGTACGCTGTTTTCGCTGCATTATAAGTATATATGGCTGCAAGTATCTGTGTATTTGTCCAAGGGGTGGGGGAGTTGCAAGATGCAAAGGTACTACCAGAGCTAGAATTCGCTGGATTTGTTCCAGCAACTATCGCGTCTCTCATAACAAGCGCACCGTTAGATAGTGCGCAGGGAGTTCTAGGACTAAGTACACAACCACCGCTGTTGTTAAAATAGTTGTTAAAAGCGGCACATATGCATGTGGCGGCGAATGCAGCGTTCCCATCGGCCATACCTACACTGGGATAAAAAATAATTGCGGGAACCAAAAGCGAAAGAGCAAAAGACAAATATAAAAGTAAATATTTTTTTTTCATAAATTATAGAAATCCGCGGGTTGCGCTCTTGGTATTGAAAAGCGAATACCTTTTTAAATTTTGCATAGCAAAAATTTGGATTTAAATTATTTTCTTAAAATGATAAAGGTTGTATTCTATTTATTTTTAAATCAATTCTGCAACCCGAAAAAGTAGTACGGTATCGGCCAGTCTCCCCCGTCGGCTTGGTATGAATCGGAATCACCAACATCGTTAACAAAATTGCAGGTGATATGCTGGTCTGTCTGTGTCGGGTCAAATGTAATGGAAGACGGGCTAAACGGAGGATTAACTCCGTCTGTGCAGTAAGTCAGGTCAGTGTTTTGATCAAGTGTCCAACCAAGCGTTGGGTCTTCAGAAATAGTGTATTGTAAGGTTGGGTCAACAGAAGTATTGTAGTCTCCGATCGTGCTGACGGTTTGTGAAACGGTACTGCCGTCTGAACCTAGAATAGTAAAATTGAAATTAGCGTTGTCTTCGTTTGATGTAGTAACGTGGATTGTGAGGTTGGGGGAGGAAGGCACCGCTGTAACCGGAAGCGAACACACTTTTATATCCGCAGTATTTGTGGATATTTGATATGAAGCAGGCTGAGAGACGGGAAGCGAGAAGGTTGTAACGGGGATTCCTCCTGCGGTGGCAATACTGGTGCCTGTATATGAACTTTGTCCCGGAAGCAGAGTTACTTTAACTATTGCCGTTTCTCCCGGGATAATGGCGCCTGAATGAACCGCCATTGTATTTAAATCGCTTATATATCCATAGCCGTTATCATTATTGCCCCATCCCGGTCCATCGGTTGTCCCTGTGACATAAAGATAGTAAACTGATTGTGGAGCAACTGTGCCTGCAACCATATTATCTCCAAACTCTTGCATTGCGTCAGAGTTATCGGGCGCGGTTGTCGGGTCTGTAGGACAATCGGGGATAGAAGATGTAGTTGGAGGCAATCCGATATAATTGTTATGGAATGTGCAGGTGACTTGCTGATTCGCGGCAACGGTGAATGATGCCAAACCGCTGGTAGGGTCAGTATTGTTAATGGTAGTGCTTCCGTCTGAGTTAGTTATAGTGCAATACGCTGTATCGGCAGCGTTTTGTCCCCAGCCGAATTTGGAATTTTCGGAAATAGTATAGTTTCCCAAAGTGATAGTGTCATCGCTGTAGTCGTTGCTGGTGGTAGCGTTAGGCGAATCGCCATGACGGTCTACAAGAGGACTGCCGGGGCCTGAAACCGTAAAATCAAACTTGTCATTGCTTCCGTCTGTAATTTTGTGAATAGTCAGCGCGTAATATCCGATATTAAATTTACAGACAGTTGTTTGGCCGGCGGTAATTTTGAATGAAGACGGAGTTCCTCCGTTATAGTCATTACAGGTCGGCGGATTGTCGGAGTCCAGCAACCAGCCGGGCGGCAAGGCCATTGGGGAAATACTGTAGCCTGAACCGGGGGATAATGTCAGCAATTCAGATGCGCCGGTTCCATTCGGGCTTCCTGAAATTGGGACATTTACTGTTGATGGACCTGGCGTTACACTGTATTCAAAAGTATTATCGGTCCCGCCGGTAGTGTTCATTTCGACTACAAGGCCTCCTGGGAAATTTGTTCCTGTAGTATTTATATTTAGCGTACAGGTGGTAATCCCTCCGGGACGAGCTTTGATGCCTGATAAAATTTTTGATGTAGCTGAATCTAGTTGAGGAGGAGGACTTCCGTAATCACAGCCCGATGTAGCAAAAAGCGGCCAGCCGACTGACGTTATAGAATAGGAACCGGAAGCATCAAGGGAAGTAGATTCTAATTCATTACCGGAGCCAGAAAATATTACCTGATTAATTCCAAAATCAGTATTTATTAATTCTTCACCGATATTTAAAACAATTTTAATTTGTCCTCCTGAGTCCGCTTTAACAAAGTCCGCTTTAAATATAAAAAGCGAGATAGTGGCGATTGCAAAAATAAATATTTTAAAATGGATTTTCATCTAGAAGATTTGTAAGGTTTTGTTTATCTATTTTAACACAAATGTAGCCGATTCAATAGTGTGGATAACTTGTTAATAAAAAAACGACTATTGTTAGTCGTTTCTATTATTTCTTGTGCCCTCTATTAGACGAACTTAGAACCTTTGACTGGCGTGCAATGAGGGTAGAATTGGACGCTCTCGTCTCAACTTTTAATATGTCTTTATAGCAATTTTCTTAATCCCCCGTCAACTGAAAACAACCCAATAATTTTTATTTTGTTTTTTTCAATAAGAGAAACTATATAATTCAGTAGCAATGCCAGTATAACAAGAAACAGCCCGCCTGCAAAAACCGACGGCACATCATATAAAGAGCCAGAGCGGAGCATAAAATAACCAAGTCCCTTATCTGCTGATATAAATTCTCCTATAAAAGCCCCAAGTAATGCAAAGCCGACATTTATTTTCATTGATGTCAAAACCCAATCCAAAGAGGACGGAAAAATAATCTTTTTAAGGATTTGAAAGCGGGAAGCACCAAAGGTTTTTAATAATCTAAATTCCTCCAAATCAACACTGCTCGCACCCTCATAAGATTGAGTTAAAGATATTAAAAATGTCCCGAATGTCGCTAATGCTATTTTCATTGTTATCCCAATTCCAAACCATAAAATAATAATTGGAGCAAATGCAAAAATTGGTATCGCTCCAATGATTACGAGATATGGTTTTGATATGCGAGCTATAAAAGGCGAATACCATAATAAAAACCCTATCAATGTGCCTAAAACAACGCCTACAACGAAGCCTATCAATGCTTCAAACCCTGTAATTAAAAATCCTGTTGGCAAAGTGCCATTTATGGTATTCTCTACTACGGATTTCCAAACCAAAGAGGGAGAAGCAAAGAAAAAAGTAATTCTGTTTGAGGTTGAAGCTACAAATTGCCAAACAGAAAGCAACACAACAAACAATAAAAATGATATAAAATTGTATAAAAAGTTTTTCATATTTAACTGCTCATTACCTTCCAAATTTTTTCAAACAAATTATCAAATTCCTCTATTTTTCTTATACTTACAGGCTCACGATTATCCTCTGAAATATCTATTTTAGATTTATATAATACCTGTGTTGGTTTTGAACCTAAAACAATTATTTCGTCGCTTATAGATATTGCTTCCTCAATGTTGTGGGTAATAAATAAGGCACTCTTTTGGGAGGATAGAATATAAGAGCGAAATTCTCTTACAAGTTTTAACCTTGCGTCAAAATCAATAGCTGAAAATGGCTCGTCGCAAAGTATTATATCGGAATTTTGTATAAAGGCTCTAATTAAGGAAATTTTTTGTTTCATTCCACCAGAAATATCTTTCGGATAGTATTCAGAAAAATCCCCTAAATTATTCTTTTGCAAAAAATCTCTGGCTAAAATTACCGTTTCTTCGTTGTATTGTTTTTTAATTTCAACTGGCAATAAGATATTTTCTAAAACAGTTCTCCAAGAAAGCAATAAATCCTTTTGCGGAACATAACTAATAGTCCCATTTATTGAAATCTCGCCATTATTAGGTTTTACTAATCCAGCTATAATGTTAAGCAAGGTAGTTTTACCACACCCACTTTGACCAACAATTGAAACTATTTTACCCTTGGATAGCCCAAAAGAAATATCCTTTAATAAGGAGGTTTCTTTTTTGTTTGAGAGAAAACTTTTTGAGATATTATCTACTTTTAAGATATACCCCGTGCTTTCCAAATTATTTGGCTTTGTTTGAGAATGTTGTGATAACATAGGTTGAATATGGAGCATTGCCTTTTATATCCCCAACCTCCTTTCTTAATCCAATTGCGGCGTTCCAGCTCGCTTCGCTAACCACTGTGTCTTGCGGGAAAACATTGGATTTTATCATATTATTTATAGCACTTTGAGCTATATCTAATTTTACATCAGGAAACCTCTTAATCATTAAGCTTGCAACATTGGAGGGATTGCTACGAATATAAACCATTGCTTTTTGCAGAGCATTAACTACTTTTTGCACTGTTTCTGGATTTTTGCTTATGTAGTCTGGCAAAGCTGTTAAACCAGTTAAAGCAAATTGTGGGTAATAATCCGACAACGCATATACAACCCTATCTCCATTTTGGACTGCTGTTGAAACATTTGGCTCTAAATCAAGTGCTATATCAACCTTGCCAGCATCTAATGCAGGAATTAAAGTTCCAAAAGCAAGTTGTTTTATATTTGACTTCAAGCCACCACTTTGAAACATTTTCTCTTGAAGCGTATAAGCGGTTGAGGGGGCGGCGAAAGTCGCCACACTGTAATTTTTCAAATCAGAGGGTTTTGTTATTTGTGGTATTTTTGGGTCTTTTGCAACACCCCAAAAAGGCACACCGCTTAATATGGAAGCAACCACTCTGCCAGGCTGTCCTTTTTCTCCCGATATTGCAACAAATGTTGGGTCTGCAACACCAAATTGAGCATCGCCACTCAATAAAGTTGCGAATGTTTTGTCGTCCCCGCCAGTTGGAACTATCTTAACATCTAAACCCTCGTCCTTAAAAAATCCTTTTGCATCAGCTACATATAACGGAGCATACAGAAAAACCTCGCCGAATTCTGCGATTGTGATTTTCTGCGGTTGATTTTGACTTACTGCGGGTTTTGAATTTTGCCAAAATGCAAAATAGCCAATTCCCAAAATAACTAAAACTACGATTAAACTAATAACGATAGCTTTTTTTGACATATTTTTATTTTAATTATATTTTGTTAATTATTGTATTATATAGCACATTCATTTATAGTGCAATGATTCAAATAATTTTATTCTGCTTACTTTACAATGATTAACTTTTTAAGTAAAATAGTTAAATACTAAATACTTAAAAAGCAATGAGCGACACGACCGAAAATTTAGAGCGTTATTACAAAGCATTTGCAGAACAGCAGGACGATTATTATTTTTTTAAGGATTTAGCCAGCTATGTAAAGTTTATAATTGAAACGCCAGAAACGAGCGTTATAGCCGATAAGTTAAAAGGGGAGGCAATAAAGCAAAGAACGGCGGTTCAGAACGGCGAAAAAGAGGCTATTGCCGAATTAGCCATTTTGAAAAATAATTTGTTTGCAGAAATAAAAAAACAGAAAATTGACGACCCGATAACGCTTGAAATAATCGCAGGATATGAAAGAGAGGAAAGCCCGCAAACAATAGGTTCTACCGCATATAAAATAGACACTTTACGCCAGTATTTTTCCGACCTAATACACCATCTCAAAATTAACGGGCATAAAGATTTAGTTGATAAATTTGTTGAGGAAAGAGATGGCGATATGTTTTTTCGGAATATAAATATAACAGCCAAGATAAGGGAATTTCACGCCCTAAAATACTTATATGACAATCTGGCAGAAATTGAGGAATGGGGCGTTTGGGGAGATTTACTTTTTGTTTATGAAGTTGTCCGAAATGTTGAGGAAACTATTAGAAAACTTGCTTATGCAGAGCCAAAAAATTGGTATGACCTTTGGGCTCTTGAATTAGTGCGTATTGATTTTGAAAAAATGAAAGATTTTAGCGACGGCACAATCTCCCATTTTGTCCCAACTCACCTTAAACGGAAAAAATATCTCAACTACGCAACCGCAATACATAATTATTTGATTAAGGATTTAAGCAAAAAGAGTGAGGCATTAAGAGGGCTTGAAGCATTAAACGAAATGCAAAGCAGAGCGTTCGGAATGTTAGACGCTCCGAAGCCCGAATTAAGCGAAGCCGAAAAAGCCTCTTTGCGGACAAAATCACAACAGCAAGTTATAGAAAAAATGGCTAAAAATGCAGAGCCGAACTAATAAAAAAATAACGGCTAAAAAATCAAATAAAAAAGACCCGATTAGAAAAATAGTAATAATAAAAATGAATGACGGCAAACAATTAGTTGCCGTAAATGACAGCAAAGAAACAAAAGCAATAAGGGGTTATGCCGAAAGTTGGAAAATTCTTGAAAAAGAAATAAAAGACAGAAATTTAGACCAGTATCAAAGAACTGGCGTAAAAGATATTTCGGACGCTGTGGTAGATTATTTTAACACTAATAAAAGATGTCCGATTTATATGGGAGGCAAATATGCTCTTACAGATGTTATCGTTGGACGGGATATTAAAGGAATTAGCCCAGCGATAACAACAAATATAATGACAGAAAAAGAGTATGCGACTTACAAAAAAAGAAAAGGTAAAAAACTTAAAAGAGCTTAATACAACTTAACAGAAAGTTTTTGACCTCAAAAATCCGAGTAGAAATCGGGTTTTTTGTTAAGTTATTTTTGCGTTGAGTTAAGTTTGTTTGTCGTGGGAGGATAGGGGTATGGAAGCGGAAAACCCCGACAAACTAAATAATGAAAACATAGGCGAGGTTGACGACTATGAGGCAGAGCAAAATCTGTTAGGTTTTTTTCAGTTGCTCTTAAAAGTTGATATGAGAGTTAATCCGCACCTTTACAAAAAGAAAAAAATTAAAGAGCCGAAAAAAAATGATAGATAGTGTTGTTTTTTATTTATCTGGCAACGGGGAGCAGTTTGAATTGAGGCAAGACAACAAACTGGACGGAAAGAAAAACCAACAGGAGCGGGGCTATGGCATAAGCTCGGAGTATTGCAACGAATACATTGGCAGTTTAAGCAAGCAAGGTATTTACTGCCCGTCTATAACCAAAGCCATTAAAACCAACTCAAAAATCGGGACAAGGGAGGTTTTAGAAATACAGGTTTCTTTGCCTAAGTTAATTTACGGGAGTAATTTATTTGAAATTAACGGCGAGGATTTAGATAAAATTTACTCCGCTCTTTTATCAAGGTTAAACGATTTCGGAATTATCACAACAAAGGAGCAACTACAAAAAGCGATAGTTAAGCGGGCTGATTATTCTAAAATAGTAAAACTCCCAGATTATTTAGGGACGGCAAACAAAGTAGTTGAGGACATTTCAAGATTTAATTACAAGCCAAGCTCTGATTATAATTTTCATAAATACTACTGCGGTAATAGCGGGCGGAGCATTAAGTTTTGGAATAGCACGCAGGGTTATGTTATTTACGATATTATAGGCAACATTTTAGCTAACGGATTTACCAAAACCGAGCAGACAATAATTAAGGGCTACCAAAGCGGACAAGTTAAACGAACTGCATTAAGGTTTGAGCTTTCATTGGAAACAAAGGGCAGTTTTGACGCTGTTATCAGACGCAGGATAAAAGGCACAGAAAAGAAAAAGGATTTTTGTTTAGAGGAGATATTAAAAGAGGATATGGCAAGGGATATTTTGCTTGATGTTTTTGATAAGGTTTTTAGCAACTTAGCGATAGGGTTATTAAGTCTACCAGAAATGGAAAACAACAGGTTAATGGCATACTTAGACAGCTCTAATTTAAGCATAAGAAAACAAGAAAAGCTGTATTATTGGGCGAGTTTAGCCACCAATTATGGCTTCGGCGGATTTCAAGAGCAGGTAAAACTGAAACATAGGGGCGGAAGCGTTGACCGCTGTAAGAAAGAGATAGCGTTGATACTGGCGGAATTGGGAGAAATGAATGGGAGTTTGCCTAATTTAGTAAAATTTTTAAGGACGGAATTGGAAAAATTTGATATTATTAAACCGAAACGAGCTTAATCCACTTGTCAACTATTGTTAAATGTAATAAAATACAATAATAGCATTACTACAATACAGCTCCCAAGTTTGGGGTTAGTAAAAATAGTTAAATAATTAAAATAAATTCGGCAAAAAATTAAAAAAATATGGAAAATCAAATAACAAAAAAATATATTTTAACGAGTTGGCGTTTTTGGCTATGGACGATAATTTCACTTTTTGTATTCGGTGTAATAATTTCCATAATTGCAAGCAATCCTCAATCCAGTTCTCAATCGTTAAATTCTACTGCAACAAAACAAACATCTGAAACGGCAACAATACCAGCAAAGCCCACAACGCTTACAGATACAGAGTATTACCAACAACTAAATGAAAATGTTATACCTTTTTCAACTGCGTATGGTTCAAACGCAAAAAGTCTACAAACTATGTTGCCCACATCAGATACCGCCGATACTTTAATTTATGCCCAGCAAGCTCAAAGCGACTTAAAAAACTGGAAAAACGGTTTGCAGGCATTACAGGGGAGAGTTCCACCCGATTTTGTGAGCATAAATGACTATCTAAATAAGGCGGTTGATAATTATATTCAAGCGGTGAATATAATTGTTGCAGACCTTAACAGCGGTAATAGGAGCGATACAAGTTCTGTGCCTTATATGACGCACGCTAATTTGTATATGCAACAAGCGACTACTGCGATAGACCAATTAGGTGCGAGGCTTAAAGCTCAATAATAAAATATGGAAAAAAAGATAAAAACACTTTGGCAAAAACGAATGGAGCGAATGAGGGCAATGCGGGAGAAACTACGCCGAAAACTAATGAAGTTTGCAGAGGAGAGAAATAAAAATAAAAAATATGATTAACAACGCAAATAAATATAAAATATCTGCAATTTTTAGCCAAGAGGAAAATGTAAAATATGCAATTCCAAAATATCAAAGAGAGTATATCTGGGCAAAGGACGACTGGGAGGCTCTGCTAAACGATATTTTAGAAAGCGACGGAAGCCATTTTATTGGCTCAATAATTTGTATAAAAAAGGAGGGCATAGACACCTTTCAAACGCAGGAGTTAGAAGTTGTTGACGGACAGCAAAGATTAACTACAATTTCTCTGCTTTTTTGCTCAATTTACAAGTTATTGAAAGAGAAAATGGGAAGCGACGACGAGGAATTACAGAATGAATTATTTAACCTAAAATATAAACTTATACAAAGGAGAAATCAGGCAGACTTAAAAATGCAACTTTCCGAGCAAAATAATAATTTTTCAGACTATAAATCAATTTTAGCCGAGTTGGAAATTATAACTTTTACCAACGGAGGCAGAAATCAAGGCAATAGGAGGATTTACAAAACTTTCAGATATTTTGAAAATAAATTACAGGATTACAGCGTTCAAGAGTTGCGAGATTTATTAACAAAAATAAATGAGGTAATACTTGTTAAAATTGAGGTTAGCTCCCACTCCGACGCTTTTATGCTGTTTGAGAGCTTAAATAATCGTGGCGTGCCTTTGTCCGCAATAGATTTAATTAAAAATAAAATGTTAGCCTCGTTAGAGAGGTTGGGCTTGCCAGTTGATAGTTCCTTTGAGCGTTGGAAAGAAATAATAAACAACCTATCAGATTACCCGATACAAGAAAGATTTTTGAGGCAGTTTTATAATGCTTTTAAGCATAAAGATAAAATAAAAGTTGAAAGCATAACAAAAGCCACTAAATCCAATTTGATTAAAATATACGAAACGCTTATTGATAGGAACGCAGAATTTATTTTTAGCGAAATGTGTAGCAAGTCAAAGATTTACAGCAACTTAATTGAAAACAAAAATTTGGATTTTTTGACGGAGCAGTTAAACGACTTAATCAATGTTCAAGCCTCCCCCGCTTACACCTTTCTGATGTATTTATTCTCTTTGGATAGCAGAGAAAATAAGTTTTACAAAGATACAATTTCATTTTTAGTAAAATACTTTGTGAGGAGGAATATAACAGACTTTCCGAATACGAGAAACCTTGACCAGATTTTTATTGATTTAATAGAAAAAATGGAGGAAAATCTCAATTTTTCCTTTGACAATATCGTTGAATTTTTCTCCCGCAAAGACCGAATGGCAAGCGATACCCTATTCCTTGAAAAACTTAACGACGACATATACGAAAACAATACTGATATGACAAGGTTTATACTCTCCAAAATTGAGGAGGCTAAAAATGGGACGAGAGAAAGGTTTTGTAATTTTTGGGAGCGGGATAACAGCGGAAAATTGAAGTGGACGATAGAGCATATTTTCCCCGAAGGTGCAAGAATACCGCAAAGTTGGGTAGAAATGATAGCGGGAGGAGACGAAAACAAAGCAAAGGAAATACAGGATAAAGAGGTTCACAAATTAGGAAACCTTACCTTGACTGGCTACAATTCTAACCTTTCAAATTTTGATTTTATTAAAAAGAGAGACAGAAAAGATAATCAAGATAGATTTATAGGCTATAAAAACGGGCTGTTCTTAAATAAGGAATTGGAAAAGAAAAAAGAATGGACGGAGGCGGATATTAAAAGCCGCACCGACGAATTAGTAAATTTAGCATTAGATATTTTTCAATAAAAATAAATATAAAAAATAGATAAATGGCAAGAACAGCACCGCAAGCCGACTTAACTAATTTAGAAAAGGGAGTAGAAAATTTGAATAAGTTAAAATGGTATCAAAAACCCATAGGTATAATTATATTAGGCGTGATAGTTAGTATAATTACTTACCTTTTTACACTTTTTATTAAGGGTTAATAAAATGAAAAAATATAGAATTTTATCAAGTCAATTACAAAGTGGAAAATGGCAACCCACCTATTCCCCACCGCAAGGCATAGGAGGAGTTTTTACGGAGGAAACCGAGTTTGATATAAAGTTTGACACAAAAGACGAAGCCGACAATTATGTTTTAGACCATTTATTAAAAAGCGGGGTTGATAAAAATAATATAGAAATTTTATGACAAAACAAAAAGAGTTTTATTTAGTTGAGGAGTTAGCTGAAAAGCTAAGGGTTTCAACAATGACAATTTACCGATACATTAAGCGGAAAAAAGTAAAAGCCTACAAAATAGGCAAAGAGTTCCGCATAGACCAAGAGGAATTTAATAATTTTTTAAGAAAATGTCAAAACAAAATTTAGATAAAAAAACATTTGCCTTTATAGACCTTTTTGCTGGCATTGGCGGTTTTAGGTTAGCTTTGGAGGATTTTGGCGGCACTTGCGTTTTTAGCTCTGAATGGGACGGCAACTCGCAAGATGTTTATTTAAAAAATTTCGGGGAATTGCCACACGGCGACATAACTAAAATAAAGGAAAATGAGATACCCAAACACGATATTTTATGCGGCGGGTTTCCTTGTCAGGCTTTCAGTATATCTGGCAAAAGGTTGGGTTTCAAAGATATGCGTGGCACTTTATTTTTTGATGTGGCGAGAATTGCGAAACATCACAAGCCCGATGTTTTATTTCTTGAAAATGTAAAAAACTTTGCAAGGCACGAAAACGGAAACACGCTAAAAGCTGTTTTAAATGTTTTAGACGACATAGGGTATAAGCCATTTTATCAAATTTTAAAATCCAGCGATTATGGTTTGCCACAAGCAAGAGAAAGAATATACATAGTGTCTTTTAGGAAAGACTTAGGCATTGAAAGTTTTGATTTTCCAAAGCCAACAAGTGAGTTTAAAGTTATAAAAGACATTCTTGAAAAAGAAGCCCCGAAAGAGTGCTACATAAACAGACCCGATATAAAAATTTATGGCAAAGATAGGAAAGTTGTTGACCCGCGCAGACCCTTGCAGATAGGCAGTTTAAACGGCGGCGGACAGGGCGAAAGGATTTATTCAATTAACGGGGCGGGGATAACTTTGTCGGCATACGGCGGCGGAGCGGCAAGCAAAACTGGCGCTTATCTTGTTAATAATAAGGTTCGCAAATTAACACCGAGAGAATGCGCGAGGTTGCAAGGTTTCCCAGAGGAATTTATACTGCCCGAAAATAGGAATGTCGCTTATAAACAATTCGGCGATAGCGTTTCTGTGCCAGTTTTGAAAGCGATTTTTGCTGAAATAATAAAAAAATATCCGCAACTGAAAACTAAAAGAGATTTATCCTTAATAGACAAAAAAATAATTCAACCAAAACAATTTACTTTGGTTTAAAATTTTATGGAAAACAATATAAAAGAGTTGGTTAAGCGCGGCTCTGCGACAGCCAAAAACGGATTTAGAAACGAGGACGATGTTGTTAAAAAATTCAATAACTGGAAAGCGGACGAGGACGCAAAAAAGTGGCTTGAAATAATGGGCTACAAGCTGGATGAAATAGAAAAAGTTGAGGCAGTTAAAATCACTGGCTCACACAAAGCAGATGTTCAAGTTAAGATTAAAATTTATTTGAAAGATGTTATCGGAGCAGAAAACATATCAATAAAATTAGTTAGCAACCCGACTGGTTTTAATCAAATTGATAAAAGGTGGGTTGATAAATATGTGGAGCTTTGGAGTATTCCGAAAGACATAACAAAAGCTCTAAAACTTTTTACTGGCGAAACTAAACCAAAGAAAAAAGGACTGAAAGACCCTCGTAGAATGTTTATGGACGAAATGGATAAAAAGACACAGAAAAAGATTATTGATTTTTTTGAGAGCAATAAATTTATGATAATCGCTGATATTTTAAAAGGCAGGGATAAATTGGCGGCGGCTTGGATATTGATATACGTAAAACCAGATAATTTATGGACTTTATTGCCGATAGCCGTTGTAATAAATTTTTATGGCAATGGCGAGGTTCGTATAGCAAGGGGCGGGAGCATTAAAATCGGCAGGATAACAATGCAACGAAAAGGCGGGGACGGCGGCAGACCAACGGCGCAAATGTTGCAATTCAAAATAAATCCAGCCGAAATAGTCAACGAAACAAAAAATGGCGGATAAGATAAGCAAAAAAGAGAGGAGCTTGTTAATGGGTAAAATAAAAAGTAAGGAAACTAAACTTGAAAAAAGTGTTTGGGAAATTTTATCAGAGCAAGGCATAAAATATAGGAAAAATAGCTCTAAACATTTTGGCAAGCCCGACATAGTTATTGCGTCAAAGAAACTGGTTATATTTATTGATAGTTGTTTCTGGCACGGGTGTAAAAAGCATTGCAGAATACCCGAAGCAAATCACACTTATTGGGTTAAAAAAATAAACAACAACAGAAAACGGGATAAATTGGTTAGTGTTTATTATAAGAAAAACGGCTACAAAATTATAAGAATTTGGGAGCATAGTCTAAAAAACAAGAAACAAATAGACAAAATTTTAGAAATTTAAAATGAAAGCAGTAATACTCGCAAGAGTTTCAACAAAGGAGCAGGAGGAGCAAGGACACTCACTCCCCGCTCAAATTAGGCGGTTGCAGGAATACGCAAAGAAAAAAGACTTTGAAATAGTTGAGACTTTTTCATTTCACGAAAGTGCGGGAGACAAAATAAGAAAGAAGTTTGAGGAGGTTGTGGCTTACATTAGAAGCCATAAAGATACAAAGGTTATACTTTGCGAAAATGTTGACCGAGCAACAAGGAATTTTAAGGACGCAGTTGATTTAGACGAAATGCGACGCAAGGAGGGTTTAGAAATTCATTTCGTTCAAGACGGCTTTTTTATAAACAAGGACGCAACTGGCAACCAAATGTTTATGTGGGAGGCAAAAGTATTTTTGGCTAAGCAATATCTCAACAGGCTCTCTGATGATGTAAAAAGAAGCTACGAGCAGAAAATTCAAAACAAAGAATGGATTACAAAACCAAAAATCGGTTATGTGGGAGTTCACGACGAAACTGGAAAAAGGACTAACATAATCCCCGACCCTCTGCGAAGCCAGTTTATTGTTAAAATGTTTGAGATGTATGCGACAGGGACTTCCTCAACTAAGCAAATCCAAGAAACAATGGAAAAGTTAGGATTAAGAAGTAATACCAAAACTCCCAAGCCCCTGCCGAGAGGACAAATTTATATTATTCTAAGAGACCCGTTTTATTATGGCGAAATGAAAATCAAGGGCGTGTTATACCCGCATAAATACCAGCCCTTAATTTCAAGGCAGTTGTTTAACAGAGTGCAAGAAGTTTTTAATGGCTATAATAAAAAGCCGTTTAGGTATGCCTGCAAGCCCTTTGCTTTCAGAGGTTTAATAAAATGTGCCGAGTGCGGTTGCACGATTACGGCAGAAAGGACAAAGAATAAATACAACTATTATAGTTGCACTAACAGCCATAAAATACACGCCAAAAGGCTCTATATTAACGAGGTTGACCTATTCAAGCCAATATACAAGGTTCTACGCAAGATAAGGCTCACAGAGGGGCAAAAAACACGCCTAATGACGCTCTTAGCACAAAGCGAGGACGCAAAGAGCGAGTTTTTTGAGGCTTCAATGAAAGTCCTGCGGGCTGATTATGACAGATACGAAAAAAGAAAAAGCAACTTGCTTGATAGATTAGCCGACGAGGAAATAACCAAAGAGGACTACAATAAAAAAATCAACGAATACGACGCAAAGCAAACTGCCATAAATACAGAAATAGCAAAGCACCAGAAAGCCGATAAAGAATTTTATATCACTATTGCAATGATTATGAGCCTTGCTAAACGGGCATATTCGCTATTCAAAAGTTCTGAACCAATGGAAAAGCGAGCGTTTATCAACTTTCTATTTCAGAACTCCAAATTAAGCGGTAAAAACCTCACTTTTACACTTAAAAAGCCGTTCGGAGCTATGGCTTTGGCGAACGGCTGTTCTAATTTGTGCCTCCAGAGAGACTCGAACTCCCAATAACAGGTTCGAAGCCTGTCGTGATATCCATTTCACCATGGAGGCAAATTCAACTAATAATAACCGAAAAATTGAAAAATATCAATTTTTAGGATAGAATTAACAAATTATCAATTTATAATTTCTATTAAATGTCTAATGTTCAATTTCTAAATAAAGGTATCGTCATTTGAAAATTATTTCATTGAAAATTTAATGAAAATTAGAAATTAAAAATTAGTTTATGACTATTCCCAAAGAAGTAAAATCTGTTATTGAGGGTTTGCAGAACGCCGGCTTTGAAGCATACATAGTAGGCGGATGCGTGCGTGATTTTTTGCTGGACAAAGAACCAAAAGATTGGGACGTTACAACAAATGCAAAACCGGAAGAAATTCAAAAAGTTTTCCCTGATAGTTTTTATGAAAATAATTTTTTGACAGTTACAGTAAGAACCGGCAGTGAAAATCCCCTGCTGGCGGAAATTGAAATTACCACATATAGACTGGAGGCAAAATATTCTGACAAACGCCATCCCGACGAAGTAAAATACGCGAAAAAATTGGAAGATGATTTAAGCAGAAGAGATTTTACGGTGAATGCGATGGCAATGAACGATAAGAAAAAAATTACAGACTTATTTGATGGACAAAAAGACTTGAAAAATAAAATAATCAGGACGGTGGGAAATCCGGAAGAGCGGTTTTCGGAAGATGCGTTAAGAATTTTACGGGCGGTAAGATTTGCCGCAACGTTGGGTTTTGCCATAGAAGAAAAAACTGCCGAGGCGATAAAGAAAAACAGCGTTTGGCTGGAAGCAATTTCTAAGGAAAGAATTCGTGACGAGTTTGTAAAAATTATAATGTCCGATAATGCCGCCGTCGGCGTTGATTTACTGCGTGAGCTTGGCATGTTAAAATTTGTGTTGCCGGAGCTGATGGAAAATTATGGAGTGGGCCAAAACAAACATCATATTTATGATTGCTATACCCACGCCATAAAGGCGCTGGAATTTACCGCCAAGAAAAAGTGCAATATGCAGGTGAGAATGGCGGCGCTGTTGCACGACATTGCAAAACCAAGAGTTAAAGTTGGCGACGGAATTAATTCAACATTTTACAATCACGAAATTGTGGGCGCCAAAATGACATTTGAAATTTTAAATCGGCTGAAATTTTCCAGAAAAGATGTTGAAAAAATTACAAAGCTTGTAAGATATCATTTGTTCTACTACAATGTTGACGAGGTGTCTGAATCATCTGTCAGAAGATTAGTAAAAAATGTCGGGCCGGAAAATATGGAAGAATTGCTTGAAGTAAGGCAGGCGGACAGAATTGGATCGGGGGTTCCTAAGGCCGAGCCGTATAAACTGCGCCATTTAAAATACATTATTGATAAAGTTTCGCAAGATCCGATTTCAGTTGGAATGCTGAAAGTTGACGGCAAGAATGTAATGGAAGTTTTGAATATTCAGCCCGGGCCTAAGATAGGACAAATTTTGGATGTCCTATTAGGTTATGTCTTAGATGACCCTAAGAAAAACACCAAAGAATTTTTGTCAGGTGAAATTTCGGCGCTTGGGAAGTTGGATGAGAAAAAACTGAAAGTGTTGGCGGAAAAATCAAAAGAAGAAAAAACAGAAGTTCAAAAACAGGAAGACGAAAAAACAAAAAGCAAATATTGGGTAAGATAAAGTGCGGGGTGGAGTATGCCGGCAGTACGCGCCCTTCGGGAGGGTGCAGACTGGGTTCGATTCCCAGCACCCCGACAAGAGTGTTTTGAAATTTTAAAATTATGCGCGCGCCGCGGCGCGCACAATACGGGCCTGTAGTAAAGTGGTATTATGCGTCATTCGCATTGACGAGGCGGCAGTTCGATTCTGCCCAGGTCCACTACTTAGTTTTTAGGTGTTAGGTTTTAGATAATTTAAAAAATATGGAACACGAACATTTAAACAATCATCGGGAAAATATTGAAAAATATTTCAGGCAGGAAGATGGAATATATGACGATATTTATGGTAAGGGATTTTCTGATTACGCAGCATCTTTGTTATATCTGCCAGACGCTTTTGAATTAAAAAGTCGATGTATCTGTTGCATTGACGAAGGCACTCCGGAAGGAATGCATGCGGCCGGCAGCGGAATTCTTATGAGCGAAGAAGAGCTAGACAAATACTTTGAAAAAACTAAACCTGAAGAAATCACTAGTCATAGCGGATGCGGAGCCGCAAAATTATTCGCCGAGAGGCACCCAGAATTGAATATTACAGATCCTGATTCGTATGCAGAGCAATGGGCGCAACAACAAGCAGATAAAAGAGGATTGCGTTATCGTCATCTTTCAGCAGAAGAAATGAAGCGGCCGGAGGAGGGGCATGTTGCCCGCATCTGCTACATTGATTTTACGGGAACTTTTAACTGGGAGGGATCGGGGTTGCCCGCTGGCTTTGTTGTGAGTAATAAGTTCATTGGTAAAGAAGAATTTATTGAAGAGGTAAATATTTCTTTGCAAATTGCATTTGGCGAACACGGGTTAGGGGAACTGTTGAGTGAAGAAAGACCCTTTTTGTTGGTAGTTGTGGCGGATAATCAAGAACAGCTGCAATTAGCGCAGAAAGAATTGGAGGAGGTGACGAAGCGCACAAAAGAAGGGAACCCTCAATACATCGGCAAAATAAAAATTGACGGATTCGTAAAGCCAGAGATTAAAGAAACAGATAAAGAAGTAGAAGAATCTTTGGCGGCGTAGTGATTTTGAATTTTTGTTATAAAAAATTATCATCTTTTAATCGGGGTGGTTTTTTGTTATGCTGGAAGAAATAAAGGTATGGCGGAAGAAAAAAAATTACAAAAAAGCATAAATTATCCTGAAGTGAAGCTCAAAAATGTTGTGGGCGCTTTTTGGGACGGGATAAAACCGCGAAAATGGCTGTTTTATATTTTGATTATCTCAATAGTTTTGGCCAATATTGCCACGATAGTTACTCCTCTTTTTTATAAACAGTTTTTTGATATTATCGCGGTTCCCGGGATAAAATCGGTTGTTGCCCAAAAATTATTTGTGCTGATTGTGTATGTGTTACTTTTTAATATATTATATTGGGTATTGCAGAGAATCGCCACGGTGGCGAATAATTTTTATGAGCCAAGGGTGATGGCAAATTTGAAGCAGCAGTCTTACGATCACTTAATGCAACATTCATATTCTTTTTTTATTAATAATTTCGCTGGAAGTCTGGTGCAGAAAGTTAATCGGTTTGCTAAAGCGTTTGAGCGAATAACTGATAATTTAGTTTGGAATTTATTGCCTTTGTTCGTTAGGATTTTGGCAATAGTTTTTGTTTTATTTTTTATCAACAAATGGATTGATTTGATCCTAATAATTTGGATAATTGTTTTTTTGTCCTTTAATATCGGTTTTTCCAGATGGAAATTAAAATATAACATCAAGGAAGCAGAAGTTGATTCAAAAGCGACGGGATATTTATCTGACACTATTTCAAACCAAAATTCGATTCAACTTTTTAATGGATTTCACTTTGAGTCAAAAGGGTATAAAAAAGTTACGGATGAACAGGCGGCAACAACAAAACTTTCTTGGAATTTAGATGCCGTTATTGAAGGCGGGCAGGCGTTTTTAAGTTTTATTATTGAATTTGCATTGTTTTATTACGCTATTAAATACTGGCAGCAAGGATTAATAACCATTGGAGTGTTTGTGTTATTGCAGGCATATGTGCTAAATATTATCGGTCAACTGTGGGGATTTACCCGATTGGTGAGAGATATGTATCAAGGATACGCCGATGCAAAAGAAATGGTGGAAATTTTACTTTTGTCTCATGAAATAAAAGATATTCCTGAGGCAAAAGAATTAAAAGTTGATTCGGGGGAAATTGAATTTGACCGGCTGACTTTCGCTTTTAATGAAACAAGGAAAGTTCTGGACGATATTAATTTGATAATCACGCCGGGCGAAAAAGTGGCGCTGGTTGGCCCTTCTGGAGCAGGAAAAACAACTTTTGTAAGATTGCTTTTAAGATTATATTCCCCTACTTCGGGAAAAATTTTAATTGATGACCAGGATATTGCAAAAGCAACCCAGGAAAGTTTAAGAAAAAATATCTCAATGGTTCCGCAGGACCCAATTTTATTTCACAGAACTTTAGCTGATAATATTGCGTACGGCAAAAGAGATGCAACAAAAGAGCAAATTGAGAGAGCGGCTGAACTGGCTCATTGTGATGAGTTTATCAAAGATTTGCCTTACGGCTTAGAAACGTTTGTCGGTGAACGAGGAATAAAATTGTCCGGCGGAGAGCGTCAGCGGGTTGCTATTGCAAGAGCTATTTTAAAAAATGCGCCGATTTTAGTGCTGGATGAGGCAACTTCAAGCCTGGATTCAAACTCTGAAATGCTGATTCAGGATGCCTTGAATAACCTGATGAAAGACAAAACAGTCATTGTAATTGCTCACAGGTTATCCACAATACAAAAAATGGACAGAATCATTGTGGTTGACGGCGGGAAAATTATTGAGCAAGGAAGTCATAATGATTTGCTGGCAAAAGAAGATAGCTTATACAAAAAGTTATGGACATTGCAGGCCGGCGGATTTTTGAAAGAGGGAGATGAAGGAGAGGCGGAGTCAGACGAAGAATCAGAGGAAGCAGAAGAAGACTATGAGGGCGAATAAAATTTAATATAACATTAATAGTAAACACATGAAAATAGGGATTATTGGGAGCATGCAATTTACGGAAAAAATGCTTGAAGTAAAAGAAGCTTTAGATAAGTTGGGTCACGACGCTTTTGTGACAGATTTGCATAAAGCGTTTATCGGTAGAACTGACGAGGAGAAAGAGGTAATTAAGATTCACCAGAAAAACAATATGGATGCAATTAGAGAATTTTGGCGAGAAATGCAGGGAGCGGATGCGGTGTTAGTTTTGAATTATGACAAACATGGAATTGAAAACTATATCGGCGGTAATACATTAATGGAAATTGGATTTGCTCATGTGCTAAATCAAAAAATATTTTTATTAAACCCAATTCCGGAAATTCCGTATTATAAATCAGAAATTGTGGCAATGAAGCCGATTATTATTAATGGAGATTTAAGTTTAATTAAATAAAATTATTAAATAGTGTAAAACGATATGGAAATAAAAAGAAATTTGCCCAGGGATTTATTTTTGCATTTACTGGTGATTGTTGCGCTGTATTGGTCAGCGATAACGTTTATTGCCCTGCTTTGGCAGTTTATTAATTACTTTTTTCCGGATATTACGGCATCATATTATTCCGTAAGTTATTCGCTAGGTTTAATCAGATTTTCAGTTTCATCATTGGTGGTTGTATTCCCATTGTTTATTTTTGTTGCTTGGTATTTAAATAAAATTTATAAAAAAGAGGCGGTTGCCAGAGAATCTAAAATAAGAAAATGGCTTTTGTATTTAACATTATTTATTGCTGCTTTGGTTGTTGTCGGGGATTTGGTGGCGGTAATAAATAGTCTTTTGGGCGGAGATACTACTGTTGTCTTTATTTTGAAGGCGTTGTCGGTGTTATTGGTTGCCAGTTTTGTGTTTGGATACTATTTAGATGACGTAAGAAGAGAAACTCCCTCAAAATTTGGCAAATATTTTGCCTGGCTTGCGGGAATTTTAGTGTTGGTTGCAATTATCGGCTCGTTTTTTATCATCGGTTCTCCAAATTCAGCAAGGCTGATGCAATATGACCAGCAAAAAATTTCTGATTTGCAGGGAATTCAATCTCAAGTTGTAAATTATTGGCAGAAAAAAGCGGCGCTGCCAAGCGCATTGGCCGATTTAAATGACCCGATTTCAGGATATTCGGTTCCGGTTGATTCTCAAACAAGCGTCAGCTATGAGTATAATGTAGTTGATGCGGCGAAGTTGTCTTTTGAATTATGTGCCACGTTTAATAAAACAGGAAATGATGAATATGGTATGCCTGTGGCGCCGGTATCTCAACCAATGATTCCCAGCGGCCCTGTTCAAAGTTGGCAGCACATAGCCGGTAGAGTTTGTTTTGAAAGGACGATAGATAAGCAGTTATATCCACCGATAACAAAATAATATATGGAAGAAAGAGCAGAAAAAGAGTATAAAACAGCAGCAAGAGGCCGATTTTGGGACTTTTTAAAAATAAAAATAAAAACGAAAGAGCATAAAAATGAACCCAGATACGTAAAAGAAATTAAGCAAGAATTGATAGAACTGAGAGTGCAACATGAGAGTCTTTCCAAAGAATTTAAAACGGCGGTTGGAAATAAAGATATGTCAGCTAAAAATAAAATATTAAAAGAAATTTCCAGAAACGAAGAAAGGCAAGATGGCATCAAGAAACAAATAAAAGTACACGAGGATAAAAATAATATTCAATATAAATAAAAAAGCATGGAAACAATAAGATCAGAGGGTTTAGCTTCAAGCGAGTCCGACCCGGCTTCTGGCGAATCAAACTTAGTGCCAGAGCGAATTTATATGCCGGAAGAGGTAAAAGAGTCTGCTGATGTAAAAAAATTAAATAGTGATTTGGCACATTTAACTTTAAAACGCGATAGACTTGTTTATGATCTTGAGAAAGCTGTAAATATGGAAAACGATTCTTTCCAAAATATATTAGAAAAAGAAATTGCTGCAAACGAGAGGGCTCAAGAAGCAATCAAGAGGGAGTTGAATATGGAAGAAGAAAAAAATAGTTATAGCAATAAATCTTCAGAGAAATAAAATGAGCACTAAAGAGCTAGGCGAGCTGGGAGAAAAAATAGCTTGTGGATATCTTGTTAAGAAAGGGTTTAAAATACTGGGTAAAAACCATAGAATAAGCTTTGGAGAAATTGATATTATCGCCAAAAAACAATGGCGGTTTTTTGCTAAAAATGAAAAAGCCATTCACTTTGTTGAAGTTAAGGCTCTGCTTGGTGAAAAAGATAATTTTGCACCTGAAGAAAGAGTTGATTATAAAAAACAAAGAAAGTTAAGGCAACTGGCGGAGATTTGGCTGGAAAAAAATAAATACAAACAAAATCATCCTTTTCAGATTGATGTGATAGGAGTTTTAGTTAATCAAAAAACAAGAAAGGCGAAGCTTCATTATTTCCCGAATGCGGTTTCGGGCAATTAGCTGGCCGCCAAGAATTATTGAGTCTTCACCTGTCTCAAGTGAAGACTTGACAGAGGTTTTTAATGGTATTATGTTTAATGTAGAACATTTCAAATTGATCTTTTGACCGCTTGGTTAAGTGTTCTGAACGATAATTCAGGTTCCGCGAGGAAACACAAACCGTTCGGTCAAACAAGTAGGCGCCCATCTCGATTCTCTAATTTTTAAATCCTGGGCGCTTTTTTCATATTCGCATTGACATTGTTCTATATTTTGCTATTATTGGATTAAGTTAAGAGATCAGATTAATTTTGTCCGTTTGACCACGGACTCTTTTTATAAATAAAAAGTAAATCCAAAGCACTAAGCACGAAATCCAAAACAAATTGTAATGTTTAAAATTTAAATATTATCATTTAATTATTATTTTGAATTTCGAAGTTTGGATTTTGGGTTTCAAACACTATGGATATAAAACTATTTCAAAGAGCGTTAGCGCAAATTGCGGAAGCTCGTGGCATTTCGCCAGAGTCAATTATAGAAACGCTGGAAGCAGCGCTTGCTACTGCATACAAAAAAGATTACGGGCAGAAAGGTCAGAAAATTAAGGCGCAGTTTAATGGCACTACCGGTGACGTTAAGTTTTGGCAGTTAAAATTGGTAGTTGACGAATCAATGCTTTATACAGAAGAGGAAATTGAAGCGCTGAGAGAGAAAAAGATGGTTCCGGCTGAAGATTTTGACCGCATTGCCGAGGGAGAAGAAGCTCCTAAAAAGGTGGTGTTCAATCCTGAAAAGCACATTATGCTAGACGAGGCAAAAGAAAAAAATCCGGAAATTAAGCTTGGTGAAGAGTTGGAAATTCCGTTAGTTTCAAAGCAAGATTACGGCCGAATCGCCGCTCAAACTGCCAAGCAGGTTATTTTGCAAAAAATCAGAGAAGCCGAAAAAGAAACAATTGCCGCGGAATATAAATCAAAAGAAGGTGAAATTATTTCCGGAATTGTGCAAAGAGTTGAAGGCAATATTACGCTGATTGATATAGGAAAAACATTGGGAATTTTAAACCGGGAAGAGCAAATTCCTGGGGAATTTTACCGGCAGGGCCAGCGGTTAAAATTTTACATCTTAAAAGTTGAAGATACTCCAAAGGGTTCGGTGGTTTTGTTGAGCAGGGCATATCCAAAATTGGTTTCGCGACTTTTTGAATTGGAAGTTCCTGAAATTGCAGGCGGAGTTGTTGTTATAAAATCAATTGCAAGAGAACCGGGCTACAGGACAAAAATTGCTGTAACCTCAACCGAAGAAAGAATTGATCCGATTGGAAGCTGTGTTGGCCAAAGAGGAACAAGAATTATGGCAGTTATTAACGAATTGGGTGGAGAAAAAATAGACGTTATTTTGTGGCAGGAAGATTCGAAAAAATATATTGCAAATTCTTTGTCACCTGCTAAAATTATTAAAGTAGAAGCTCAAGATAAAAATACCGCAACGGTTTTTGTCGCAGAAGACCAATTGTCTTTGGCAATCGGAAAAGATGGCAGGAATGTCCGCCTGGCTTCAAATTTAACCGGCTGGAAGATAGATATTAAAACGCTGACAGATGCGGACAGAACGCAGACCGACGCGGACACGGAAAATGGAGGAAAAGAAGAAACAGAAACTGAAGAGAAAAAAGAAGAAAAAGTAGAAGAAGAAAAACCAAAAAAAGAAAAGAAACCAAGAAAAAGCAAAAAAGCTAAAGAACCCGCCTCCGCTGAAAGCTCCGGCGAGGCAAAGGAAGTCGCTGAAGAAAAAATTGAAACTCCAACCGAGGAAATTCCAACAGGAAAAAAATAAAATAATTAATCTATATTTAACTTTATGTCTGAAGTAAATGGAGAAACACTGGATCCTCAAGATCCAAATAAAGAAAATAAATGGAGTAATTATTTTAAATCTTTATATAATCTTGGAGGTCCAGATAGTGGCGAGGTTGGTTTAGAAAATCCTAATATAGATGTCTTGCCTCCTGACGAAGAGTCTGCCGGGCAAGCAGTCGAGTTTCTAAAAAGGTCTTTGATGGGTCGGGATATTTGGGATAAGGCACAGTATAAAACAGGATTTGACAATTGGGCTAAGGTTGGAATTCCTAAAGGATCAGATACTCTCGGGGAAGAAGAAAGATATGACTTTCAAAATGGTATATTGTGCGTAATAGAAAAACGTTGGGTTAGGGACTCGGAACGTTTCTTGGAAAAATCTCCTAAAGATTGGGAGCAAAGATTTCAAAGGGATATTGTTCCATTGTCAATTTCGCAACACTTCTTAGTGCCGAAAGAGTATGTTGATGCTTTTGTGCAATTTTATAAAAATAAACCAGATCATGTAAAAGAAAGTAGCGCCGCTTTGATAGCGGGTTATTACGAAAATCTGTGGGATAGTTTTGAGGGAATTAATGAAGATTCAAAAAGATCTACTGCTAAAAAAGAAGCGATGTATAGAGTTTTTAATGACAATAGTTCGAAATTAAAAGAACAATTAATCCAAAGTATTAAAGAAATATATAAAAAGGCTTTTGGCGATGCCGGAGAATCTATTACTGTGGAAAGTATTATTGACAAATTAGATAATAATTCATTTCTTCTTTCAAATTTAATACGCTCTATTGGATTCAATCAATTAAAGGAACTAGGATTAGCTAAAAAATATATTGACGGTGATCAATATGGAAAGGGTCTAAAGGGTAAGTATCGTAAAATTGAATTGGAAGATCAGGTGGCTTATCTTGCAGAGAAGCTTGGGTTAGAGTGGAAGAAATAATTTCTTTAGAAAATAAAAATTTAATAATTAAAAAATAAATAATTAAATTTCGAATTTCAAAAACAAAATCTAAAATTTTAAACTGATAGTATGACTCTGACGGCCGTTAGAGTTATGCTATACAATAATTTTGACTTTTGCATTTTGATTTTTGAATTTATTTAGTATGTTAATAACCTATTTTCCGATTATCGTTTCGCTCTTTGCGATTGCGTTTGTGTGGTTTTTGATTTCAAAAATCAAAAAATTACCGGCAGCAAAAGATAAAGCCGTTGAGATAACCAGCGCCGTTCAGGAAGGAGCAATTGCCTATCTAAAAAGGCAATATAAAAGCAGTTAGCATAGTTGCGATAATTATTTTCATAGGTTTGTTATTTTTAGGTTGGAAACTTGCAATTGGATTTTTAATCGGCGCAGTTTTGTCGGGTTTATCAGGTTTTATTGGAATGATGGGTTTCAACTCAAGCCAACACAAGAGTTGCTGAAGGCAGCCAAAAAAGGATTGGAAAAGCTTTAGACATTTCATTTAAGGGCGGTTTAATAACCGGACTTTATGGTTGTTAGCTTGGGATTATTGGCAGTTTCAGGATATTATTTTGCCTTTCACGATATTAGAGTCTTTGGTGGCTTTGGGTTTTGGAGCCAGCTTAATTTCTGTTTTTGCCAGAGTTGGCGGAGGAATTTATACAAAAGCCGCTGATGTTGGAGCCGACTTAGTTGGAAAAGTTGAAAAAGGAATTCCGGAAGACGACCCAAGAAACCCTGCCGTTATTGCCGACCAAGTTGGAGATAACGTTGGAGATTGCGCCGGAATGGCAGCCGACATTTTTGAAACCTATTCAGTCGCAATGGTTGCCACAATGATTTTGGGAGCTTTGCTATTTCCAAGATCACCTCAGTTTGTTTTATTGCCTTTGTTTTTGGGCAGCGTTTCAATTTTAACTTCTATAATTGGAAGCTTCTTTGTAAAACTTGGAAAATCAAAATCAATTATGGGGGCCATGTATAAAGGCTTGGCAGTTACGGTTATTTTGTCTGCGATTGCATTTTATCCGTTAATCGGCAAAGTATGATGGCGGGGCAAGATATTTCAGTTGGTAATTTATACGGTTCAACTTTAGTTGGATTGGTTGTGGCAATCGGAATGTTTGTCATTACAGAATATTACACTTCAAAAAAATATTGGCCGGTAAAATCAATTGCCAAAGCTTCTGAAACCGGCCATGGCACAAATATTATCCGCGGACTTGGTTTGGGAATGCAATCTACCGCTTTTCCTGTGCTGTTAATTGCATTTGGAACAATTATAAGCTTTTGCTTGGCCGGAATTTACGGAGTTGCCTTGGCAGTTATCGCAATGTTGTCGCTTTCAGGAATTGTTGTTGGAGTTGATGCTTATCGGCCCAATTACAGACAACGCCGGAGGAATTGCCGAAATGGCAGGAATGCCAGAAGATGTCAGAAAAATTACAGATGCATTAGATGCAGTTGGAAACACAACAAAAGCAGTTACAAAAGGTTATGCTATTGCTTCTGCGGGGCTGGCGGCGTTGGTTTTGTTCGCTGCTTATGTCAGAAAAAGTTGCCGATTTAACCGGTTCATCTGCCGCGGCAACATTTAATTTATCAGATCCAAAAGTTATTGCCGGTTTGTTAATCGGCGGACTTTTGCCATATTTATTTGCATCATTTTTAATGGGAGCTGTTGGAAAAACTGCCGGAAAAGTGGTTGAAGAAGTAAGACGCCAATTTAAAAATATTGCAGGTTTAATGGAAGGTACAGCAAAACCAGAATATGGAAAATGCGTTGACATTGTAACCAAAGCCGCCATCGGCGAAATGATGGTGCCGGCTTTAATCCCGGTTGTTGCTCCAATCTTAGTTGGCTGGTTCTTGGGAGTTCAGGCTTTGGGCGGATTATTGATCGGCGCGATTATCACAGGGTTATTCGTCGGAATTTCAATGACCACCGGCGGAGCCGCCTGGGACAACGCTAAAAAGTATATAGAAGGCGGAGCTCACGGAGGCAAAGGCAGTTTCGCCCATCAAGCCGCCGTCACCGGCGACACCGTCGGCGACCCATACAAAGACACCGCCGGCCCGGCAATCAATCCGATGATTAAGGTGCTGAATATTGTCGCATTATTGATCGTTGCCTTTTTAGTATAAAAGGTAACGATTACAAAGGGGTCGGGGAAATTGGGTATTTCCCCGTTTAGGAAAACAGCGAAGCGTTAGAAACCGTGGGTTTCTAAGGAGCGAGCCGGAACCGAAGAGCTAGCCCGAGCAGGGCGAGGGCGGTAAGGCGAGCGACATTGGGGCATTTCCGGTTTAATTCAAACCCGCGGCGCGTCCCAAAGGCGCGCCGCTAAAAGTTTGTTTAATTTTTATTCTCAAATTTTAAAATGGAGTCAAAAGAACAATCTTCAGAGAAAACAATTTCTTTAGAAAGACAAGAATTGCTTCGGCTAGAAAACGAATTTGACGCTGACGGGAAATGTATCTATGTGTTCCATGGTTCAGATGCAGACGTGGATCAGTTAGATCCGAGGCAAGCAGTAGACGTTGTAAGAGGTCCAGATGGCCCGCCAGCTGTTTTCGCTTCTGATAGAGCGGACTTCGCTATATTTTTTGCAATTATAAATAGGAAAAATTGTCCGGAAAAAGGGGCTTGGCTTAGAGCCGGAGCTGATTTTGATGAAAAAGGAATAGCTGTGCCAAAATTTGAGACAACTCAAGAAACTTTAAACCAAATTCAAGACAATGCTTCGGGTTGGGTGTATGTATTTAAAAAAGAAGATTTCAATCAGCGTCCGGATGGCGGTGTTGAATATACATCTAAAAAACCGGTAGAACCATTTAAAAAAGTTAAAGTGTTTAAAAGAGATTTGCCGGAAAATGTAGAAATAATAAAAGAGAGAAAACAAGAATAAATGGAAGAAGAAATAAAAAAATTTCTAATCCGTAAAAGCAATGTGCAAAAAATGCACAAAAGTGAATTATCTGGATTTTTCAGATAGTTCAAAATGCAGAAGATTAAAATATAAATTATGTCAGAAATAATTCTATCGGATTCTTATAAAAATTTTGAGAAAATCAAGAAAATTGATAAAAACGGAGTTGAATATTGGGAAGCTCGCCAATTGATGCCTATTTTGGGTTATGAGACATGGGGAAAAGCGGAAGAGGTTATAGTAAGAGCTACTAGAGCATGTATGAACAGTGGCGAGGTTGTGGAAAACCATTTTTCCCGAATGGGAAAAATGGTTAAGATTGGTTCTGATACGGTACGAGAGGTTAGAGATTTTAAATTGGACAGATATGCTTGTTATTTGATAGCTCAAAATGGCGACCCAAATAAATCTGAGATAGCTTCTGCGCAAACATATTTTGCTGTCCAAACTAGGAAACAAGAAATATTCGAACAATTATCTGATAGCGACAAAAGATTATTTATAAGAGAAGAAGTTTCAAGTCAAAACAAAAAACTTTTTAAAACTGCAAGGGGCGCTGGAGTCACTAATTTCGGTGCTTTTAATAACGAGGGATATCGAGGTCTCTATGGCATGAATTTACCAGATATAGAACAGAGAAAGAAAATTAAAAAAGGAGAACTTCTCGATGTCGCTGGCTCAACTGAACTAGCCGCTAATTTGTTTAGAATTACTCAGACTGATGAAAAAATCAGGAAAGATAGTATAAGAGGTCAATTATTGGCTTCAAAAACTCATTTTATGGTAGGGGGAAAAGTAAGGCAAACAATTAAAGATATTGGCGGAGAGTTACCAGAAAATCTACCGGTAGAAAAACATATTAAAGAATTAAAGAGCGAAAAAAGGAAACTAGAAAAAGAAAAAAATAAAAAAATAAAAAATAAATGAAAACAAATAGTAAAAAACTCGAGAAGTCACAATTAGAAATAGAATTTGAGCTAAGTCCGGAAGAATTTCAAAAGTATTTTAATAAGGCAATTTTGCATTATCAAGATCACATAAAAGTTGATGGTTTTAGAAAGGGCCAGGTGCCGCTGAAAATGGTTGAGGAAAAAGTTGAAAAAGAAAATTTGCTTATGGAAGCCGGAGATTTAGCCGTAAAAGATTCTTATACTAAATTTGTAACTGAAAATAAATTGGAACCAATTGGAAACCCTGAAGTGCAAATTTTAAAAATTGCCAAAGGTTCACCATTGTTGTTTAAAGTAAAAATTGCACTATTGCCGGAAATTCAGCTGCCGGATTACAAAGAAATTGTCAGCAAAATACCGTCAAACAAAGTTTCGGTTGATGAAAAAGAAATTGAAGATGCCGTAATTTACCTCCAAAAAAGCCGAGCTAAGTTTTCGCCGCTAGACAAACCCGCCGACAAAAAAGATTTTGTTGAAATTGAATATCAAAATGAAGGCATTAACAACGGAAAAGTTATCAAAGACCGCTTTACCTTAGGCGAAGGCGGATTTATGAAAGATTTTGAAGATAATTTAATCGGAATGAAAGCTGGTGAAGAAAAACAGTTTAAAGCAAAATTTCCGGAAAATACTCCCAATAAAGCGCTGGCGGGAAAAGAATCTGACTTTAAAGTGAAAATGCTTTCGGTGCAAAAAATGGAAATTCCTGAAATCAATGACGAATTTGCCAAAAGTTTGGGAGTGTTTGACAGTTTGGTTGCGTTGAAAGACAATTTAAAAGAAGGAATTACACTGGAAAAGCAGGAAACCGAAGTGCAAAGAAAGCGAGGTGAAATGCTTGAGAAAATTACCAAAGAAATAACCTTTGAATTGCCCGAAAAAATGGTTGAATATGAACAAACAAGATTGTTTGAAGATTTAAAAAACAATATCAGTGCGCAGTTTAAGATTTCTTTTGAACAATACCTGGCCACAGTTAAAAAAACCGAAAAAGAATTAAAAGATTCTTTTAAGCTGGAGGCTGAAAAAAGAATTAAAAATTATCTGGTATTGCAGGAAATCGGCAAAAAGGAAAACATTGAAATTACCGATAAAGAAATTGAAGAAGAAGCCAATAAAGAACTAAGGCGATATCCAAAGGAGCAAGCGGTCAAAATTGACATAGAACAGCTAAAAGAGTATAGTGAAGGTGCGTTATTTAATGAGAAAGTTTTTCAAAAGTTGGAGTCTTTTTCAGAGTAAATTTCGTATTAGATAGTATAATTAGGTTAAAAATGTAATGCCAATAGTACCAACTATTGTAGAAAAATCACAACGCGGTGAGCGCGCATATGACATATTTTCAAGGCTTTTAGAAGAGCGCATTGTTTTTCTTGGCGGGTCCGGTGACTGATTTGAACGCAAATGTAGTAATTGCCCAGATGCTTTACTTGGTCATCAAGGATTCAAAAAGAGATATTAAGCTTTATATAAACAGCCCTGGAGGTTCGGTTACAGCAGGATTAGCTATTTATGACACGATGCAGTATATTAAAATGCCCGGTTTCTACCATTTGCATTGGGCTTACGGCCTCAATGGCGGCAATTATTTTGGCAGCAGGAACAAAAGGCAAAAGATTTGCTCTTCCAAATGCTGAAATTTTATTGCACCAAGTATCAGGCGGAACCCAAGGACAGGCAACAGAAATTGAGATTACTGCAAAACAAATCATAAAGATAAAAGCATCGATAAACCAAATTTTGTCAAAACATACTGGCCAGCCAATAGATAGAGTTGAAAAAGATACTGACAGAGACTTTTATATGACGGCAGAAGAGGCAAAAGCATACGGCTTAATTGATGAAGTAATCGGAACCATGAAAGAAGCGAAATAAGCTTCTCGAAAAATATATCGTAATACGGCAACTCACCATGTTGGATGAGTTTTTTTATTTGGAAACAATGCATAATGTTATTTCCAAATGTAAAAACTTAAAATAATTAAAAAGTCGAAAATCGAAATCCAAAAGCTAGATATTTTTAATCGTCATTTTGAATTTTGAGATTTGAATTTTGAATTTAATATTATATGGATCAAAATATAATTACACTATTGCTGGCCATTGTAGCTTTGTTAATAGGTTGTGGTATAGGATATTATATCCGCCAATCGTTGGCTAAAAAAAGAGCAGGTTCTTTGGAAGCCAAATTGCAGAAAAAAGTCATACAAGTCAAAGAAGAAACCGCAGACTTAGTAAAAAAGGCAGAGTCTAAGGCTTCTGAAATTACCGAAAAAGCTCAAAAAGATATTGATCAAAGAAGATCGGATTTTTTGAAGGCTGAGCAGGTGCTTTTAGACAGAGAAAAAATTCTTGATGGTAAAATTGGGGCATTTGATGCTAAAGAACTAGATTTTCAGGGCAAAGTTGAAAAGCTGAAGAAAATAAAAGAGCAGGTTGATGTGTTAAGAACCGACGCCGAAACCAAACTTGAAAAAGTTGCCAATCTTACCAGAGAAGACGCCAAAAAAGAATTATTGGCTTTGGTTGAAACAGATTATCGAAAAAGAAATTGTAGAGCGAATGAGAAAAATGGAAGAAATGGGCAAAGAAACGCTTGATGCAAGGGCCAAAGAAATTGTCACTTTGGCAATTCAAAAATGCGCCGTTGCTCATACTCAAGAACTAAGCACTACAACTATTGTGTTGCCAACTGAAGATATTAAAGGCAGAATTATCGGAAAAGAAGGCAGAAACATCAAGACCTTTGAAAAGGTAACCGGCGTTGAGCTTATTGTAGACGAAACTCCGGACTCGGTGTTATTTCCTGTTTTAATCCAATTCGCAGGCAAATTGCCAAAATTGCGCTGGATAAATTAATTGCAGACGGCAGAATTCAGCCGGCAAAAATTGAAGAAAAAGTTGAAGAAGCAAAAGCCGAAATTTCTGACATTGTTAAAAGAAGCCGGAGAGAAAGCGCTTATGATGTGGGAGTTATTGGCGTAAACGACAAATTGTCTCAAATTTTGGGCAGATTGCATTATAGAACCAGTTATGGCCAAAATGTCTTGCAGCATTCAATGGAAGTTGGTTTAATTGCCGAAACTATTGCTGAGGAACTGGGAGCCAACAGCCAAGTTGCAAAAAGCGGCGGATTTTTCCACGATATCGGAAAAGCAATGGATCAGCAGATTCAGGGTTCTCACATTGAAATTGGAATTAAAATTTTGGAAAAATTTGGCGAATCAGAAGCGGTTATAAAAGCGATGAGGTCTCATCATGGAGATTATCCTGCTGACACTATTGAGGCAGTAATTGTCACGGTTGCCGATTCAATTTCGGGTTCAAGACAGGGAGCCAGAAAAGACACCATTGAAAATTATTTGCAAAGATTGAAGGCATTAGAAGATATTGCCAATAAATTTGAAGGAGTTGAAAAATCTTACGCTATTCAGGCCGGAAGAGAAATTAGGGTGTTCGTTAAATCAGACAAAGTTGACGATTTGGCAACCCAAAAAATGGCAAAAGAAATTGCCGCTAATATTGAAGAAGAATTAAAATATCCTGGAGAAATTAAAGTTACGGTCATAAGAGAAAATAGAGTAATGGAATATGCCAGATAAAAAATATAATTCGTTCGTCATTGCGAGACCACAGCCGAAGCAATCTCGTTGAAATTCAAAATGACAACGTTGCCTATTTTACACAATTGCATTAAATGGGCGAGAACTGTAAATGTGAAATTTGAAAATTTTGCAAAGAAAAAGCCCGCGGAAACCGCAAGGCCTTTTGTCAGTTTGAGAGTTGACGCTCTTTACTGTTTCTCAAGATGCAACGAAAGGGATCATATGATTTCCCTTAACTGCTCGGCAGAAGTGATATTCGGTAATTTCGCCTCGTAGGCCATACGGTTCAGTTCACCTTCGCGATAATGAATCAGCTCACCTTGCCAGTCATCGGGGCCCGGATCACCTGTCGGATAACCAAGACAAATGCTTACCGGTGGATCGAATTCCCGAATACGGTAGACTCCCGGAAGGTCGCCTGGTTCACCTTTTCCAAAGTTCAGATTGTGAACGATTTCGGTCCAACAATTGGCCTCTGCCCAACCGATGTCTTTTCTGCGATAAGTAGCACAGATAATGAACCTTTGCATTTGTATCTCCTAAAAATGGGTTAAATTGTCAAAAAAACTGTTAGTAGTAATGAAATAACAAATTTCATTCTACGGCTTGACTAGATCATATTATAGTTTATTGTCAAGTATAAAAATAACTTTTATTATTTGTTATGAGTCAAGAAAACTCTCATTTTAACTTATTCGCTTTTGTTTATCAAAAATTCTTAAAGAGGATATTCTTTGAGTTTGATCCGGAACTGATTCACGACCACATAACATTTATGGGTCAATTATTGGGAAGCAATATCATAACCAGAAAAATTACTTCTTTGATGTTTAATTTTCAAGATAAAAGTTTACAGCAAAATATTTTAGGAATTAACTTTAAAAATCCAATAGGTTTAGCTGCCGGCTTTGATAAAAACGCTCGCTTAACGTCTATTTTGCCCGCTGTGGGCTTTGGTTTTGAAGAAGTTGGTTCGATCACCGGTGAGTCGTGCATGGGCAATAAAAAGCCAAGATTATGGCGTTTAAAAAAATCCCAAAGCCTGATGGTTTACTATGGCCTTATGAATGACGGCTGCGAAAAGATTGCCGAAAGGTTAAAAGGTAAAAAATTTCAATTTCCGGTTGGTATAAGCGTTGCTAAAACAAACAGCAAAGATACGGTTGACGAGCAAAAAGGAATAGATGATTATTTTAAAGCTTACAAAACTTTTGTTGAAAATGGTATTGGAGATTATTATACTATAAATATTTCTTGTCCAAATGCTTTTGGCGGAGAACCATTTTCTGATCCAGAAAAATTAGACAGATTACTTTCAAAAATAACGACAATCAAAAACCAAAAGCCGATATTCTTAAAAATGCCTGCTGAGATTTCCGAACTAATATTAGATAAAATAATTGAAGTTGCCCGGAAGTACAAAATTTCAGGTTTTATCTCAACCAACTTGGCAAAAAACAGAAACAATCAAAACATTAAAGACAAACATGTTCCGGTCAACGGCGGCATGTCCGGCAAAGTGGTTCAAGAATTATCCGATAGGCAAATTGCCTATATTTATAAAAAAACCAAAGGAGAGTTTGTAATTATCGGTTGTGGTGGAATATTTTCAGCAGAAGATGCTTATAGAAAAATTCAACTCGGCGCAAACTTGATCCAGCTGATTACAGGAATGATCTTTGAAGGCCCGCAGCTAATTGGCCAAATCAATCAAGGATTGGCAGAGCTTCTCAAAAAAGACGGCTACAAAAACATCACCGAAGCCGTGGGGTCAAAAAATAAATAAAATCGCAAACAAAAACCGCCCTGAAATTTTCAAAGCGGTTTTTGTTTTAAAAAAATGTTGCAAAAATAAATGTTTAAAAAGTTTTCCACATTTTATCTTAATCGGTCAGTGAACCGATAATCTTTGTTATGATAGACGCATCTTCTTTGGTTAATTTTGGTGGTAACTCTATGGTGCATGTCAGCCCATCTCTGAGTGATATTTGGAGTTTATACACATGGCTGTTAGTTGATAAAGATGGACTAGATAATAGTCTATCTTTTTGGCTATCTTTCGTATTATCTTTGCTTTTGTAATCACGATGTTTAGCTTCCCATTGGGAAAAAACTTCGGTATCTTTTCCATATCTTTTGTAGTCTTGAATGGTTTTTAAAAATCTTCCTTTGTAGGTATTGAGCGATTGAATACTGAAATTATCTTTGTATCTGCTGACCAGGCTTAAAAAAATCTCCTTCATCCGTTCCTCAATTAAGTCTAAAGACTCCAGTTCGTCGGGATGTATTACAGTTTCAAATAACTTCAAGGAAGCTCGCTTTCCTTGAGCGGTGTTGTTTGGATATTTCCTATTTTTTTGCGCAAGATCAATAAATTCATAAAGCGCCTTAAATTCATCCATAGTAAGATGTATATTTAATTATCTATAATTATATCTATTATATCAAAACAATATATCTTTTAAAAGATATATATAATATATACGATAGTAATAAAAAATGGCTCGGGAAGTTCAGTAACTTCCCGAGCCATTTGGTCAACGAACGAGCACAAATTTTTGGTCTTTCTTCGCGTAGAGGAAAAACCGAATTTTTCGTGTTTGCCTGTCGGGTGACATAAGTATTCTATAGTCATAACCCACGTGGCCTTCAATCCAATTTTTGAATTTGGCGCCTGTTATTCTGTTCAGTCCGCAACCTTGGTCAATACGTTTGGCCTCCATTGAAAGTTTGACCAAGACCTGTGATATATTGATGCCTCTTATGGATGACCCGTCGAGTAGCTGTTGAAGGCTGTCAATAAAGGCCATTTCGTCGGAGGGTATCGGAATGCCAGCTTCTTCCTCGTTGGCAACGAGAAAGAACTCCCACGGCCGCAGTTCGCTTTTTGTGGCTACAAGATTTCTGGCGATTATGTTGCCGTTGTCTCTTGTTGGCCGACGAGGGTGAATGGGCGAAGTCCTCACTTCCGGTTGCAACAACAGCGGAGTGATGTTGTCTTCGGGGAATCGCTTACGATAGATTTCTACCGCACCGGTACTAAACGGTAAGTCATTTGCAAGAATCCATTCCAGGTGTTCACGGTCCTGCGCTCCCCAGTTAAGCATAGCTTTATAGCGCCGGTCTTTTTCTGCCATATCAGCTTCCGCTTTTGAATTCTCTCGCTGCACCGTTTCTTGCATTATTGTCATGAACTCAGGTTCCAGTGCGTCCATTCGCTCTTGGTTACTTTGGATGCAACTAAGAAGCCTTTCTATTTCCATGGCATTCTGGCGGTCAGCATCTGCAAAGTAGGCATTTCTTTCGCTCCTTTTCATGTCAACTGCCCGTAAGATTCCTTCAATTGCAGCTTTACAAATAAGAGAAACGGGCTTTCCCTTAAGTTTGACTTTGGAGGCGTGACTGCCTACTCTCCTGAGCTGGGCATCAAAATCCTTTTGCCGAAGCTTTCCCTCTGATAGCCTTGAGACGTTGAGCAGATAAGCGGAGCGGCTGCCGATGGCACTTTTGTGCTCCCTGATCAGGTGTTCCATTCCCATGCTCTTTTCCGTTAACTGACGACGCTCAATTATTATTGCGTCAATCTTTGGCTCAATGGACCGTAAATATTCTTCACTATTCGTAAAACGAACTGTCCATATGCGCATCTTGTTGGTGGCTTCCTGCCAGCTTCGTTTCAGATCCTGCCATTCAAAACAAAATTTAGTATCCATGGTCTGACCTTTCGTAAAGAGGTGATTGTTAATGAACCCGATTCAATTATATTATAATCATATTTTTATTTTTGTCAAATAAAAACCGCTCAAAATGATAAGTTTGAGCGGTTTTTAAATTGGGCGATCGAGGAGATTCGGACTCCCTCTAGCACTGCCACAGAGTGCTGTGCTGCCATTACACCACGACCGCCATATTTTTTTAACCGGTGCCCTCGGTAGGAATCGGACCTACATTAAAAGGTTAGAAACCTTTCGTTCTATCCATTGAACTACGAGGGCTAATATTAGAATTACTTAAGATATTATCATATATTCCCTCCTTTGACAATATTCAGTTTTTCGGATAGTATTAAACTAATTTAGTTTTTCGATTCCTTATTATTAAAAATTGAAAATTAGAAATTAGAAATTAGAAATTCGCATCATCGGGGTGTTGTGTAACGGCAGCACGAACGCTTTGGGAGCGTTTAGTCTGGGTTCAAATCCCAGCACCCCGACAATCTAATTTAAAATCTAAAACGCAGGTATCGTATATCGGTATTACCTTAGCTTTCCAAGCTAATGAGAGGGGTTCGACTCCCCTTACCTGCTCCAGTGCGAAATCACCCAATGCGGTGATTTTTATTTTGTATAAAAAAAGAAGGTCGCAACATGGTTGCGACCTAAATGAAACAGGCGACGAAAGAAAAGAACAGGAGACGGCCGGGAGAGCAGGACGGAAGCTTGGGGGAATATGTCCCCCGTTCGTGAGCGTTTGGAAGTTCCACCTCCAGAATTGGGAAGAACCCACTTAAATCCTAGAGCAGGATTCATCCTAAAGACGCTCTTTATAGCTCCCAGTTGCACACAGGGTACATTTCCCCCGTTGACGCGCTTATTTAGCGTAGTCACACCACCGGCCGTCTCAAAGATTATCGGTTATATTCAACAAACAATCTTTGAGACAGTTGATGGTAACAAGAAAAATGTCTGCCGACTATCTTGGCTTCTATATTAGCAGAATATAAAACTATGTCAATAGTTCGTATAAGTTAAATAACGACGGATCTGTTAAGTTGCTATATTTTGACTTAATTGAAATAATATGTTAATATCAAACGGTGGCAGCTCTTTAAACATTACTTTAAACGGAGGCTTGCTATGGCACGTATTCTGGTGGCGGAAAGTAATTTGGATGTCCGGACGCTGTATGGATTTATTTTAAAAAAAGCTGGACATGAGGCTAGGCTTTGTCCAAATTGTGAAGAGGCATTGGATTTGCTGGAAAAAGAGCAATTTGACCTTTTGATCACTTGCTCTAGATTCCCTGCCCTGCACAAACAAATGCAGGGCGGCGATTTGTGCGCAAAGATTAAGGAAAAAATGCCCGGATTACCTATCATTATGATTACCGGAGGTGGGCCACCGGAAGATTGCAAAGCGGATCGTGTTTTAATTAAACCGCTGGATTCTACTCACTTGCTTAATGCAATTGAGTACTGGCTTGATGGTTGACCGACGCAGTTAATCTACCAAAAAAAAGACGATCTTTGCATCGTCTTATTTTTTTGAAATTTTAAGATTTGTTAATCTTTTTCTGATAGTGTTGCCTTAAGAATTAATTCCTGGCCATCGCGCAAAACCTTGAAGCTGGTTTCCTGTCCAATTTTGCATTTTTGTAATATATGAGAAAGGGTGTTTTCTGCTGTAATTTTTTGATTATCGCATTCTAAAATAATATCAAATTCCTTGATGCCGGCTTTATCTGCCGAAGATCCCTTTATGACAGGATGTTCGCCCAATGCCTCTCTGACAACCATAGCACCGGCGCTTACTGGCAATTTGTTGGCTTTTGCCATCTCTTCTGAAAGCAAAACATATTTTACGCCTAAGAATGGAACAACAATTTTGCCGAATTTCCTGACCTCTGCCAAATCTTTTTTAGCATAATTTATAGGGATGGCAAAACCAATATTTTGAGCTCCCATAATCATTGCGGTGTTTATTCCGATGACTTTTCCTTTCATGTTTACCAAAGGACCGCCGGAATTCCCCGGGTTTATTGCCGCATCTGTTTGGATTAAGCCTCGTAAGTTTTGCATCTGATGATCAACTCCGCCAAATGCCGTAACATATCTTGAAAGTCCGGAAACAATTCCTGCCGAGAGTGTATCGTTAAATTCTCCCAATGGATTTCCGATTGCTACCACCTCTTCGCCCAATTCTATCCTATCTGAATCTGCTAATTCTATATACGGAAAGTTTTTGCCTTCAATTTTTAACACCGCAACATCATTGATGGGATTTCGGGACAATACTTTTGCCTGGTGTTTGTGGGTTGGGTCTATTATAACGGTATAGTCAGCGCTGGTGTCGGCTACTACGTGGTTTGAGGTTATAACATAACCATCTCTTGAGATTATAAATCCTGAGCCCCCGCCAATTTGTGTTTTCTCAACCACGTCCTTTCCGTCTTTTCCAACCATTGGCATAATATATTCTTTTCCGCCATAAGGGAAAGAATAAAAATCTTCAACTTTTGGTAAATCTTTTGAAACAATCACCGAAATAACCGCTGGACACACTCTTTTTGCAATTTTTATAATGGGGGACTTCATTTTGAAATTTCTAATTATTCTAATTTCTAATTATTCTAATCAATTTCTAAGTCCCAATTTCTAAAATACGTTTCATAAATTAGGCATTTCGGCATTGGGACTTGATTAGGTCAATTAGGGTAATTAGAATAATTCGTTAGTTTCAGTAATTATACAGGATTACAGAGTCATTGCAAATACCTTATTTTTTGATATTATTGACTAAGTAATTTGCCCCTGTCGTTCAACGGATAGGACGAAGGTTTCCTAAACCTTAAATTCAGGTTCGACTCCTGATAGGGGCACAAATGAGGAACATAAAACCCTGTTTTCTATTAAGAAACGGGGTTTTATGTTGGGCCGTTGCTTTATTGAATAATGGTCGGATTTTTGGTATACTTGGTATGTTGGAATAGCATTAGATTGGAGCCTTAAGGCAGCAGAATCAATCATGAATCTAGACCTATTATTATTCAACGCCATAAATAAGCGAGCCAAAAAATATAGAATACTAGATCTTCTGGGCATATTGCTAGCCGAATATGCAGGATATATACTTCTTATTTCTTTGGTTGTTTTTGCCGTTATTATTCATAGCTGGCAGGCTTTTTTAGTTCCAATTTTGGCGGGTCTTTTTGCCAGATTTGTTATTAACGAAGCGATTTATGTCTTTTACAAACGCAAAAGACCTTCAGAAACTTTAAACATAGTCCCATTAGTGAAAAAACCGGATTATCCAGCGTTTCCATCCGGCCATACTTCATTCTTTTTTGCATTATCATTTTCATTGTTTTTATTTAACGTTCCGCTGGCCTTGGTCTTTGTCGTTGTGAGTTGCCTGATATCATCAGCCAGGGTTTTTTGCGGAGTTCATTGGCCAAGCGACATACTCGCAGGGATTGTGGCTGCGGCAATTACATATTTGATAACAAAACAACTGATATGAAGATTTTAACCTGGAATATATACGTAAAGAATAAAAATATACGTAAGGCGCTTGCATTTTTGAAACGACAAAAAGCAGACGTTATTTGTCTCCAAGAATTTCCTGCGGCCCATCTTAACGCGCTAAAAAGTTTCAGCCCATATATAGCGGTTTGTGATGAGGTATGGGTGTATAAAAATAACAAAAAACCTGATGTAAAGCTATATTCCATTATAATTTCAAGATTCCCGATAAAAGAGCAGGTTACAATTCCCCACAAACAAACTTACGGGCACATCAACCGATACCAGTATTTTCAGGCGGATTCATTCTATGTGGATATAGATACCAACGAAGGGTTGTTTAGGGTGTTTAATTCTCACTTTAAATGTGTTGTGGGGCCATATCATCGTATTGAACAGTTTAAAGAGGTTGTCAGCTATTTAAGCCCGGATAGAAAAAATGTTATATGTGGTGATTTCAATACGTTTGCCAAGCCGTTCTTAAATTTATTTCTTGGAAGATATTTTGGATATAATATCAAAGAAATCGGAATCAACGAGAATAAAAGCTTGGCTGATTTGTTCAGCTCTTATGGATTAAAAAATCCTCTCAGAAGACAAGTAACTTTTTTAAAATTTCCGGTACAGCTTGATTATATTCTCATCCCTTTAGATATAGATATAAAATCAAAAAAAGTATTTCTACGCTCTCACGGGTCAGATCATTTCCCGTTGTTGCTGGAAATTTAATTATTTTATGCGGTGATGTTCGCTTTTTTGTTTGTGCTTATTGTTTTACATTTAAGGTAAATTATGATATAAAAATAGCACGTGCCGAGCTGAAAATATGACTCCTTGAAGAGTTGATTGGTTTGGAGGGTTAGTCTAATGGTAAGGCACTGGTTTCGAAAACCAGAGGGAGAAATCCCCTTACAGGTTCGAGTCCTGTACCCTCCGCTTTGGTATGGTATAAACTATGGTACCCTGCATTTTGTGATTTAAGGTATAATAATTTTATGAAAAAAATTGCCAAAAAAGAAGTTGCATTGAAAAGACCGCCGGTGGTGGTTGTTTTGGGCCACGTTGATCACGGAAAGTCATCTTTGCTTGAGGCAATTAAAGATTTTAAAATTACATCAAAAGAATCTGGCGGAATCACTCAGCACATCGGAGCATATGAAATTGAACAGCCTGCACCCGATGGTTCAGGTCAAATCAAAGAGATAACCTTTATTGATACTCCGGGTCACGAGGCGTTTTCAGCAATGCGCTTACGCGGAGCCGAGGTTGCCGATGTCGCGCTCTTGGTGATTGATGCCGCCCAAAGTGTTCAGCCGCAAACAAAGGAAGCAATTACTGTAATAAAAAAAGCCGGGATTCCGATGATTGTCGTGTTGAATAAAATTGATCTTCCTAATGCTGATCCCGGAAAAATAACGCGGGAGCTTTCAAAAATTGATGTTTTTGTGGAATCAATGGGCGGGCAAGTTCCGTCTGTTGAGGTGTCGGCAAAAGAAAAAACGGGAATCAATGAATTACTGGAGATGATTTTATTGGTGTCCGATATGCAGGAACTAAAAATGGATATTGAAAGTCCTGCCGAAGGATTGGTGATTGAATCATATATGGATAGTCTTAAGGGACCGGTAGCTACGGTCATTGTTGAAAAAGGAATCTTAAGAAAGAAAGATATTATTGCCACCGATTTGGCGATGGCAAAAGTGAAATACTTGGAGAATTTTCAAAGAAAATCAATCGATGAGGCATATCCCTCTCAACCGGCGATTGTATTGGGGTTTGAAACAGTTCCCGGTGTTGGAGAACGGTTTAAAACATATCCTAGTGCCGAAGCGGCTATGGAAAAAATAAAACGGGAAGAGCCAAAAAGAGAGATAAATACCAATGTTCTTGATACCGACGGCGACCGGAAAATTTTAAATATTATTTTAAAAAGCGACGTGTTCGGGTCGGTGGAAGCGATTGAAGGAATGCTGAAAAATTTACCACAAGATAAGGTGAATTTAAGAATTTTAAAAAGCGAAGTTGGTGATATTAACGAATCGGATGCAAAGTTGGCAGAAATGTCCAATGCGCAGATTATCGGATTTAGGGTAAAAATAAGCCCCGGTGTTTTGCAGCTGCTCAGAAACGATGAAAAAAAGAAAGTGCGGATAAAAACGTTTGATATTATCTATGAATTGATTCAGGAAGTCAGAAACGGAATGGAAAAATCCCTGGAAGCTGAAATTGTCCGCAATGAAATCGGAAAAATCAAAGCATTGATTATCTTTTGGGCTGAAAAAAACAGGCAGATTGTTGGGGGTAAAATTACCGAAGGCGAAATTAAAAAAGGGTTAAAACTTGAAGTGTTTAGAAATCTTGAAAAGGTTGGCGCCGGCAGAATTATCAACCTTCAACGCGATAAAAAAGATATGGATAAGTTAGTCAAGGGAGATGAATGCGGTATATTATTTGAAGGAAATGTGAAGGTTGAAAAAGGCGATATTTTGGCTGCATACACAGAAGAAAGGAAAAAATCAATTCTATGAGCAAGAGAATAGAAAGGGTTAATGCGTTGCTTGAGCAGGAAATAAGTAAAATTATTTTGCGGGATTTTGATTTTCAGGGGGCGCTGATTACCTTAACTCATGTTATCGCAACGGCAAATTTGATAGAGGCGAAAGCCTATATCTCGGTTTTTCCGGATGATAAAGCGGAAAAAATTGTCGGTGTTTTGAATAAAGCGGTGTACAGTGTTCAGCAGAAAATAAATAAGGCGTTGAATATGAGGCCGATTCCCAAAATTAAATTTGTGCGAGATACAGAGATTAAAAATGTATCCAGAGTTGAAGAACTTTTGGAAAAGATTAAGGAAAAAGGTAATTGAAAAAATAGGGATAATATAATACAGTGGATAAGAGAATGGCCATGTAGCTAAGTAGTAAAGCACTTCTCTGCAAAAGAAGTATACGCCGGTGCGATTCCGGCCATGGCCTCCATACTTGACAAATTGCCCAGGTGGTGGAATGGTATACACGGAGGACTTAAAATCCTCTGAGAGTAATCTCATGCGGGTCCGACTCCCGCCTTGGGCACAAAAATATTTTATAGACATGGAGTCACTCCCAGAGCAATCCAGCGAAATTATCGAAAAAGAAAAATCTTTTGAAGAGCTTTTTGAATCTACATTGCAGAATAAAAGAGAAACGGTTCCTGTAATAGAGTATAATCTGCCATATCCAAAAGAAGATTTTCTCGTATTTTTAGTTGGATATAAAAACGTAGTGCTTCATGGTTCTGGTCAAAACTTGGACTTGGTGAGTCCTAAGCAGGCCAATGATTCCTCAAAACAATCTGGTAATAAAGAGGCAGTTTATTCAGTAGATGATCCGGTTCTGCCTATTTTCTATGCAATTCAAGATAGGAGTAAACTTCATGGCATGATAGAAAGCGGGCATTATACTGAAGAGAACGATGAAACTGGAGAGATAAAATCGGAATATGTATTTAAAATTCCTAAAAAATATCAAGGGACTAGTCCATGGAAACAGGGTTTTGTTTATATCTTTAATAAGAACGAATTTCATCCAGAAGAAGACGACCATGGGAATCTAAGTGGAGAGTGGACCTCCAGAAAACCCGTGAAGCCGATAGCGAAATTATTAGTTAGTTCTGAGGATTTTCGATATTTAGATAAAATTCAATACTATTAAGCCAACTAAAAACCGCGATTTCTCGCGGTTTTTAGTTGGCTTAGCTTTCTACAATTTGTATATCGGCTATCTTTTTTCCAAATTCTAATGCCTTTGTTCTTCCGCCTTCTGCGCCAGGGAACCATATATCAACGTGATAAGATCCCATTCTTGTATTCATTCTGTCTTCTACGGTGAATATTTTATCACCATATATTTCGGGAATTTTTACTTTGGTTCCGAAAGGCAATAAATTGTTTGCAATAAATCCATCTTCAACTTGCTTGTTAGAAGCGGTGATAAACGGACTGCCGTAGTCTTTTGTTTGGTCCGGGGTGCTGGTATAAGCAGTGATAACCATCTTTACTGTCTTGACCACTTCATATGAAGATTTGTCAATTTTACAAATCGTCAAATGACCATTGTCAACTAATGTAGATGGTTTCAATTCCGGTGAGGAGTTTTTCAAATCAGCGTTTATGGCCAAGGGGGCCAGCACCGAGAACAAGATAATGCCGTAAGCAAACCCTATAGCTATAGATCTAACTAATAGTGATTTTTCCATAAGATTATGACGACTTTATTTAATTCTATTAAAAAACTCCCTCTTGGGAGTATACTTAGATATTATCACATTAAAGACGCCTTGTCAATAGTTATGCACTATTTATGCACATGCGTCAATATTGACTATTTCACCGTTAAATTTCATAAAATTATTTGTTAATTTTTACTAAATCTCCTATTATTATGCCGTTCTTTTGTGCCTGTCCGGCGTTTGTTTCCAACACGTAATTTGCGCTGTGATCGGGTACTATTATTGGGCATATGACTGTTACACATGGCTTGGCATCTTTCTCAATAAAGACCACTTTTTTATCTTTATTTATCCAAATCATATCCAGAGGTATCAGAGTGTTTTTCATCCAAAAAGAATACTTTCCTTCAGTTCGGAAAAATAAAGAGCATCCCTTCGTTTTGTGGTAAACTTTTAACATACATTAGCCCTTGCTCTCTGGATTTATCGTTATTGGCAACCGACACATTAAAGCAGGTGTTTTCAAAACATACTTGCGAACTGTGCTGTTTGTGCATGGCAAAGATAAAAGCTGTATCAGCGACGACGGCTAAAAGGAAAACAACGATAGGTATCAAATATTTTTTCATATTTCTATTCTAACAAAAAATCGTCTATAAATAAAGGCGATTTTTTTGTTCTCAAACTTCTACTGAGCGGGCGAGCGGAATGCAAACCTGTCGCTCACGAGTTCGCTCCTTCAAACCCCTCGGTTTGAATAATTCCGCTACGGGAAAAATCCTTTTTCCCGACCCCTTTTGCGGTTCGATTCCGCTCGCCCTAACAAAAAATACCGGTTAATCCGGTATTTTTCTTTGAGCGGGCGAGCGGAATCGAACCGCCATCTCGTCCTTGGCAAGGACGTATAATAGCCACTATACCACGCCCGCTTATTCCCTGTGCCGAGGGTGAGAATCGGACTCACGACCATTTGTTCTTCAGACAAATGC
Organism: Candidatus Staskawiczbacteria bacterium; assembly: GCA_963761865.1. Lineage (GTDB taxonomy): Bacteria > Patescibacteriota > Minisyncoccia > Minisyncoccales > Staskawiczbacteraceae > VGLO01. The sequence continues at coordinate 13,606 of CAVXIE010000003.1, read as the reverse complement.
TCTACCACTGAGCTACCTCGGCATATGATAATTTAAAATGCAAATCTCAAAATGCAAAATGACAGTGTAGAGTGCAAAATTATTACGACGACCGTAATTTTTAATTTTGAATTGTCACTTTGATTTTTGAACTTTGATTTTTGAATTTCTTATGTGGGCGCTGAGGGATTCGAACCCCCGACATCTTCAGTGTAAATGAAGCGCTCTACCACTGAGCTAAGCGCCCATGGTGGCTCTCTACAACGAAATACGAACTTACTATACCAAGAAAATCTGATTTTTACCATACCAAAACCTAGTCATTTACATAGTCATTCGGGAATGACTACCTTCCTGATCTAAAAAGCCCTGTGTTTAGTCGGATATCAGGGCAAAATGCCCTCGTGTTTTGACCCCCGACTATACCCTGTATTTGGCTTCGCCTCTGCCCCTCGACTTCGGTCTCGGTTCAGAGGCTCGCCAGTATGCTCGGCGGGTTGGCCTTAAATCAAGGAAGTCGGCCAACCCGTCCTCGCGTCGCGGGGCTGTTTGCTCGTCGTTGCACTCCGTATTCGCGTGCGTTGGGGGGGGCGAGAAAAAACGACGGGTGGCTCCGCAAGTGCCAGAAATTATGTTATTCTGAAGTATATGACTTTGCATAAACACAAGAAGTTTGTGCGTAGCAAAGAGCCACCCGTCAATCTACGCATACAGCCCCGCGACTACGAGCTCCTTAGCGATATTGCCGATTATCGCTTTTTGGACACTCAACAAATCCTCGCTTTGCAACAAGGAGGAGAAAGGAACTTAAAGCGTCGCTTGGCTACGTTGTACCAGCTGGGCTATTTAGAAAGGCCAGTGTCCCAAAAGCTCATACAAGGTAGCGGAAGTTTCCTTATTTATTCCATCGGCAAAAAAGGAGCGGAGCTTTTAGCCCGCAAGGAGCTCGTCGGAACGAGAATAAGCTCGATAACTTTTCCAAACTTGATGCACGCGATGATGATCTCGCGTTTCAGGGTGGCACTCACGCTCGCGTTGCGGAACTATCCCACTAAGCCGAAAATCGTTCGCTGGGTTATGGGATATGATCTGAAAGATTTATTGTCGGAACGCGGAGAAAAAACAGAGCTCGTGCCCGACGCGTTTTTTACGATTGAAGAAGGAGACGACCTTTTGCATTTCTTTTTGGAGGCAGACCGCTCAACGATGACAAGAGAAAGAGTTTTGAGCAAAATGAAAATTTATTGGGATTGGTGGCGTAGCGAAAAATGCAAAAACTCGCTGGGCGTTACGCGTTTTCGAGTTTTGACGATAACCATTTCAGAAGAAAGAAAAGAAAACTTGCGTGTTATCACAAAAAACGCGGATACTCGGCAAGAAGGCAGTAATATGTTTTTGTTCGCGTCCGAAAAAAGTTATTCGCTGGAGAAGCCGGAGGCGATGCTTTCACCGATTTGGGGTTCGCCGAAAGACGGAACTTTGCACGCTATCCTTGAATAAGTTAAAATGAAATAAATTATTCTTAAAAGTTTTGTGCCGTCTCGGTCGAGGGCGGTAATTCGAGTTTTTTAGAAAGTTAATATTATTAAATAAAATATAAAAAATTATGTGGGGTTGGATTTTGTTTTTAACAATAGTCGCGGGTATAGGATATGCGATTTATAGGCACATACATTCGACAAAGAAAATTAAGCAAGAGAAAATCGTGCAACAATGGACGATGCTCATTGAAGGAGCTAACGGCTTTGGAGAAAAAGTAATCAACGATACAATAAAATTAGTCGAGAAAGTTGGAGCTCCAAACATTCACGTTTCAAAGCAGGACAGAAAACCCGACAATCACGGCTTTATCAAAGAAAGCAGGGAATTTTTAATTGCCGAGCACAAGTTGTTTGATACGCACGATATGTATATTTCAGCTCGCGACTACGGCAAACAACTTTTCGTTTCGTGGTATTTATTAGAAGAACCTATTAGTTTTTGGAGGAGGTTCAAACGCGATCCACTTAGGACTGTTTTGACGTGGCCATTTTTTGTTATCGCTTCCATTATGCACGGCGGAGGCGGAGACCTTTTTTCCGCGTTAAATCTTTTTGATACGGAAGAATTGACCGCTTACGTTACGACGGTTCACCACGCCTTGAAGGAATCGGTAAATTCAATGATGGTAGAACAAAAAATTGATTTTACAAAAGTGGAAAGAAGGACACACGGATTTTTAAATATCATTCCATAGTTTATGGCTGATAAAAAGAAGTCATTTTTTGAGAAACTCTTTTGGGGAGACAATTTGCTCAACCAAAGCAAAGAGCCGAGTTTTGAGATACTGCAAAGGGAAGCCACGCCCGATGAATTAGTTTTGGGCTGGGCTGAAAACACGGACGAGCAGACGCTCAAAACAACACGACTCACCAAAGGAATTTCTCAAGAAAATCGAGACGCTCATTTTTACGTCGTAGGTGCTACAAGGACAGGAAAGACAAAATTCTTGGAATCGTTGATTGAGCAGGATATAAAAAACGGCTTGGGTTTTTGCGTCGTTGATCCGCACGGAGATTTTACGGAAGACGTGAAAGGATATTTGCATTTGCTCAAAAACAAAGAGTTTCTGCAAAACAATGTTATCTTAATTGACCCGACCGACGAGAACAACATCGTTTCTTTTAATCCGTTAGAGCGTACACGCGGAGAGTCCGCGTCCGCCGTTGCGGGAGAACTCACCGAAGCGTTCAAAAAAATATGGGCGGACGCTTGGGGGCAGAGAATGGAGGACTTATTAAAAAATACTTTGGTTGCCCTTATTGAAAACAATTTTACGCTCGCCGAGTTGCCCTTGTTTCTAACCAACCCCGAAGTGCGTCTTAAAATTTTGGCGAACGTAAAGCATGACGGATGCCGTCAGTATTTTTACGGCAGGTTTAACACACAGCGTCCGCAAACTCAAAACGAGTGGATGGAATCCACGCTTAACAAAGTGAACGGATTTTTGTTTGATGACAAAATAAAGCAAATGTTTGTTTCGCAAAAAAGCTCTTTTGACTTGCGGGATATTATGGATAATAAAAAGATTTTGCTCGTCAAACTAGACAGAGGAAGATTAAAAGGAGGGGCTGATTCTTTTGGGCTCGCTATTACTCGCCAAAATACAGGCGTCGGCTTTCGGTCGAACGGATATTTTGGAATCACAGAGACAGATGTTTTACCTCTACATCGACGAGTTTCAAAATTTTGCGACGGAATCATTTATCACGATGTTAGCGGAATCGGCAAAATATAAACTCGCGGTTATTCTTGCTCACCAAAACCTCGCACAGCTTCCGCCTTCCTTGCGGGCTTCCATATTATCTAACTGCGGAGTTCAGGCATATTTTAGAATATCCCGCGATGACTCAAACATTTTAGCGAAAGAATCGCTCGCCACAATATATCAAAGCCCGCCAGGGTGGGAATCTTACATACAATTATTACAGGAACTGGAACCGAGAGTTTGTTATGTAAAAAATAAGAAAGACGGCGGGGTTGTAGAAATACAAACGCTCGACCACGATAAAGCGTATAAAGTGGCGGGCATGAACGAGCAGGAGTTTGTCAGAGAGGTTACCGAGTGCGAGATCGGCAAAAAATATCTACGAGACAGAAAAAACATTGAAAAAGAATACAACGAAAGACGCGAAAAACTTTTGGCGAACAAATCGCCAGATAATTTTAGAGAGGAAAAAAGATAGAATGATTTTAACGGGGTAGAGAACCTAAATAAGATATTTTACGTATTATTGATATTGTGAATAAGCCCTAGAAAAGGGCTGGAATATACAATATTTTAATAGTATTTACATCTAAGGTATGAGATGATATACTAAAAATGTAAATAAAAAATATGTTTATAAAAATGACGTTAGGCCCTGTTACTTAAATAGAATATCGGTTTTTTAGTTTAGCAAACCTTTGAGGACTAAAATGATTTTTCAGTCCGCGAATTATATAGCGGGCTTTTTGTTTTTGTGCAATATCTTCACCCGCAAAACAATACATGACCCAAGCACAGGTTTCTTTTAATTCATTAGCATAATCGTCAATAGAATAACCGCTTTGCTGGGGTATATTTCCAGACTCTATTAATTCCCATAATTCTTCCTTTATTTTCATAGCCCTAGCTTTATCGACAACATCTATTTCTTTTTCTTTACTTTGTTTTTCGGCTAAATAATATGCCAAATTATCTTTTACGCTACAGATAATATCAGCATAATCTTTGGGATCGAGGTCTCTAGCGATCTTATGAGCTATTTCAATTTTTTCTATAGCCATATCTAACGACTCTTTCTTTTTGTCTTTTTCATAAAGACACCAAAGTGTATATGCTAGCGTAATGTGTGCTTCGGCTCGAGCGGATAATCTTCCGCCCCTCATAAGTTCCTTAGCGTCCCCCTCTACATTTCTTTGTATCCATAAATATATTCCCGTGCCAACAGCTCCCAAAAGAGCCAATAAAATTCCGAGCATGGTTAAAAATTCTCCTTCAGTGTTATCAGGATATAAATTGAGCGAGATGGTTGGATTAGTCGTTTGAACTGGCTGGACTGCCGATGTTTTGGTTTGTGCGGTTACAATTTGCGGGAATGTTTTTGGATCAGGAGGTTTTAATAAGTAAATAAAAAGCGATCCCTCTATAAATAGAATTAACCCTATAATGATAATCGCATCAGCATGGTATTTTTGAACAAATTTTTTGAACCAAATTAGCATAAATTTTAACAAATTATTTTTAACTGAGGTTGTTTATTTTTTTATCTTATCAAATCTACAACATTTGACAATACCTATATAAAAATGGTATATGTCTTTTAGTTTCATATCCCCGCCGTCCGTGCCAAACCGGTGCGATGGGTAAGCGGAACATAGGAGTTATATTCCGCTCATTCTCAAAATAATGCTCCTACATTATTTTTCAGAAGAATGAAACTTCTTATTACAAAGGTATAAAATAAAGAGACGCCAATCGAGCGTCTCTTTATTGTTATGAATATTCCTATCGGCAAAACGACCTCTCATACGAGCGGAATGAAGTTTGGCATAAAGCCAGCAGACCGCCGTCAGCATATGTACGTTATCGGCCAAACCGGAACGGGCAAGTCAACCTTGCTTAAGAATATGGCGATAAGTGATATACGCGAAGGCCACGGCATCGCGTTAATTGATCCGCACGGAGAACTAGTTGAGGATATTTTAAACTTTATTCCTAAACACCGAACAAATGAAGTCGTATATTTTAATCCCTCGGACACACAAAATCCCATCGGCTTGAACGTACTCGAAGCCCGCGACGAGGACGAGAAACAGCTCGTCGCAAGTTCGCTCATTTCAGTATTCAAGCATTTATGGATAGGATTTTGGGGGCCGAGATTAGAGCACGTTTTTCACAACGCAATACTCGCACTTATGGACACACCAGGCACTACGTTGCTTGGCGTTTATCGTATGTTAGCCGATGACGATTATCGTCGTGAGATAGTTTCTCACGTCAAAGACCCGATCGTCCGTTTATTTTGGGAAAAAGATTTTGACGAGTACCCGCCACAGTTCAGAAAGGAAGTTGCGTCGCCAATACAAAACAAAATCGGACAGCTGCTTACAACGCCGTTAAGAAACATCGTCGGCCAAACGCGTAGCACGGTCGATTTGCGGTTCATTATGGATAATAGTCGCATATTGCTCGTGAACCTCGCCAAGGGCAGAATTGGCGAAGATAAGGCCAACCTGCTGGGCTCGGTTATTGTTACCAAGCTATATTTGGCCGCACTTGAGCGACAGAAAATGCCGGAAAACGACAGAAAGGATTTTTATTTATACATCGACGAGTTTCAAAACTTTTCAACGGACGTGTTCCCGTCAATTTTGTCAGAAGCCAGAAAATACAGATTGGACTTGATTCTCGCCCATCAATACACGCATCAGCTTTCAGAGAACGTAAAACATGCTGTTTTCGGAAATGTCGGCACGCTCGTCGCGTTCCGCGTCGGAAGCATTGACGCGAAGGAACTTGCGGTTGAGTTCCTGCCGACATTTAACGAACAGGATATTGAACACTCGGAAAACCATCACATATACCTTAAACTCATGATCGACGGAAAACGATCCTTGCCTTTCTCGGCCGTAACGCTCCCGCCTGTTTGCAAATGCGGAGAGGAGGCGGATAGAGAAACAATTATAAAAGTTTCGCGGGAGCGTTATGCCAAAAGAAAAGAAGAAGTGGAAACCAAAATCGAAAAATGGATTACATAGCAACCCATTTTTCGCGGAAGAATGACGCGACCTCGGCCATACGGCCTCGAGTTATTTTTATTTTTTTCTCGCCCCCCCAACGCACGCGAATACGGAGTGCAACGACGAGCAGACAGCCCCGCGACGCGAGGACGGGTTGGCCGACTTCCTTGATTTAAGGCCAACCCGCCGAGCATACTGGCGAGCCTCTGAACCGAGACCGAAGTCGAGGGGCAGAGGCGAAGCCAAATACAGGGTATAGTCGGGGGTCAAAACACGAGGGCATTTTGCCCTGATATCCGACTAAACACAGGGCTTTTTAGATCAGGAAGGTAGTCATTCCCGAATGACTATGTAAATGACTAGGTTTTGGTATGGTAAAAATCAGATTTTCTTGGTATAGTAAGTTCGTATTTCGTTGTAGAGAGCCACAAGAGTCATACTGCTAGCAGTATGAGAAAAATTTTTGAGCGATGTGCAGAGCACATCGCTTGGTAGAATGGGGCAAACGACGATGCGGCGGTCTTTTAATAACGGGTTCGAGCCGGTTATTTTTTTTAACGACGACTTTTTATCAATGAGATGGGGCGAAACGGCGGATTGTTTTGCTGATGGTAATAATGCTTACCCCACGCCACCCGTGCGCGCATTATATTTTATTTATTAGCCGATTTAGGATCGGCAGACGCTCCCCTTTTAATGCAATGAGAACTAATTCTTAGAACACTTTATTCTAGTGTTTGACCTAAAATCCAAAAATATTATTTGCTAGACTGACTAAAAAATAGATTAAGCAAATTCATGAGCTCTGTTAGAATTTTTTGGTATATCTGTATTTTGGTGGATTGATTATTGGCGGCGGTCGGCGGTACTTGTTTTGTCGGTGGGGAAGTCGGCTGAAGATTATGTGGCGGAGCGACTGTGGGCTTTATAGCAGATAGGTTAAAAATGAGTTGCTTCATTATGACTAGGGTTTGACTTACAAAATTAAGTACTGCTTGGGCTGTTGTAGATGTAGTGTTTAATAGCAATGAATTACCACCTCCGCCCGATGAAACTATTGCCGAGAATGTTGCTGAGATTGTATGACTGGCTGTAATGTTGGAAAAAGTATAATTCGTTACAGCTCCGACAGAATTGCCGTCAATCAACACGCTGGCAACCTGATAGCCAGGGTTTGGAGTGATGGTGAATGTTTGATTGCTCCCGTTAGCTACATCGGCCGAGGCTGGGCTAATAGAACCATTCGCTCCAGCAGAAACATTGATCAAATAATAATTTACTCCCCCTTCTCCGCCGCCCCCACAGTTAGCTGAAGTAACTGTTAAAGAGGTTGTGCCGCTAACTGATCCGTCCGTTCCGGTAATAGTATAAGTTCCTGCCGTAGAGTTGCTATATACGTCTCCATTCCAGCCGGAATTGCTCCCCGACACAGTAAATGTCGTTGCCGAAGTAACGTCGCCTAAATCATTATCATATTGGTCAAAACCTTCTGCCGTATAGGATTGGCCTTGGCAAACAGTAATCGTTGAATTAGCAGGACTGATAGTTAAAGTGCTTAAAGTACCGGTTGGATGCCAGTTAGTTAAAACCTCATAATCATATCCCCCATTGTTGGCGCAAGAGTTTGCATTGGAGCAGTTAAAAGATATCCAGCCGGTATTTTCACCCCAGGCATATCCTGAAAAATTTCCTGAACTGTCGATGTTCACCCCGTAATCATGTCCGCCATACTGCGGATCAAAATTAATCCAGCCGAGATTTTCGGCATAGGCGTAGCCGGAAAGTTTGCCAGAATTGTTGCTTATTCCCCAATCTGTGGAGGAGGAGTTTGAATACGGAGGGCCATTATCGTTGCCGAGCTTTATCCAACCAGCGTTTTCCGACCAGGCATAGCCGGTCAAACCATTGTTTGCCACAACTACGCTTCCCGTTGTCGGGCTAAAATTAATCCAGCCGATGTTCTCGCCATAGGCATAATAATCGGGCGTTGGCGTCGAAATTGTCCCAGAGGTAGCGGCATAACAATAATTAGCGCCGCCTATAGACAATAATGCGCCGCCTGACAAAATTGCGGCGAAAAATAAAAACTGAACAAATGATTTGCGTATCATAGAGTTTAAAACATTATCGCTATGGTTCGTCATAATTTAAAAAATTATTGATTATTAACTATATTGCAATCGCTATCGGATAAAAATTGACTGCATAAGCTATTTAATAGACTTACCGTGCCGGTACTTGATAAGTTGTTGCTGTTGACCGTGTTCGCAACTGATGTAATTTCATTCTGTAAATCATTTACGGAAATAATTTTTGAGCTGTTTATTTCCAGCCAACCGCCGGTTGCGGAGTATGCCCAACCGGAAAGCGATCCGTTGGAATTGATTATCACTCCTCTATAGTTGGGGTTAAAATTTACCCAGCCGCTATTTTGTGAATATCCGTAGCCGGACAACTGACCGTTGCCACCTTCGGAAACACCATAACCAATCGAATTGCATGAATTTGTATTGGAGCAATTCAAAGAAATCCAACCCGCGCCGTCTGAATAGATATAGCCCGATAAACCTTGGCTGTCAGCGTTGGCAATGGAACAAAAACCGAGGCTTAGAGCCATAATAGCTAATATAATAAATGACTTTGACATACTGTGTAAATTATAACTAATTTTTGATTTTTAACAAACGATAGCTTTTTGAAGCTGTAAAAACATCTTTTAAATTAGTGAAGTATCTTTCAAAAATCCGCCTTCTTAATTTATAGCTGTCGGCGTGTCTGAAGTGCCCGAAATATGAATTTATCATCGCCAGCGTCTTTTGGGTATCTTTCTTATTATCGGTTATTTTCAAATTATACAATTTATTTTTAAACCTTGAAACGACCCTTCTCCTTACTAAAGTATAATCCGGCCTGATATAATACCCCAGAAAATCTATTCCTGTTTTGATGGGCTGGAATTTTATTTTTTTATCGTTCATTCTTAAGTCCAAAGTGTTCTTTAAAAATCCTTTTATATTTTTTATCGCATATATCAAGCTATTATCTCCTAAAATAATGAAGTCATCTACGTATCTTATGTAATATTTATATCCCGATGAAGAAATAGATTGATCCAATTTGTCCAAATATACATTGGCAAAAAATTGCGACGTCAGGTTTCCAATGGGTAGGCCGTTGCCGTTAGAATAGAACAATGATTTTTCTTTTGGTATCAGCTCTTTGGATTTTTCATTTCCTTTAAATACATAATTTTTGGTCGGGTCGTGATAGATTATCTTTTTGCAAAGCCATAAAATTTCTTCTTTCCAGCAATTCGGCCTGTCTGCATTGCCGATCTTTTCAGAAACCATCTTGAATAGAATGTCTTTGCTTATCGAGCAGAAAAAACTTTTAATGTCTAACTTTAAATAATAACTGCTTTCATCGACAGTCTTTAAGTATTCTTTCAATTTATAAACTCCTTTATGCGTACCCTTGCCCGTTCTGTTGGCAAAGGAATTTTCAATGAAATCTTTTTCAAACAGCTCGCGTATTTCGTTGCAGAGCAAGTGATGGACAACCCTGTCCCTGAAATCCGCTGCGAATATCTCTCTAGGCGTCGGTTCTTTGACTATAAAGCAGATGTGGCGTGAAATCCGATAACTCCTATCCTGTAATTCTTTCAATAGGCAAAATAAATTTTTCTCTCTGTTAATTTCGAACTTCAGCGCATTTGCCGTATTTTTCTTCATTTTCATACAGTCAAGGTATGCTCTGAACAATTTTTCTTTGGCAAATATTGTTTCCATATTTCTGAACAAACTGAGGGGTGGAATGAGTGCTAGTGGGCGCAACGAACTAGGTTAGGATTGTTCTCGTTGTTGTTGTTGCTATTGACACCGTTGTTGTTGCCGTTGGCGTTCCAGGCATTGCCCGGATTGTTGGCGAAAGGAGTAGATGCCCAATAATTGTTGTTGCTCTGGAAGCCTCCTGGCTTATCGAATCTCCGACTTATATTTCTAGCGTCTATCCTCTTCTTAAAAAACATCTTTTAAAAAATATTTAATAAGTTTTGAGGGCGGAGATTGTATTCATTATCCCTCGCTCGCCGGATTGGCTACCGGCAGATTCTGGGGATATCCTGCTATTCGGCAAGATATTTTTTCCACCTCTCAGTTTGGCTGGAAATATCAACTAGATTCTCGGAAACATACAGATACGAGCTGTCTTTGCCAAACTGCTTCAATTCATTGCATATTCTGACATGTATCATCAGCAGGTCTGTGTTTTTGGCAATCTCGTCCACGAGTACTATTCTTTCCTCCTTGTCCCTAGAATTACTTATCTCAAATATCAATGAAATTATCCTTATATTGTATTCTATCAATTTTCCTCCCAGCAGATATTTATACTGCTTGGTGAACTTTGGTATTCTTTGGTAAAGGTCTTTCAGACAATTCACAGCCGAGTTATAGATGGGCAGTTGGGAATATTGCGACATTATTTAACCCCCTTTTTTCTCTTAAAAATTTCCTTACGGATAATTTTTAAGAGAATGTCGGATGAATGGTAATGTTATTTAATGAATACTAGTGGGCGCAACGAACTAGGAAAGGATAGTTCTCGCCGTAGCCGTAGCTATAGACACCGCCGTCGTTGCCGCCGGCGCTCCAGGCATTGCCCGGATCGTTGGCGAAAGGAGTAGATGCCCAATAACCGTAGTTGCTCTGGAAGCCTCCTGGCGGTTGGTTCCCTTGATTACCAGGTTCGGAAAATATAGTCCCTCCTGGAGTATACTCATTATTCATTTCATTCATAAGTTCCATTATTGTCGGCAAATGCCAATAAGGTTGCCCGCCATCTTCGGTGTCTGGGGTAGGATGAACGCTAATACCGTCGTAGTCTAGGTGCTGGCAATACTCCATCGCTCCTATTGGATAGATCTGCGTCCAATCAGTATCAGTAGCTGGCGTATCGGAGCAACCTCCCGATGCCATACATATCCAATAATTATAACTGCTGTCTTCAACTTCTTGGTATTGAGTATACGAACCCGAGCTCCAGCTTCCCTGAAAACTTGCGGTATCGACTCCGTCCACGAAACCAAGACCTGAATCGTCCGCAAGACCACCGTTGATGGTGCAATTTTCTTCTTCGCCTCCGATATCTGTTGGATCCCCTGACGGATCTGCGGAGTCGGATTGGCCGGTTGACCAGCAAAGGTTCACATTCTGGTCTGTTTGCCAAAGAACAGTTGCGGGAATTGCGTTGTATATCTGGGTTAAGGTGTCCATTGTGCCTGTTGTCGGGCCCGAAGCAGGATTTAAAGTGGTGTGTGGAGTAACTGTAGCACCAGTTAGTTTATTATATATATCTTGCAGGGTGTACATTGTAGTTGTAGGAACGTCCCCGCCCCCAGAAAATGCTGAACCTGGCGGAGTGAGCGTTCCGGCTTTGACGATCGGAACAATAATCAGCACGCATATCAAGACCGTTATTGCCGATAATATAAAACTTTTTTTATCTATTTTCATATAATTTTTATCTTAATTTTAAAAATGGAGTAATTTCAATGGCGAAAATATAAAATTAATGAACTGACCTACTAAATGTATCAGGTCGCTTCCGGCATTATATATTGAAGCTGTACCATTCGATGGACTCGTTGTCTGCTCTAAACTCGATGTAGAATTTTCCGTTGAGGCGGATTGGACTGCTTCGACCACATTTACGCTGGCGGTCAGGTTGCTGGAATTAGTAATGCCATCGGGCAAAGTCAAAGTGCCGGTGAAAACATAAGTGCCAACGGTATTCCCGTCGTAGGCCGGATTGCCGCCGTCCCAAACGACTGGCAAAGTTGAGGTACTGCTATCGCTTAGAGTAACGCCAACAGTAGTTGGCAAACCTATTGCGCTTGAAGCCGTGCCAGTAGCAATATCTATGTCGCTTATAGGAGCCACCGAAGCGATATTAAGAGTCTGCGATGTTGAAGTAGTTGATGCTGGTGGTGTTGGAGTGCTAGGAGGTGTTGTCGGTTGAGGCGGTTGTTGGCTGGCCGATGATTGAGGAGATACTATCACATTAACTTCGGTCTTGATGTCGTTAGTATTCGTAAAGTTCCCAGAGACTACGGGGACGCCAGAGAACACATAAGTTCCTGCAGAGTTCGGATCATATGTTGGAGTGCCACTGTCCCAAAGAATTGGAGATTTCTTAGTTGCTCCGTTTGACATGGTCGCTATAACTTTTACAGGAAGATTTATGGAAGACAAATCAGTCCCGTATGCGACGTTGATATCTGGAATCGAAGCTACGGAAGTAATATTTAAAAATTGCGACTGAGCGTTAGTTTGATTATTTGTCCCTTGCGGCAAATTTTGTTTTTTTGTTGAGCTCGCGTTACTGTGAATCCCAATTATTTCAACTCCATGCGCTGTTTTTATGTATTTAAAATTACCCGATGGAATCGCCTGCTGATCTGCCGAAACCGAACCTAATACTAAAAATGAGACTGTTAAAAATGCCGTAATAATGACTGAAAATATGACTATATATTTTTTCATATTATTTATAGGTTAATATACTAATAATTGACGCAAGTTTTTTTATTAAATCATTATACCACTAATACCCCCCCCCCCCGCACAATATTTGCGAGTTATCCACAGGTGTTTTAGCCATAGATTCATTATATCAAATCATCGACTTTTATCCTAAACGCCCCTGCTATCTTCTTTAGCGTCTCAATACGCGGATCGGATGTCGCACCCGACTCGATTTTTGTGATTGTGTATAAGGTAACGCCAGCAAGTTTCGAGAGCTTGCTTTGAGAGATGCCCAACTTGTCTCGATATTTTTTTATATTTCTTGCAATGGCGGGCAGTTGTTTTGACATTGTAATAAAGTTTTACTATAATAAAACTGGGTTATATTTAGTTAGTATATAAAAAAATAATCGCTTTGGCAACATTAAATAATTTTGATAAAAAATTATGACAAATAAATATTTTCTTTACGTCCGCAAAAGTACCGACGTCGAGGACAAGCAAGTTAGATCAATAGAAGACCAGCTTGCCGTCTTGCGGGCGTTAGCCAAACAAGAAAATCTTAATGTTGTTGAGGAGTTTATCGAAAAGCAGTCTGCCAAGAGGCCAGGCCGATCCGTGTTTGGAAATATGCTTTTGAAAATCGAACGAGGCGAATCGCAAGGTATTTTGTGCTGGAAGTTGGATCGCCTAGCCCGCAATCCAATCGACGGTGGACAGATAAGCTGGTTTCTGCAGAAAGGAACTATACAGCACATTCAAACTCACGACCGCAGTTACTATCCGACCGACAACACACTTATTATGTCCGTTGAGTTTGGAATGGCAAACCAGTTTAT